>JAUVBY010000033.1 GCA_030590945.1 Gammaproteobacteria bacterium | reverse complement strand
GCATACGCGAGGATGACGATAAAACGGGATTTAGGTTTTAAGTCTCTAAACATAAGTGTCTTCTGCAAACATTGTTGTACTGCCGTTTATCGTGATCCTACGAAAATTATACCGGACAGTAGTAATTATATAGCACATGTTAACGACACATATTAACATTTAACGTAACATGGTGGTTTTTAGGCGGAGTTATTGATTTCATTATGAAATTAGGTCTGATAGGGCGCGGCCGGGATCTTTCTGGCGCATAAACGCTTCACCAATTAAAAAACCATTAACCTTGTGTTCGCGCAATAAATCAATATCACCCCGGCTATGAATACCGCTTTCAGAAATAACAATCTTGTCTTCGGGTATCAATGACAGCATTCTTATGGTTGTATCGAGCGTCGTTTCAAAGGTACGCAGGTTTCTGTTGTTAATGCCTAGCAGAGGCGTTTTTAAACAAAGCGCTCGTTCCAGTTCCTGCTCGTTATGAACTTCTACCAGTACATCCATGCCAAGGGCCATGGCAGTTTGCTCCAGATCTATCATCATTGGGTCTCCCAGCGCAGCGACAATCAACAAAATGGCGTCTGCACCCATTTCCCTTGCTTCGTATACCTGGTAGAGATCTATCATGAAATCTTTGCGTAGCACCGGCAGATTACACGCTGCGCGCGCTAGCTTTAAATAGTCCGCATGGCCTTTAAAATACTTCTGGTCGGTTAATACCGACAGGCAAGCCGCTCCATTGTTGGCGTAAGACAGGGCAATCTGAGCAGGATCAAAATTTTCCCTGATAACCCCCTTGCTGGGGGATGCCTTTTTAATCTCGGCTATTACCGCAGCACGGCCTGAATCAATCGTTTCTCTAATAGACGATTCAAACCCGCGGGGCGAGGGCAGATTCTCGACTCGCCTGGCTAATTCAGGCAAAGAAACGGCCTCCGCGCTGGTGATAATTTCGGCGGCTTTGTCGCGCAAAATTTGATTAAGAATATCGCTCATGGCTCTGTAATTGAGTAAGAGATTAAAATTTTGTTAAGCGAGATTAAGGAAATTTTTGAGCAACTTTTTGCCTTTTTCTGTGCTGATTGATTCCGGATGAAACTGTACACCAATCGTGGGATCCGTCACGTGACTAAAAGCCATTAACTCTCCATCTTCACTATACGCAGTGGGCTTGAGACACGAGGGTATATTGCTTTCGTCTACCACGAGCGAGTGGTAGCGTGTGGCAATAAAGGGTTCTGGCATGCCATTTAAAATACTCTCGCCTTTGTGAAAAATTTTGTCTGTTTTGCCGTGCATTAAAGTATTGGCGTGAATGGTGTTTCCTCCAAACGCTTCTCCGATGCTCTGGTGGCCCAAACAAACACCAAGGATCGGGATCTTTCCGCTGAAAGCCTTAATTGCCTCAATAGAGATTCCCGCTTGCCGGGGCGTCCCCGGTCCTGGAGAAATAACCAGATAATCCGGCTTTTTATTGCGTAAGGCGTCAACACTAAATTCATCGTTTCGAACAACTTCTACCTCTTCTCCCAGCTCTCCAAAATACTGGACCAGGTTGTAGGTAAAAGAATCGTAATTGTCTATCATCAAAAGCATGGCATATGGCTCAAAGAATAACCCTGAATTCTGTATAATTTTCACACAGGCGGGTTCTATAAATCAGGTAATACGGATACGGGGTGACATTATATTTGATACTGATAACGAATCAAGTACTTAAGTTCTTATAGACCTCAGAAAGCTTGAGCGGCAAGGTTTTTACATCATCCAGAATCATGTACTGCCCCGGGCCGAATAAACGCGGCAAATACACTTGCGCCTGCTTGTCTATGGTGATGCTAAATGGGTTGATTGCAAGCCCCTGAGCCTCCAGTATCGCTTTACGGGTATCCTGAATACCATACTCCCCCTGGTAGCCATCATAGTCATCTGGTTTGCCATCAGACAAAATCAGTAATATACGATGTCTCGCCTCTGATTTGAGTAAACATTGCGTTGCATATCTTACTGCAAAGCCCATACGCGTATAATCTTTTGCCTGGATATTACCTATTCTGTTACTTATTTCCTGTTCCTTTGTATCGGTAAATGATTTTACGGTATAAATTTCACAGCGCTGGCGAGTGAGCCCGGAAAAACCCAGTATCGCGTACTGATCACCCAGGGTGTTTAGAGCCTCACTAAAGAGAATCAAACTTTCTCGCATCGTAAGATTGATCCATCCTTTGGTCGAGCCGCTCATATCCACCAACAAACAAACCGAAACGCTTCGTTCATTCTGTTGCCTTCGTATGTACATGCGCTCGCTTAGTTCTTCTCCCGCCAACTTAGCCGTATAAGTATCAACCACCGCATCCAGATCGATATCATCGCCGTCTGTCTGGCGATTAGCATACCTGGGCTGGTCGCGCATTGATTCAAATATTTTTCTAATTTGCGCTAATAAAAAGGGATATTTTTCTTTTGTCTGTTGCCGGAAACCATCCTGAATACCAACGACATCTCTGATGCTAACCTGACACCATCGTTTGCGATAATTCTGCCGGAGATAATCCCATTCATCCAGCTCTATTTGAGTGTCCCGTTTAAAGTCTCCGGCCTCCGATATCAGCGATTGGTGTGTAATCGACCCCGGCGCCCCGTCACGATCCAGATTGAGCATATCCCCTAACAATCCGTCATCGAAATGCGCGATATCCTGGTTCAATGCCTTCAACAATTCTTGTAAACTGATTTCTTCCCGGGTAGATGTCGCCCCCCCCTCTATTTGCTCCTGCAAAGCATCGCCCCCTCCCTCTCTGGTATCATTATTGCACTGCTCGCCACCATGCTGAGCCTCGTTAAAAGCTTCTATCGCCTGTTCTAACCGGTCTAAACTAATTTCATTTTTACTTAGCAGGTTTTCAATTTCACTTAGAGCGTTTCTTTTCCTGCTTTCTATCCGGAGCTCTACGTCATCCAGGTTCAGGCCACCCTGATAGTCTGTAGCAGTTATTGGAATATTTAAGCTCGTCAACACATCCAGCGCCTCAAATGTATCCTCTACATTGGCCTCAGCAAGGCTTAGTTTCCGTTTGATTGCTTTCCAGGTCACATCATCTGGTGTTATCAAAGGGCACAATGCGCTCATTTCCCTGTATAAACCCGGCAAGTCGCGCTGGATCTTCGCCAGTAGACGAATATTTTCCAGCGCCAGAAAATAGCGTTTTGCGGTTTCCAGGTCTGCATAAGCATCCAGTCTAGCTTGAGTGGTGGGGTTCGCATACCCTGTTCGTTTAAATGTACCGTACCAGGTCTGCGCCCAAAGAAAACACGCCATGGATTTATAGAGCGCCCTGTTTTTTTCTTTATCTCGATACCTTGAAATTGACTCCGGCAAAAATAGATACTGCGTATCCGTAAAAACCTCTTCGCCTGTTTTAACCAATAGAGAGCGTCCGGCCAAACCGCGTATAAATATATCCAGGTGCGGTTTAACTTCTGACAGTTTGCAAGTATACGGTTTTTGAATATATCGATCTTTGAACCCGTTTATATCTTGCAATACCAATATTGCAGGGTATAACCCTTCTCGATCATACAATGCCAGACTTTTTAACAGCCAGGCCCGTGACCCCTTGAACCCTAAACTAGCCATAGCCTGACGAATGAGGATCGCAAAGCTATAGCTTAACTCTATATTGCTAACCGATATGACTTCGATCCAATGTAGAGCAAAGAGTTGCGCCTCTTTACCTAGTGGCCCTATTGATTTTTCCACCGATTGCATAGGTTGTCGCGGGGAAAGAATCGGATTCAGTATAGCCTCTACCTTATCCAGCACCTCCATCGCATTACTACTATCCTGGCCTAACATGGAATTATTTATTGAGTAAAAATGTTATGAACAAAAAAGCCGCCTATTAGTGGCGGCCTCTATATGTTTCACGTGAAACCTCCAACCGACAGAATCATAAATCGTGTAAGTTGTACGTTTCTGATGTTATAACCTCATAGGCATGACCAGCCATGAAGATAACTCATCGCCTGGTTTTTGAAGGAGGCAAACTGAATCTTTATCCTTGATATTAATGATAATGTGTTCACTATTGGTTGCCTTAAGTGCCTCAATAATATAATTAACATTAAAACTGGTTGTGATTTCATCGCCGTCATAAACACAAGGCAATTCATCTTCGGCCTCTTCCTGCTCTGGATTATTGGTTGAAACTTTAAGCACATTATCTTTAAAATTTAAACGGACACCATGCAGGCGATCATTGGTTAGCACAGAAATTCGTGTTAAAGATTCCAGAAATTGTTGCCGATCGATTTGAATCGATTTATCCAGATCAGCTGACAGTATCGATTCATATTCCGGAAACTGGCCATTAATAAGCGTAGAAGTAATAACCGTGTCTGACGCACTTAACTTTAAATGTTTGTTATTTAATTCTAGTTTAACGGTTTCGGGCTCTGCCCCCCCCCCACCTTCAGATTCAGCTACCGTATTTAGTAAACGCATAATTTCCTGAATGGCTTTACGCGGTATAATTATTTGATGCTTATCGGGTGTTTGGTTATTATCTAACCGAGCCTCACTTTTCGATAGCCGATGGCCATCCGTTGCAACCGCAACCAACCTGTTGTTATCCACTTCCAGTAATATTCCATTTAGATAATAACGTACGTCCTGTGCCGCCATAGAGAAAGCAGTTAGTTCCAATATTTCTTTGAATTCTCGAACAGGCAATGTGAAGCGCTCCTGGTATTCCACAGCCTGAAGCATTGGAAATTCATTTGCAGGTAATGATTTCAAGGTAAAACGACTTTTGGCAGACGTTAATATTGCCTTACCCGGTTCAACCTTTATATTAATACTGCTGCCTGGTGGCAAAGCTCTACAGATTTCCAGAAGCTTATTTGCAGAGAGTGTGATTTCTAATTCGTCCGAATTAACACCACTTAAAGTTTTATTGACCTCAACTTCAAGGTTTGATCCAGTAATAGATAATACACCGTCTTTTTGTTTTAAATGAAGATTCGACAATATGGGTAAAGTTTGTCTTTTTTCGACCACGCTTGATGTGGCTACCAGCGCGGGTAGAAGTTGTTCTCTTTTAATTTTGATGTTCATTTTAAAATCTATTTTGTTACTATTATTAGTCCTGTTGAAACCGGTATATCTTTTTTATCGCATTATAATCAATAAGTTACAACACAATTACTTGTGCATTAACTGTGAGTAACTTTTAACGTAATTGTGCATTACTTTATGCACAAACTTACACACAGCTCATCCAGAGTAAGATGTAACTTATACACATTATATACATATACGGGCGCCTGAATCGCTATCCTCCGATAATTTTCTGAAGTCTTTTGTAATCGGATTCAAAATTCAGATCATCTTTTACCAGTTCATCCACTTTTCTACACGCGTGTAGTACTGTCGTGTGGTCCCGGCCACCAAATTCTGCTCCTATTTTAGGCAAACTTAAATTGGTATATTGTTTTGCAAACGACATCGCCATTTGCCTTGGCCTGGCTACATTACGCGCTCGGCTTTTGGATATCAGGTCAGAAATTTTTATATTGAAATAGTCCGCGACCAACCGTTGAATATTATCTACATTGAGTTGCCGGTCTTTATAAATTAGAAGATCCTTAAGCGCGTCTCGAGCAAGGTCAACATCAATATATCGATCAGTAAACTGTGCGTATGCTGATATGCGGTGTAGTGCCCCCTCTAGTTCACGCACATTCGAATGAATGACATTAGCAATGAAAAACGCGACGTCTTCGGATAAATCGAGTTTTAATTTACCTGCTTTAGCCTCCAGTATGGCGACGCGAGTTTCAAGTTCCGGCGCCTCAATTTGTACGGTAAGGCCGCTACCGAAGCGCGATAATAATCGCTCTTCGACGCCCTGCAGTGCCTGAGGTATCCTATCGCTGGTAATAATTATTTGTTTTTGGCCTTCTAATAACTCATTGAAAGTATGGAAAAATTCTTCCTGGGTTTGGTTCTTACCCGCGAAAAACTGGATATCATCAATCAGTAGCGCGTCTAAAGAACGGTAATGGCTCTTAAACTTATCCATGCGGTTGTTTCTCAGAGAATCTACCATATCCGCTACGAATACTTCTGAGCGGATATAAACGACATTAGCTGCGGGGTTGTTGTCCAGGATAAGGTGGCCAGCAGCCTGCATCAGGTGCGTTTTACCCAAGCCCACACCACCATAGATAAACAGGGGGTTAAAACCGCTATCCGGGTTGTTACCCACTTGCATGGCCGCAGCGCGGGAAAGTTGGTTGGACTTTCCTTCTACGTGAGTACCAAAGGTAAAATTAGGGTTAAGGGACAGGCGCTGGTTAGCGGTTGCTTTCGCGTTAAGGCTGTCGCTGAAGTCAATTGATGGCGTGTTTTGATTGTCATCAGCGGGTTCATAGGTGCCAACTTCAAAACTGATTGTTTCAATACCTGGATCGATAATCGCAACGGTTTTACGTATATCATCAGCCAGGTTACGTTTCACGTAATTATAAACATACCGGTTTGGGGCCAATAGACGAAGTTTTTGCTGCTTCATGATGGGCTGAAGGGGTAGCACCCAGTTATTTACCGTTTCTTCGGTAATATTTTTTTCGAGTGTTTTGAGGCAATGCTGCCAGAATTCATCTGTGTTCAAAATTTAGTCAATTATTTGTAGTTGTTATAAACAGATCAGACATGATATAAATATCTGATTATATGGATTATTATTAATATAACACTGAAATGTGATCGCCTAGTTTAGGGGAAAACAGGCGATTTATCCACAATTTTAAGTCTTATCCACAAAACACCTGCTTAAAGGAGAAAAGAGCCGGGGTGGAATATACATATAGCGTGAAAAAACCAGAACAGGGAAAAAGAAGGATTAACGTTGAGCTGAAAAATCAGTTGTGTTGAGCCAGCCTGCAACCACTTCAGTTAAGGGATCACCAGCGTCATGAAAATAATGATCGGCGTTGAGCAGCATAATTTGTTTTGAGCCCGGGTTTCCGCCAGCGTCCAGCAATGCCATACGTTCGGGCAACATAGCGATTGGCCGGGGAAACTCCAACTCCCCATGCAAATCAAGCACCGGCACCCTCATCCCTGCAAACGGGAAGGGGGTTTTAAGCTCCTGGCGGTAGTCAGTTGCCCCTGCCCCCATAATGATATAACCATCTATTTTAGAATCATTTCGATTGTTCAACCAGTCATTGGCCATGTGAGCACCGCAGCTGTGTGCCGCGAGAATGATGGGTTGATCAGATGTACTGGCGATGTAGCTGATGGCGGATTCAATCCGGCCACGCGCAAACTTAAACAAAGGCAAATAATCGTAATACAGGCGGCCTTTTTGTAAAACCGGCATTTGAATTGAAAGCGTAGACCAACCCGCATCTACCAAACCGGTTCGTAGCGGCGCCGCCACTTCCGGCCAGTCCGGGTGGTAACCACGGCCATGTAAAATTAGTACCGTACCTTTGTTTTCTTCCTCATTGAGCGTATGTATACCTAGAAACTGGTGGTTATTTGCGTCAAGCCAGATCGGTTCACCGTCGAAAATATCGTCTACTATTTGCTCGGCAAGCCGAGCTTCCCTTTCGTAATCAGGGCGCCCATCCGACCGTGCTTCAGCAGCGGGTAGCGCGCAAAGCCAGATTGCCAGGCAGAGTGAAGCTACGGTTTTTGATTTGTTCGTCATTTTTTAATATCGATGCGCGTTTACGGCGACGCTTAAAATGCGTCTTCTTCAGCTTCCAGGTAGGCGAGGCTTACTAGTTTACCCAAAGCTTGTTTCAGGTCGGTCCAGGTCGCTATGTCGTTGATTCTGTCTTCAACAATGGGCTTTATTTCAAAATCGGCCAGCCCGTTATCATATTGTTCAGCTACGGTAGAATAAATTGTATCAAACAGGTTCCGGAAATCTTCGACAACCTGCCGGTCGCCGGTCGCACCATGGCCCGGGACATAGACCTTAGCGTCCACAGTTAACATTCTGTCCAGGAAGGCAATCAAACCTTTAAAGTTACCGTCATCCAGGCGTCCTACGCGATTGTTCATCACAGTATCCCCCAGGAATAACACCGAATCATCCAGCAGTAAAATGGTGATGTCGTTGTCGGTATGTGCAACAGGATCGTGAAATATTCGAAATGTTTTACCCGCAATTTTAAGCTCTGCCCCGTCATCGGTTGTCGTGTCTGGTGGTAAATAAACTGTGCCAGCACTGGCGCCGTTGGTGAGTGCGCGCATTTGATCTACCCAGCTTTGTCCTTCTCCGGCACTGGCCTGTTCGATCATCGCCGGGTGCGCATAGTGTTTCGCATCGGGATAAGTTTCAGCGATGGCCTGATTTCCCAACCAGTGATCTCCATGGACATGGGTAGTAATGGTGGCAACAACGGGTAGATCGCTCACCGTACTAATTTGCTCGAGCACCATATCTCCAACTTGTACCGTACTGCCGGCATCAATAACGATAATGCCGGAGTCACCAATTACAAAAGCCGGGTTATTCATGAAACCCTGGTTTTCAGGGTTCGGGACAGCCAGTGGTCCGTGTATCACATAAGTAGAGGGGGCGACCTGTTCGGCGCTATAGGAGGCCTGGATAGGGCCTGCTTTTTGTTCCCCGGCATTTAGTTGTATGGGCGCCCATAACAATATGAATAGAATTAAAGTGGCTGTGCTGGATCGTGTTTGTTTGGGCATTTTTTACCTGCTTGACTATAAAGTGTGGTGTTGGTTTATTAACGGTTCAAACAATTTATGAGCGTATGCGTTTGATAACCAGTTTTTCATAAATCGCGCCTGATCTTTTTGATGGGCACGCAAAAAAGTCGAATTGTTTTTGTGCGCGCGCGCTGCATCAAGATCTATTACATAAAGGCGGTCTCTCGACAATATTATATTACTCGCCTTTAAATCGCCATGAGATAATTGCCTCGCGCGTAATGACCGAAACAAGTTTTCAGTGTTAGTTTTCAATTCATCCAGTTCGGCGCCAGAATGTGCTTCATCGGTAAGGTCGGCAAAATAATGGACCATCAACTCCCCCTCTATATACTCGCTGATAAACCAGGATCGTAGCTTAAACGGCCCAAACCACTCCTGGATTACGGCCACATTCGGTGCAGTATATATTCCAGCTCGGGCGAAAAGTCTGACCATGTTTCGACAGTTATCAGCCCGGCTTTTTCTGAACGAGCGTCTGATAGCGTGCCAGATTCCCCGGGTGTTATAACGCTTTACGAGCAATGCCCGGGGCGGGTGGTTCCAGCGCCAGATTGATGTGGCGATATCCTCTTTAATGATCGTCTCTTTATGACCTTTATCCATCGATATCTGTTCCAGTTCACCTTTAAACCGGGGCGTGTCATATTCGGTATCAATCCAATAACTATAGCGTTTAAGCATGGCAATAGATATATCTGGTCGCGCAGTACCAGTGAAGATTCCGGGCGGCCTGCCAAATGCCACCGCCAGCAGCTCTCGTTTTACTATGCAGCATTTTGTTTGTGCGTTTGAGCTAACGCCGGTTTTTGGCGGCTGTTTTCGGCTCGGTATACGCGTTGGCCTCGCTTTCGAACATCCTTCCAGAAACGCGCATCCTCAGTCAGGGTTTGACGCAGTGTTTTACCCTTGTAAATTGCCATGAACCGGTATAAATCACGCGTACTAAGATTCATATCCATGCTGGAAAAATACAGGCCTGCGACATCTTTAACGCGCCATCGATAGGGGGTACGTTTACGCAACTGCATGCGATGCAAATCAATCAGAAATAAATGGCTGTTATCCTGCGAAAGTTGTTGGTTTTCATCATAACCTCGGCGTAACAGGAAATGAATGAGATAATAGTCCCGGTGATTAGCGCCACTGTTGTGCATGACGCGGGTTATTCGGGATAGCTGATCAATTAACCAGCGTTTAAAGCGAACTTCACGTGAATCTTGAGGTGGGCAGCTTGTCCATCGGCCACAAAATTCTTCCAGGCTGATGGTGTCTTCCAGTGCTTCAGTAATAATGAACGATTTACGACGTGCTGGGTTCCGGTTAACCATGCCGTAGCCTGCGGGTGTCATGGTTTCAATATTAATGCGGTCGAGGTGGTGGATACCGTGCCATTCGTTCTGCGCACCTATGACGGGTTTTTTCAGGTAACTCAGGTTTTTAAGAATTTCCCCCCAACCCACTCCGGTATGACTTTTAATATAATAATTCTTGTTTCCATGGCTGAATAAAACGGTCTGTCGACCGGGTGCCTCGCGAACAATTTCGCCGTCGGTCTGCATGATGCTTTGTATATCCAGCGGGCGGTCGTAATGTGTTACCAGTTCATCACTCAGGTAAATATCGCCACCGAGCGGAGGCGTTTCATCCGTTGATGTATCATATTGAGCATGATCGTGTACCCAGGTTTCCATCGCGTTGACCGCGGTTTCGGGCATTCTGTACAGTTCCGGGTTTTTACCGTATTCCAGCCCATTTTGTCGCCAGACATCGCGTTTATCAGAGACCAGCATGGTGGTGAGCGCCTGGTTTAGCACAGACTGCTCAAACGGTGAGTAGAGTATTTGCCCGGCTTTGGCTTTGGCAATATGTGGAGCATAGCCGCATACATCAGTGGCAATTACCGGTAAGCCGGATATGATGGCTTCCAGAATCACGGTGCCGGTGTTTTCACTATATGCAGGATGGATTAGCAAATCTCCTGCGATCATCAGTTCAGGGACGTCATCGCGCCCGCCCAGGAAAGAGACGTAGTTTTTTAAGCCCAATTTAGCAATCTGTGATTGGTAGGTACGGGTCGTATTATCCTGACCAACTACGAATAAACGGGTATTATTTTTGAGCTCATCCGGCAAGGCATGCAAGGCTTTGATGGCTCGATCCAGGCCTTTGGTTTTAAAGCCCGAGCCTATAAACAGCAAGAGTTTTTCATCTTTTAGCCCCAGCGTGCCACGCTTGTCCTGTCGTATTTTTTGGTAATCACCGGTCAGCCGGCGCGCCACGTCCAGGGTGGGTGGCATCATAACAAAACGGCTTCTGGGAGTCCCGTAATGCTGTTGATAAACGCCCATCTCACGCGAAGAAAGCGAAAAGATGGTGGTGTCCTCATGCGCATGAAATACGCTGTGTTCAAATGCGTGTTGGTAGTGATAGCGCGGGGTAACTCGATATATTGGGCCGTACCGGGGCTTGGCGCGAGCAATATAGCAATAGTCCGCACCGTAATAGATGTCCAGCCCCGGCATTTTATTAAAGCCCACCACCGCGTCAAAATGCTCCTTAGAAATGGCTTTATTGAAACGGCGATGAAATTGAGCATTTCGGCCGTGATTTGTAATACCCGAGGCATTTAGAATATGTATATTGACCCCTTCCGGTTTCTCGCCCTGCCATTTGGATACATATACTTCAACGCTGTGACCGCGCTCGACGGCTTCGAGCAGGATACGCAGAAAATCGCGTGCCAGACCCGAATACGGAAAATAGTTATATAATGCGAAAGCGAATCTCATGTTGAGTGGCCTCTGGCGTTACTGGCGAGCCTGCCAGGTTTGTTCCCAGTTGAAGGCCGTTCGACAAATGAGTTCCAGGTCATCATATTGGGGCTTCCACCCCAGCAGACGCTTAATTTGAGTATTGTCCGCGATTAAGCTGGGCGGATCGCCTGCGCGTCGACCGGTTTCAATCGCAGTAAAATCGACACCGCTGACTTTTTTAACCATGGCCACCACCTCCTTAACGGAATACCCCTGTCCGTAACCACAGTTCAGGCGAATGGAATCGCCGCCGTCTGCAAGGTAATCCAGGGCTTTGAGGTGGGCGGCGGCTAGATCTTCGACGTGTATGTAATCTCTGACGCAGGAGCCATCGGGCGTATCGTAATCAGTACCAAAGAGCTTCATTTGCTCGCGTTTCCCGGTGGCCGCTTCACAGGCAACTTTAATAAGATGTGTCGCTTCGGGTGTCGCCTGGCCCAGATTCCCGGCAATTTGAGCGCCAGCGGCATTAAAATAACGCAGGGCGACGAATTTAAACGGCGTATCTTTGTGTTGATACGCATTAGCGACGTCATTCAGCGTCATTTCGGTGATTAACTTGCTGTTGCCATAGGGGTTGATCGGATTCAACCGGGCATTTTCATCAACTTTTTTACTGTCCGGTAAACCATATACCGCCGCGCTGGAGGAAAAGACAAAGCGTTGTACATCGTTTTGTTCGCAGGCATTGATTAACCGCAGAGAGCCTACCACATTGTTTTCATAATACTTAAATGGATCCGAAACCGATTCGGGCACCACGATATAACCGGCAAAATGGACAACGGAATCAATATTGTGCGTTTGAAGAACCTGACTAACGCTGTCAGAATCAGCGATATCGCCCTCCACCAGAGTCGCAGCCGGGTCGATCGCCCAGCGGTGCCCCGAATAAAAGTTATCCAGTACCACCACCCGATGCCCTGCATCAATCAGTTGTTTTACGGTATGGGAGCCAATGTAGCCAGCGCCACCAGTGACAAGAATATTCATAAATCAGCAAGCATTTTCAGGTTTAAAGATGTTTTGTTCGTATAATCAAGGGAATGATACCCCAACACAGACATTATCGCAGTTAAAATAGCATATGCAAAACACAAACAGCAAGGTACAAGATCCGCAGGAGACGGCTCAGATAGCGCGAGACCTGATTGATTACATCCGCCGCTCACCCACGCCTTTTCACGCGGTCGAAAACGCGTGTACTCTACTAAATACCGCAGCTTATACGGAATATAATCCCGGTGATTCCTTCTCCCGGACCGGACAGTTTTACGTTCGTCGCAATGGGTCCAGCCTGATTGCGGTTTCACTCAACGCGCCCCTGGAGCAGGGGTTTTCTTTGATCGGCGCGCATACCGACAGCCCCTGTTTAAAACTTAAACCGGATGCCGCATACAATAAGTTGGGGTATCTTCAGTTGGGTGTCGAGGTCTACGGCGGGGCCTTGCTATCGCCCTGGTTTGATCGCGACTTATCACTTGCCGGCCGTATCACGCTTAAAGATAAAAATGGCAAACTACAGAATCGCCTGATTGATTTTCAGCGACCGGTGGGCAGCATTCCCAGCCTGGCGATCCATTTAAATCGAGAGGTTAATGAAAAGAACGAAATAAACCGGCAAAACCACTTGCCGCCGGTACTGGATCTGCTTGATGATGAGCCGGATCTACAAGATCTGTTGCTAAAACAGTTGATGCTACAGTACCCTGAGGAAACATTTGATAGCATTCTGGCCTTTGAACTAAGCTTGTATGATACGCAAGCGCCCGCAATTATAGGATTGCGTGAAAATCTGATCGCTTCTGCGCGTCTGGATAATTTATTGAGCAGCTATATCGGTTTGCGATCCTTGTTGGAGCAAGGGCAACAGCGCAACTGCGTGTTGGTGTTGAATGATCATGAGGAGGTGGGTAGTGCCAGCGCCGCTGGAGCAGGCGGGCCGTTCCTGGAATCCGTATTGCGGCAGGTCTGTGGTGATGAGCTTAGCTATCGCAGGGCGCTGGAAAAATCTCTGCTTATATCCGTCGACAACGCGCACGCAGTCCATCCGAATTACGCCGACCGGCACGAACCCAAACACCAGCCAAAATTAAACGCCGGGCCGGTGATTAAAATCAACCATAACCAGCGTTATGCGACCAACAGCGAAACTCAGGCATTTTTTGCGCAGCTTTGTATAAATGAAGGCGTGCCCTATCAGCGGTTTGTGGTGCGCAGTGATATGGGTTGCGGCTCAACCATCGGGCCTATTACCGCAACTGAACTGGGTATTCGAACTATAGATATTGGCGCGCCGCAATTGGCCATGCATTCCATCCGGGAATTGGCGGGCGCAGCAGATAGTGCGTACCTGCTGCAGGTGCTAACGGCGTTTTATAATGTAAGAGAACTAGAGATTAGCTAAACGGGATTGTTACCAGCCACCCCCTCCCCCTCCGCCGCCACCCCCCCCGGCACCACCGGAAAAACCACCGCCGGATGAACTGGGCGCGGTGGATGAAGCAGCTACGCTGCTGGCGAGGCCTGAGCCGAGTGTTGAACCCAGCGTGGCGGCCTTGAGCCGGCCCGAATACCAGCCCGGCCGATAGCCGTCCTGTTCTTTTGTTGTTTGTTCCAAAATGCCCGCAAACTGCTGGCTCCACTCATTTTCCACACCCAGTGCGATTGCATAGGGTAGTAGTTTTTCGAATAGCTCAGGCGTTTTATCGGGTGGATGCAGGATGTCTAAGCGATGTTGCTCAGCGGTTGAAAGATAGAGCCTGAAGCCTTCGATCTCATCCAGTATTTTTTGCCCGAAGGGTGTCGGCGCTTTGAGCAGGTAGTGAAACAGGGCGAATATCCCCGTTACGAAGAGGCTCAGAAAAATCATGCTATAAGAATTGAAAAGCGTAAACGCAGTTTGTTGTAAACCGGAAACGACGAAAAAAGCCGCAGGAATCAGGGTGAACAATTTGAACTTGTTGTGTGTAACAGCGATACCGGCGAATACAAAAATCGCTAGCGGCAATAAATGCGCAACCTGGAATTGAGCATTGGCCAGGTGCAGGCCGCACAGGGTCAGCGCCCCGGCGCCGACGACCAGGCCTATCCAGGAATAGTGGCGGTTATCCCGGTACACGCTATCACGCCACTCTAATTTGAGAAGTTTGGCCAGGCGTTTTTTGGCCAGCGCAACAGTTTTATTATAGTCGCCGCCGAGGCTTATCTGGTCTTGATTATGAAACAGGGTTTTATGCACCACGACTTCAATGTTGCTTAGCGTAAGGGCTTTGGTGGTTTGTTTGTCCGGGCTGGTTTTGTAAAGTGTGAAAGATTTGTCCCGGCCCTGTTCAATGCGCGCAAAACCCTTAATGGCAATATTAATTATTGCGGATGTAAAAGCGACGTTATCGGCCTCGTTTGTCGTGATGAAGCGATGCGCAGCCGGTGATAGGCCGCGTGCTGGATGGTAGTCCGCGACCACCACGCCTTTTTGCGGGTCGCGTCCTACCGCGCGCCAGGCTTTGAAGTAGTACAGCGGCAGAAGCAATAGCATTAACATTCCGATAAACCACTTCAGGTTGTCCCGTACCAGGCGCAAGAATTGCCCTTGCGGCGCGTTAATGCTGCCCGGGGGCAGACTGACATAGATCGTCAGGCCTTCAAACGCAGCGAAAGGCCGGCTTGAGATAAAATCAAGTGTACCATCGTTGCTTTTCTCGATGATTGCATCGAAAGTGAGGCTGCCACTCACGCCCGTCCATGCGCCATAATCTGTTACAACGCCCTTACCGGGGAAACGCACTGTTGCGCTCACCACGTCGTTTGGTATCACCCAGCCCTGACCATTTACGTTCCAGTGCAATACATCGTTTTCGCCCTGCCGGGATATTTGATTAGTGCTGAGGTATCGGATCCTGTAGCGATGCGGTCCGCGAGACACGTACTGATCCGGATCACCAATATACAGGCGCACTCCGTTGATGAGGCTGGTCTGGTGCCACGGGCTGTTTTCTCCGTCCAGAGTAACCTGCTGAACTTCAAAGCTGGTTTTTTCACGGATGCCCAGGTCGCCCCACCCGGGGTGAGGGTAGACGGTTGGGAAGTCTCGATAAATTCCGTGTCGAATGGTCGCATTTTGTGCGATAACATCGATGGTTTCCGTGACCTCCAGAGATCGATCCGGGTGAATTGTAATGTCGCTGTGGAAGCGGGTTATGCGCTCGTTAGCGAGCAATGTTGTGCTGATGGTGCCCATCAGCAGCACGAACACCTTCAGGATGTTCAGCATCGGAGGGGCTGCTGCTAGCCGAAATCCACCTGTGGTACCTGTCGGGCTGCCTCTGCATCCAGCTCAAAAAACTGGGCCTCGATAAATGCATACTTTTGCGCAATCAGATTTGATGGAAAAGACTGAATCAGCGTATTGAGGTCGCGTACCGAGCCATTGTAGTAGCGCCGCGCGTGCTCAATTTCAGCTTCAATTGTTGCCAGTTGCTCCTGTAGGCGCTGGAAGCTTCCATCTGCCTTAAGATCCGGGTAGGCCTCAACCTGAACCATTATCCCGCCCAGTTGTTTACTGAATGCCTGTTCCAGGGCGCCCGTCGCCTCGGGTGTGTCAGCGCTTTTTGGTACGCGTAATCCGGTCACTTCCTTGAGCAGGCTGCTTTCGTGCTCAGCATATCCTTTCACAGTTTTGACCAGGTTGGGCATCAGGTTATGGCGTTTTTTAAGTTGTACTTCAATGCCGCTCCAGGCGTCTTCCATATAATTTTTACGTTTTACCAGGCTATTGTAAATAGAAATGGCCCAGGCAATCACTACCCCGATCAGCGCAATAATAATCCAGATTATGTTGGTCCCTGACATAGGTGTCCCTCGGTGTTTAGCTTAGCCGCATTATGTCATAAATGGCTATGGCAGGACTAAAAAAGCCGAGCAGAAGCCCGGCTTAAAGATCATCGTATGGTAAGACGATCACCTATAAATAATGCGCTACGCCAAATATAACTACCGTCAAGATCAGGCTTGAGTGAATGACGCCTTTGACGCTCGCGATGGGGCCGGTTTTACCGACAACCGCGTTCACTTCCAGCAGCACGATAATGGCCAGTGCGAGCAGAAAACCGATATCGCTAAAACTCATGCCTTCGATCTGTACACCGTGTTTTGAAGCCAGCATGCCATATAGCATGGGCGCTGAAAAAAGCGTGTTGGTACGTGAGGCGAGCAGTGCTTTACCACCAGCCGCCACTTTGTCGCCCTCGCTAATTCCGATTACGATTTTCTGGTTTGGCCAGATAATTAACCATACGTTGAGGAACATGAAGATTCCCATCAGTGCGCCCAGAAGTATGTACTGGCTGGAGCCCGCGCCCAGAATTTTAAGCAGGTATAAACCTGTCAGTAAAGTACCCATAGCGCCCCAGCGAAACCACCATAATGCGCGAGGTGCTAGTTTTTGTGTGGCGTCTGATTTGGCATCGGCTGTAGCTTCCGCAAAATAAGCGCCCTGAATAAAATTAAAGTAGTAGAGCAGCCCGATCCAGGTTACTCCGAATAATACGTGACCCCAACGGGTAAGAAATTCAATAAATAACATGCGTTGTCTCCAGAAGTTTGAATTGGCTGAACGATACGCCAGCTTAGTGGTGCGATTATACCGCTAGTATAACTCGAATAAAAACCGTTTAATATCTAAGCTTATCGTGTGTTTTGGTGACCTGACAAGCTACCACATATTTCAATAAGCCGGCGTTTCAATTATAGTCGGCGACGGCGACAAATAACGCACAATTAGACCAGGCTTTAAACACGAATTATGACATTAAACATAGCAGTTATTCCGGGAGACGGAATAGGCAAAGAAGTGGTGCCCGAAGGAATCAGGGTACTGGAGGCGGTGGGCCTAAAATTTGGGATCGATTTTAACTGGACGTCGTTTGACTGGTCCTGCCAGACATTTATGGAGACCGGGCGCATGATGCCGGAGGATGGGATAAAGCAACTGGCAGGGTTTGATGCGATTTATCTCGGTGCGGTGGGGTTCCCGGGAGTACCTGATCATACCTCGCTATGGGGGCTGCTTATTCCTATCCGCCGGGAATTTGAACAATATATTAACCTGCGACCGGTGCGCTTGTTTGAAGGTGCGCCATGCCCACTGGCGGGCAAACTGCCGGGCGATATTGATTTTCTGGTGGTGAGAGAAAATTGTGAAGGCGAATATTCCGACGTAGGCGGGCGTCTTTATCCGGGCACGAAAGACGAGGTGGTCATTCAGCAATCTATCTTCACGCGCAAAGGCGTTGATCGGGTTGTCGAATATGCTTTTAAGCTGGCGCAGAGTCGCCCCCGTAAAAAGTTGACTTCGGCGACTAAATCAAACGGAATTATCCATACCATGCCGTTTTGGGATGAGCGCGTTGCAGCCATTGCAGCGCTCTATCCTGAGGTTGATATGGAGAAGTATCACATTGATATTCTCACTTCTCATTTTGTCAATAAGCCCGAAATATTTGACGTCGTTGTGGGTTCCAATTTATTCGGCGATATACTCTCAGATCTTGGTCCCGGCATCACGGGCACGATCGCCATTGCGCCGTCCGCGAATATCAATCCCGAAGGCACCTACCCTTCCATGTTTGAACCGGTACATGGTTCGGCACCGGATATCGCCGGACAAAACATCGCCAATCCGATAGGCCAGATCTGGTCAGGCGCGATGTTACTGGCGCATCTGGGCCATCAACAGGCGCACGATGCGATTCTTGCCGCGATTGAAAAGACGATTCGTTCGGGTGAAAGCCTGACCCCGGATATGGGCGGTAAAGCTTCCACTCAGGAGGCTGGACATGCCATTGCCGCGTTCATTTAACCACAGGCAGGCACTATGACCTCTTATAAAAAATCGCCGCTGCGCCGGCACTTGCCCGAATACGCAACTGAAATAGCACTCATTTTAATTGCGCTGGGTCTGTTTGTGTTTTACCGGCTAACTGCACACATCCTGGACGGTTCAACCGGCGATTTTGATCGCCGAATATTACTTTGGTTCCGCAACCCGGGGGACGTGAGCGATCCGATTGGCCCGGAGTCTCTGGAAGTACTGATACGTGATATTACGGCCCTGGGAGGTGTATTAGTTCTGGGTTTGTTAAGTCTGTTTACCTGTGGCTACCTATGGTTGCGTCGTCAGCCGGGATTAGCATTGTTTGTGGCGATTTCTGTGACGCTGGGCACACTAATTAACACCGTACTTAAGGAGGTGATCGCGCGAGCGCGCCCGGAACTTTTCGCGCATGCCACCGATGCGGCCTTCAGTAGCTTTCCCAGTGGACACGCCATGATGTCAACCATGGTGTATTTAACGCTCGGTGTTTTATTATCGCTATCCACAGAAAATCGCCGCTTAAAAACCTATCTTTTGGCCTGGTCAATCTTCCTGCCCCTGATCGTAGGCTTGAGCCGGCTTTATCTGGGCGTGCACTGGCCAACCGATATTCTGGCCGGATGGATTGCCGGCGCTACCTGGAGCTTATTGTGCCTGTGGATTTACCATCATTTTTTTAATAACCATCGAAAAAATTAGTAAGCTGCATTTCTACCACCGCAACGTAATATTAATAGGCTCAAGACATGAAAACATCATCACGGTACCGGCATAAATGGGTTTCCGTATTGTCGGGGGTTTCCTTGCTTGGCCTGAGCGCCGGCAATCTAAACGCCGACGGCGTGAATGATATGTGCGTGGATTCCAACAAGATTTGTGAATGTGCTGCCCGCAAGCTGAACACCGAAGTAGGCCAGGATGCCTATGCCTTATACGAGGCCGTTGGTACGGCTTACCTGGTTAATAAGGATACGCAAATGAATATGGTTGAGGCCTGGGATGCGGCGGTTAAAGCTGCCGCAGAAAAGCAGGGCCAGAACTTCAGCGATATGCTCAGCAAAACCAATAAAATTGGCAGCGAGCACCGCGAAATGATTGAGGCTTGCAAGGGTAGCTGAACAAACTGGTTTTCAGACAAGCAACAAATCGAATCATGACGCTAAAACAAAAATTATTGACCCTGTTAATCATTATTGGCTCGCTTGCGCTGCTTTATCCGGGCGTCACGCAGCCGGTGATAACGCTCAGCGGCAGCATAGAAAAAGCGGAGCTGACAGAAATGGGTATCGAAGTGCTGGCAGGCGAGGAATCGAATACCCAGACGCGCCAGGTATTAAACATGATTTCCAGCCTGTTTGGTTTTGACGAGGTTGAGGGGCAACTTGAGGTGTACAAAAACACGCGATCGATCTGGGGAACAGTAGAATCACTCGCCCGCTCGGGCAATTTACCGGTGGCGTTTCTGATTGTGTTTTTCAGCCTGGTTATTCCCGTGTTCAAATTACTGCTTCAAGCCTTAAGCCTTTTTATCGGAAAAGCCAGGTATAGAAACCCGCTGCTTTGGTTAAACGCAGTGCTCAGCAAATGGTCGATGTCGGATGTATTTGTAATGGGATTATTGATCGCCTATATGGCGGGTAGTGCGAAAGATCAGGCGGGTGATTTGCTAAAAATGGATGCCGAGCTCGAGCCGGGGTTTTATTATTTCCTGGCCTATAGTTTGTTTTCGATTTTGGTGACCGGCCTGTTGCGAAAGGAAAGTAAACCGTAGAAAGTGCCGCGACGAGATTAAACCACCCCATCACCCTGGCGCTTGCCCTCACCGATCTTCTGCGTTAGCCATTCCCGGAAGTCATTGGCAAAGGGGTTGTTCAAGCTTTCGGGCGACTGGTACATATAATAAGCACCGAAAGTAACCGCAGGCATGCCTGTTTCGGGCCAGGTAACCAGCTCGCCGCATTGGAGATAGTTCTGTAACAAGCTTTGCCGTGCCACCATAATGCCGCGCTGATCCAGAACCGACTGCAACACCAATACGTACAGGCTTGCGCTTCGTATACTCGAAAAATTTAATTCCGTCGGGTGGCTGCTTGAAAGAGCAGACTGTCGCTGCCAGGCATTCCAGTCGTCTGACCAGTGCGCATCCTGATATAACACCGGCTTGCGTTGTTTATATTCAGGGTGGCAGACGGGCACCAGTGACTCTTTCCAGAGCAGGTGCCAGGCCTTGCCCGGGGGTGGCTTGGAAAAATAACCGATGGCAATATCCGCATCCACGGGTGAATGATCAATCTTAGACCTGGCAATAATTTCCAGCTCCCGGTCATTGTATTCGTCCTGATATTCCCCCAGTCGAGGTTGCAGCCATAATTGCGCGATGGCATGCTGGGTGCTGATTTTCAGTGGCTGTAAGCTGAAATCTTTAATCTGTTCGCTGAGGAGATTTAATTCATTAAGGTGCTGTTGGATGTGGCCGAAATATTCCCGGCTTTGCAAGCTGAGGCTTATGCCACGGGCATGGCGAATAAACAGGGTCTTGTCCAGCGACGCCTCAAGTTTTTTCACCTGATGTGCCACGGCTGAGGCCGTCAGGCATAACTCGTCAGCGGCTTTGACAAAACTTTCATTGCGCGCAGCTGCTTCAAAAACCAGTAGGGTGTTTAAAGGGGGCAAGTGTGGATAGCGAGAAGGCTTCATCAAGGCCAAATAAATTGAGGGCTTACGCCTAATATAACCCGTTTGCACCATGACGACAAATTCGTTGAAATGCGGGTAGATTAATCAATAGAGAAAACGATCATGGCCTATACGTCGCACCCATGGATGCCTGAAGATTTAAATCGCTTTGCACAAAAAATAGTAAGCGATCTGGATTTTTCAAACAGTAGCGCGCTCAGTCGTGAGATTAATAATCTGGCAGGTCTGAATAAACGTATTCACGAACAACAGTGCATCAATCTTAATCCTGCGACCAATATTATGAATCCGCGAGCGGAAGCCTTGCTCGCCTCGGGCCTGGGTACGCGCCCTTCGCTGGGTTATCCGGGTGACAAGTATGAAATGGGTCTGGAGGCGATTGAACAGATTGAGGTGATTGCCAGCCAGCTGGCCTGCGAGATTTTTAATGCTAAATACGCCGAGATTCGAGTAGGGTCCGGCGCTCTGGGCAATTTATATAGCTTCATGGCGAGCTGCAGGGCGGGTGATTCGATTATTGTACCGCCCGCATCAATCGGTGGGCATGTTACACATCATGATGCCGGTGCCGCCGGATTGTTTGGCCTCAATATTCATCATGCTGTGGCCGATACGCTGCATTACACCGTCGACCTGGAGCAATTGCGCAAACAGGCGCAGGAGCTGCGCCCCAGGCTTATCACCATTGGCGGCAGCCTGAACCTGGAACCGCATCCGGTCGCAGATATTCGCAGCATCGCCGACGAAGTTGGCGCTTATGTGCTGTTTGATGCAGCGCATCAGTGCGGAATGATTGCAGGTAAAACCTTTCCCAACCCGCTGGATGAAGGCGCACATCTGATGACCATGAGTACCTACAAAAGCCTGGGCGGCCCCCCCAGCGGCCTGATCGTGTCTAATGACGCGGAACTGATGCAGCGTATAGACAGCATCGCGTTTCCGGGTTTGACTGCCAATTTTGACGCCGCCAAATCCGCCGCTCTGGCCGTCAGCTTACTGGATTGGCGCGAGCATGGTACCGCGTATGCACAGGCCATGGTCAAAGTAAGCCAGGCTTTGGCGGGCGCCTTACAGGCCGAAGAACTACCTGTTTATACCTTGCCCGATACGGAATTTTTCACCCATTCCCATCAATTTGCACTGAAGGCCGCTGAGTTTGGGGGCGGGCAAAGCATGGCGAAACAATTACGGCGGGCCAACATCCTGAGCTGTGGAATCGGCCTGCCCATACCTGAAGTAAGCGGAGATATGAACGGCCTGCGTTTTGGCACACCCGAGATCGTGCGAACCGGGATGACACCTGAGCACATGCCCGAATTGGCTAGCTATGTCGCGGACAGTCTGTTGCACCGTCGTGAACCGGCAACCATCGCGGCGGATATTTCCAGGTTACGCAAACAATTTACGGACTTACACTATATATTGACCTAAATATAAGAGGCCTGTTTCTTAGCAAAATATTTTATTTTGCGTTAGCTGCTTCGACAATATCCTTGTCTTTTTGTAAACCCGAATCCGCATACAGAATGACCGCCGGCCCGGCTTGTTTTGCTGCAGCCATAACAACTTCTTTATCATTTTTTAGAGCGGCACTTGC
>JAUVBY010000161.1 GCA_030590945.1 Gammaproteobacteria bacterium | reverse complement strand
GCATACGCGAGGATGACGATAAAACGGGATTTAGGTTTTAAGTCTCTAAACATAAGTGTCTTCTGCAAACATTGTTGTACTGCCGTTTATCGTGATCCTACGAAAATTATACCGGACAGTAGTAATTGAACACCACAAATTCTCACTAATATAAGCATGACTCACCTCAAGTCCATGACCGCCTACGCGCGGCACACCCAAACCATCGATAACAATCAGTATACCTGGGAGTTGCGTAGCGTGAACCATCGTTATCTGGATGCGCATTTCAGATTGCCCGAAATTGTGCACGGGCTGGAGCAGGAAATTCGCAAGCATCTCGCTACGCAAGTCACACGAGGGCGAGTTGACGTTACCCTGAGCGTGAAGCAAGACACAGGTGAGCAAGCGCCACTGCTAGTCAATCCGGACAAGGTCAGCGTGTGGTTACAATGGCAACAACAGGTTCAGTCAGTGATGCCGGACGCCCGGCCACTCAGTGTGATGGAGATATTGGGCGATAGCGGCGTATTTGAAATTAGGGAATCAGAAGCGAGTGTGGACGAATCAAGGCTGATGATTAGCTTTGATTCCGCGCTGGATATTTTACTGGAACAGCGCGCCGCAGAAGGCGCTCGCTTATACCGCGTCCTAAAAGAAAAACTCGATGGCATTTCAACCATCACGAAAACACTAAAACAAGGCATGCCGGGCTATGAGCAGGCACACCAGGACAGCTGGCAGGCGCGCGTTGAAAAGCTGAGCAATGCTGAACTTGATCCGTTACGCCTGCATCAGGAAATGGCGCTGCTAATCAGCAAAGCCGATGTGGCTGAAGAACTGGATCGCCTGGAATCACACGTCAGCGAGTTTGATGCCGCCCTACACAGCAACAAACCCGTTGGCCGCCGTCTGGATTTTCTGCTTCAGGAGTTTAACCGTGAAGCCAACACTCTGGGTTCCAAGTCGATTCATCATGATATTACCAATGCTTCGGTAGAACTCAAAGTATTGATCGATCAGCTGCGCGAGCAGGTGCAGAATCTGGAATAAGTTTCACTCAAATACTAATTTCGCGGTATAAAAGCTAGCAATAACAAATCCAAAGTGTCATTAGAAAGAGGAAAACAAATGAGTCCCGGGAAAGCCCTCGAAAGAGAAAACAAGCAAACCATAACGCGAAACAAGCAGTCCCGTCGTAAAATGCTGAAAACCATGGCAGCCGGAAGTGGCGCGGTGGTGGCTGGGCCTTCATTGCCCCGATCAGAGGGCCAAGCCGATGGTGGACTCAGTTCTGCTGCCGGTGCATGCTCAGGCAACCAGGGTAGTTTCCTGTGCCGTTAGTGGGAGTATTTTGGCTACATACATAGCGGAAGACAACGCCAATGTTACGGGAGATATACCGCCGAGCGCACCATTTGCCCCTTATGCTATCCCCGGAGTCTATCAAGAAGATTTTTCCAGTGGCAGTAATGGCTCGTTATCAATTATACCGCAGATAACAGTAACGCCTGGTGTAACGGATAATTTCACGCTCAATTCTGTCTTATCTGGGGTTGAACCGGTTTTCTGCGATCTAAGCGGCCTGGCAAAGGTAATTCGAACCGGGGATATCTGGTCATTTGTAAAACCTGCCAGAACGAATAGCGAGCAAGAGTTATATCCGGTCGGAAACAAAGCGCCAGGCCATAATATTTCCGAGCAACGCCACAGGTACAAAACCGGCAAATAACCAGAACGCGACGGGTCTCAACTCTTCAGCAGTCGGGTATTCGGTAATGCCAAAACTGTTTGCGATCAAACCACAAAGTGCTGCACCGAGAGCAAATCCTGTTTGTTGGGATATCGGTAGCAAGGCAGAAGTTCGATCTTTATCAAGAACCGATGCTGCACCAATAACACGCTTGATCATAAACCCCCACATCATTCCGAATCCACCGTTCATAAATATAATCGATGCCATCAGGGTCCAGAGAAGGCCGCTGGGAAGACTGATAGCCATTGCGACTAATCCAAGCAAAACCGTGGCACTACCGATTCTTATCAGTTTGGGCTCCGATTCAGTTTTGACACCCGAAAAAAATATCGCCGCCGTTCCCCAGGCCAGCGACTCAAGCATTACCACTAAACCGGCTTGAAAGGGTGTAAAAGCGTACAGTTTTATGAGTATTAGCGGTCCATAAACCAGGAATGACATGATGCTGATGCACAACAACAATATTGCCAGGATGCCATTGCCGATTGAATGGGAAAGGTCAGTAACTTCGTTAGGCAGCATACGCGCACTTGACGCCAGCTTGTCACGGATTATGAACAAACCCAGTGACATGCAGCCTAGTAAAATCAGGATGGGTGAATAAACCGGATGATAATAGGCGCCCGACATGGAAACCAAAAGAATTGCGGTGCTGATTAACAGCAAGCGCACAATCGGAATTCGGTCACCAGTAGCTTTTATTTCTGGTTCTGAATACCTCAGTAAAAAGTGAACCGCCGGAATCAGCAAAAGCCCCTGGGCAGCGAACGCCCAGTAAGCCATACGCCACTCCCCCATGGTTGCAAAAACACCTCCAATGGCCGGGCCACAAAATGATGATAACATCCATACGCTTGAAAGAAAGGCGATAATCTTGGGGATAAAGCGGTTCGGAAAAAAACGTTCTTGAGAGACGTAGACCAATGCGATCAAGCCACCACCACCCAGCCCCTGAAAAACCCGCCCGACCAGTAAAACAGGCATGTTGGGCGCGAGTGCAACTATTGAACATCCTGCAATAAATACCATTGCGGCACGAATCATTGTCTTGCGTAATCCCATACGCGCGACCAGCAGGCTCATCGAAGCCGCAGCCGTAATCGAACCCGCGAGATATAGGGCAAAGGTCCAACTGATCAGGTTTAAGCCGCCAATCTCTTCAACTGCGCTTGGCATAGTGGTGGCGGTCAGCATCGAATTTGCTGCGTGTAACCATAGCGCCATGGCCAGTGTGGCGAGTTTGGGCAAGTATTCGGGCGTCAGGATTTCGTGCCAGGAAACACCCGGTTCGGTTTTGCTATTGATTGCCATCAATCGGGAAGCTGTTGTCGGTGTGGTCAGGGAATTGGGTTGATCTTACATTCTAAACACGGGTATTTTCTCTGAAGACGAGTAAATTGGCGGCATTTTTGATAAATGGATATCCGAGGAAGGTGGAATCAGAGGGTTTTTTGGCAGTTACAGGAAAGAATACAAAGTTTTTGGTGTAAGCAATTCCTATAACTTATTCCTGGCCCCACACCCCGTCCAGTACCTGCAAGTCCGGTTTGATTACCTTGCCCATCGCGTTGCGTGGCAAGGTATCCACTATCTTTATCGCCCGGGGGGTTTTATAAGGTGACATTCTTTTATCACACCAGGTTTTTAAATCCTGATATTTGAGTCTGGCGCCCGTCTTCAGCACGATGAAGGCGGTAACCACTTCGCCCCAGACTTCATCTTCGACTCCGATAACCGCCACTTCCAGAATGTTTTCGTGATTGAGCAGCGTGTTTTCAATTTCCAGTGCGGATAATTTATAACCGCCGGACTTGATGATATCGATCGATGATCGGCCCATGATTCGGTAGTAACCTTTTTCAACAACCGCGATATCTCCACTGCAAAACCAGCCATCGATAAAACTCTCCTGCGTTGTCTCTAGTCCGCCCCAGTATTCAAGGAATACGTTGTCGCCCTTGACGCGAATTTCGCCCGCCTGATTCTCCCCGGTGATGGGTTGGTCGTTTTCATCAAACAGTTGCACGGTAACCCCGGATAGCGGCAGGCCAACATACCCAGCTCTGCGTTCGCCGCAATAGGGATTGGAAAGAGCCATACCAATTTCGGTCATACCGTAGCGTTCCAGCAGAGCTTGCCCGGTCAATGCCTGCCATTGTTCAAACACTTTCATGGGGCAGGCAGCCGAGCCTGAAACATTGAGTCGCATACACTTAAAGCCCGCGCAGATATTTTGTGCATCCGCGTGTTCGATACCTTCGAGGTGTTGGATCAGCTTTACGTAAATCGTAGGTACGGCCATGAATACTGTATAGGTATTTATGGCTACTTGCCGGGTGATGTTCGCGATATCAAACCGGGCGAACAAATGAACCGTGGCTCCTGCCCACAAACCGCAACACAATATGTTAATGATACCGTGAATATGGTGCAGGGGCAGGAACAGCGGGATAATATCGTTTTCATTCCAGGCCCAGGCTTTGAGCAGGGTAGTGATCTGAGCGCGAAGAGCCTTGTGAGTGCTAACCACGCCTTTGGGTTTATTGGTGGTGCCGCTGGTGAACACGATTATTGCACGGCGATTTTCATCTATCCTGGGCAGATTGCCTGGATTGTCGTTTAGCACACCTTCTACGCTCAAAAGTTTGATGTGTAATCGGGCACAGAGCGCTCTTAGCGGCGCCTGATCTGCTTCGTTTGCAATTACCTGCGTCACGCCCGCGCTGTTTAGGTAGTGATCCATTTCCGCTTCGGCGGCAGCGATATTCAGAGGAATGGCGATGCCGCCTGCCCGCCAAATGCCAAACAGGGTAGAGACATAGTCGAGGCTGGCCGGTAATAAAAATGCGACCCGAGCCTCATTGAGATCATTCTGCCCCGCTAACAAGCCGATCGCAAATCGGTCGATGCGCCGGTTCAATTGGGCATAACTAAATTGTTTGTTGCCATCGGCCAGCGCGATTTTCAGATTATCGCTGCCTAAGGCGGGAAACGCGTTTGACGGGCTGTCAGCAGAATCGTTTATCGCTTGTTTATCCGAGTTCAAAGGTTGTCACGGCAAAGATATTTTCATCGGGTAACGCTGGATTATGGCCAAAATACATACGCGCACAGCCAAACACCTCTTGCATGCCTTTATCGCTAACCATCTTCATCGCAGCCTGGTTGATTTCGGGCACATCGATAAAAATGGCATGCCCGGCAGCGTGATCAGACAGGCCGTTAAACAGATCCAGCGCGATTGTGGCGGTATCCGCGAACAAGGGGCCAATCTTGAAGCCATTTTCACAGCGGCGAATCATGCCATAACCGCGAAGTTGACCGGATTCGATTAGACCTAAGGCGCGGCTTTCGGGCTGATTTAACCAGGCTTCTAGAAACGTCGCGCGTTCCGCAGGGAAATGCTTTGAGTCGTATTTTAGGACGGCATCAAATGGTACACCGGATAATGGGGTAAGCAACATAAGATCAGAACATGCCTGGCCAACTCCTTCAAAGCGAATTTCGCGGTGCGCAAATTCGAAACCACCTTTGGCATAAAACGGCTGCATCTCGAACACGCCATCCATGCCAATACAGGCAGATAAGTCTAATCGGGTCCGCAATTTATCGCGCCGGGCAAACCACAACTTAGTGCCAAGGCCCTGGCCTCGAAACTCGGGTTTAATGATGAAAAAGCCCATGAAGCCAAATTGCTTCTGGTAAGTTACGATACTGCCACCGCCAATCAGTTCACCGTTAAGGTCGGCTGCGATGAAGCCATCTGGGTCGGTATTCCAGAAAATATCAGCGTCATATCGCCCGGGGTTCCAGCCTTCGTTGGACGCCCAGCCTATCAGTATATCGAGCTCAGATCGGCGCATTGATCTGATTGACAGCTTTTCAGATTGCATTACTACTGTCCGGTTTAATTTTCGTAGGATCACGTTAAACGGCAGTACAACAATGTTTGCAGAAGACACTTATGTTTAGAGACTTAAAACCTAAATCCCGTTTTATCGTCATCCTCGCGTAT
>JAUVBY010000106.1 GCA_030590945.1 Gammaproteobacteria bacterium | reverse complement strand
TTGGCCAGCTGCCGATACTCTTCTCGTTGGGTATGGCGAATGCTTTCATATTTCTCACCACTCAGGGCATTCGTATTTTCGCCCAGCTGCCGCATTAAGCGCAGAAAGCTTGGATCCTGATAAAGCTTCGAAAATGCCTCGCGCAATTTTTTAAGTCGATCATCAGGTATAGCGGCCGGCGCCATGACGATCCGCTCCATAGCCGTGCCGCTGGACGGATAGCCAAGCTCAGCAAATGAGGGGATATCAGCCAGACCATCCAGTCGATCAGGCCCCGCTACGGCCAAAATACGCACCTTGCCCGATCGATAAAGCTCTCCGACTGAACTGAATGGTGCAAAAGCAAAGTCGCCGTCACCCGAAAGAATCGCCGCTTTGACCGGGCCACCTCCTTTATACGGAACATTTCGAACTTGCATATCTTCGGCAGCGAACAGCATCGAACCAACTGTGAAGCTAAACCCCCATTTGCCTGAGGAGGGGAATACCATCTGCCCGGGGTTTTTTCTGGCATGTTCAACTAACTCGGGCGCCGACGAAAATGGGCTATCCTCCCGTACGTACATTACGGGCACCGAATCGTTCAGTTTCCATACTGTAATCAGATCTTCGAGAGGTTCGTAGTTTAATTTGGTGATGGCAGGTTGTAGCTGATCAAGGAAATTGTGTCCGAATAACAAGGTATAGCCATCTGCTTGCGCGGCAATGGTAGCCGCCACCCCGCGTTGGCCTCCACCACCGGGCATCAATTTTACTATCATTGGCTGGCCGAGATAGTCTGGTATCACGCTAGTCAGCACGCGTGCGTTGATATCATGCGAGCCACCCGCCGAAAAGGGGATAATCAGTGTAACGGGCTTGTCGGGATAGGTCTGTGCCGACGCACTATGACTAAAAGGGAACAGGATAGAAACAAAAATAGTGTATGTCAGGATAGATATCAGGCGTGCGTAAAGTGCTGTAATCATGTTGTTATTAGTTCTCAGGGTAAGTTTTGTGCGCATGGTGGACTGGGGGTGAAATTATATACGAAGCCGTGTTGATGACCGAGCGATGTACTTGCGCAGGATTAACCAAAGCAGCAGGGTTAGCAATATAATAAAGAGTGTCAATGCCACTGGTCTTTGTCCTAGAAGATAGGACCCAAGGTCGGGCCCGGCCAGACTCAGAGTTTGACCGATTGCATATTCGAGCGGTTCTGCAACAATAAAACCAAGCACCAGGGGCGTAACGTCGTAGTCGAATCGCTTAGTGATGATGCCTAAAAACCCGAAAGCAACCAGAAAATATAAATCGTTTGGGTCGCTCCGATATAGATACGCACCCATAAACGCCAGCACTAATACCATCGGCGCGAGAATCGAAGGCGACAGTTTTACCAGCCGCGATATAATTGGAATAAATAACTTTGCGACCCCTAGCAACAGAATATTTGCGAATAACATGGAAAGTAGCATCGCCATTATCAAGGTTCCATGTTCCTCGAATAATTCCGGGCCAGGCCGCAAACCATGAGCAATGAAAGCCCCCATTAATAACGCCGTGATTTTGTCGCCGGGTATGCCGAGAGTCAACATCGGCACCAGGGTCGGGCCATTGACTGCGTTGTTTGATGCTTCTGCAGCTGCAATACCTTCCAGAGCACCTTTGCCAAAAGAATCCGGATCCTTTGAAGCACGTTTGGCTGCAGCATAGCCAGTAAATGCTGCGACCGGTTGCCCTATTCCCGGGATCATGCCGAGCACGGTGCCGATCATCGTGGAACGAGCGATCGTCCGGGCGCAATTTAAGAATTCTTTTAGGGTGAGCCGGCTTCCAGTATCCACAACCGTGCGGTGAACAAGGCGGTTCAGTTTTGAAGCGCCTATCATGCGAATGATTTCAGGAACCGCAAAGAGTCCCACCAGCATAGGTAACATAGGGATACCCTGCTCTAGCTGCTCCAAACCAAATGTAAGACGCGAGCTAAACTCAATTGGATCACGCCCTACACTCGCCAGCAATAGCCCGATCAGGGCCATCGCCAATGCGCGACTGATGGAGCTACTGCTTACCATTATCACGATGAGCAGCGCGATCAAAATAATCGGTACCAGTTCGGGCGGGCCGAGTAATAATGCCAGGGCAGCAATTGGGCCAATGAGAATAATAGTTATGCAGTCGCTAGTGAAATCGCCCACAACCGACGCATAAAGCGCCATGTCCAGTGCCTTTCGGCCCTTGCCTTGCCGAACCAGGTGGGGGCCATCAAATGTTGTTGCCACCGAGGCACCCGTGCCTGGCGTTGAAATCAGAATAGCGGAAATGCTACCACCATAAATCCCACCTTTATATACACCGATTAAAAAAGGGATGCCGATAATGGGTTCCACGAAAAATGATAGCGGCAATAGAATGGCCATTGCGGCGGTTGTGGTAAGACCGGGAATGGCGCCTACGCACATACCGAGTAGCAAACCTCCGGCCGTATAAACGAGGACATCAACCCTGATTGCAAGCTCGGCAGATGCAAGCAACAAATCCAGCATTTCCACTTTACAAATCCAGTCCTGCCGGGAGTGATACCCCCATTATGTAGACCATTAGCACATACAACAAAGTGGGTAGCAGGCTGGCAAAGATAAATATTTGAAACCAGTTCCGTGCCCCTGCAAACACGCTTAGCAATGTCATTGCAATGAAACTCGACACTACGAACCCCAATATCTCGAAGCTCGCTGCGAATATCAGCATAATTGCGAAAGTGCCAACACCAGCCCGATATGAATACACGTTCGGCTTATCGTATTTCGCCGGGTTGACGTGAGTTTTGGTCACTAACTCAAAACCTCCGATCAGTATCAGCCCCATTGCGCAGAACAGTGGAAATACCCAGGGCTTATAGGCAGCGAAGGCCTGCCCGGTTGAATTCAATTTTTCCTGATCAAACAACAGGGCAACGACAATTGCCACACCCGTGATAAATTGACCCCAGGCTAACAGCGATGTTGAGCCGGCCGTCATAGTAACTCCCCGGGGCCACGTTGCATACTGTCGGCTAGTTGCGTTAGTGTCATATTTCTAAGCATCAGCAACGGACTGACATCAATACCAAAATGTCTGGAAATCTTGAAGGCGACTTCCATCGCTTTTAGAGAATCACCACCGAGTGCGAGAAAGCTCGCATCTAAAGGAGTCTGCTGCAGGCCTAATGCCTGTGACCAGAATGATTGAAGAATCGCCAAAGTCCCGGAAACATTGATGATCGGATTCGCTTCGGAATTTAACGCCTGCGACTCAATTATTGGCAATGAACCTCGATCCAGTTTGCCATTATTATTATAGGGAAAACCATCGACAAACTGAAACAGGGATGGAATCATCTGCGCAGGCAGATGGTTTGCCAGAGCGTTCTGGATAGCGCTGCCTGACAGAGAAGCGTATCCCGACTCCGGCACAATAAAGGCAGCTAATAACTTATCACCAGAATCACACGCCTGAGCAGTAACAACTGCATCGAATATCCCGGGTAATCGCCGCAAAGTATTTTCGATCTCAAAGACATCGATTCGATATCCTCGCACTTTTATCTGAAAGTCTTTACGTCCAAGGTGGGTATAAGAGGCTTCCGTATTCTGAACCACGATGTCACCGGTATAAAACGCACGCGCGCCATCATCGAGATCAGTAAAACACTGTTCACTAGCCTCAATGTTGCGCCAATAACCTGCCGACAGATAGCGGCTTGACACAACAAGTTCTCCCGGCTCTCCCGCTGCTACTTCATTGCCTGTAGTATCCACTATCTTGAGACGCTTCAATGGTGAAGCAAATCCCATCGGTACTCTCTGGTCCTCATGGCTCACACCGTGTGTTGCATAAGCCATACAGGCTGTTAGACACTCAGTTGGACCGTAAGCCAGAACGAGAATGCAATGACGTGCAAAATGTTGATTAAACAAATCAACATCCGTAGGGGCTACGGTCTCGCCACCAAGACTGACCAAACGAACCCCTTTAAATACCAGAGACTTTTCAACGCTGCGCAGATAACTCCTGAAAGTTGATGGCAGGGATCGAATTATGGTAACTCGTCGATTTACGATGGTTTTATTGAGCCCCGTGAAGCCCAACCTCGAAAAATCGTAGCAAACCAGTGTCGCACCATTGAGTAATGCAGCGAAGATCGTTCGTATTGAACTTGCAAATGCACAGGAAACATTCAATAAAAGTTTATCCCGGTTGCCGATTTTCCAGCTAGTGGTAAGGTGGTAAATTTCCGCCAGAATACTACGATGGGTATGTACAACACCCCGGGGCGTACCGGTTGATCCCGATGTATACATTATTAGGGCCGGCGACTCCGGACCTATATCAGGGATATCTCTGGTAGTTTCGTTTTTAACATTAATTTCTTCGAACGAAATGTGACGAATTTCGTCATTTAATAGAGCATTTTCAAGCTTTGATACTTCACCCTGGGTAATGATTTGTCGACTACCGGAGTCACGTATCATCATGGTTAATCTTTCTTCGGGGTAGCCCGGATCCAGTACTAAATATGGTCGACCAGATTTTAATACGCCAAATATTGCAGTGATTAATAAGGCGGTGTCTTCAAAGACCAGTCCCACTGGCAAACTGGTATCGGATGCATGAATTTGAATGCAAACAGCGACATTTTCTGCGGCCCGGTTTAGTTGCCTGTAGTTAAGATTAAAGGTGTCCGACTCAATGGCGCTGGCCTCAGGGTGTTTAGCCGCGATAGTCAAAAACCGTTGGGTAATGGACCCTTCCAATGTCAATTCAGGAAATGGTGTTACCGCATCCAGAAACAGCTGATGAGATGCATGGAAAATCGGCGCAGGGGTGATTCGCATAGCATCAGCAGACAGAATTAAAAGGCCCAGCAAGTATAGAACATATACCCGGGTGATAGAAATGCATTAACCGGCGTTACCAGCGCGCGATGCTTGCTGTCAGGTGCGAACACACCATGGAATCGAGTCAATTTCACTCTCGGCTTTGGAACCAGGGCTGCCCGCTTTGATATAAAGTCCAGTGGCTCAAATATGACGCGGGTGGTGCCATCGCGCAGGGGTTGGAAATTTGATACGGTCGCCACGCATGGTCTATACGATCTCAGTCAAGCGTTAGAATCCAATAATGGTTCCATAATGGAGGCTGTTTACATGAGTCCAGCGCAAGCGTTCAGTAACTCGGCTGAAATGGAGACTGCTTTATCCTACCAGATGCCCGCCTGGGGCTATACTCGAATTGCCAATCCTTCAACCTTCTTTTTAGAAGAGACCATGGCACTACTCGAAACTTATGGCAGTGAAGTTGAGGCTTCAGCTTTATCAACCAGTAGCGGAATGTCTGCTATACGAACCGCCACTGATTTAGGGCGGGTAAAAACAGTCGCAACTCTAAATTCAATTTCAACTCACCACCAGCAGGGAGAAGAAGGACGCGCACTTGCAGCAATTAAACCCAACGTCGTTCGCATCTCAGCAGGTATCGAAGATCCATCCGATATTATTGCAGATCTGCAGATGGGGCTTGAGAATATTTAATATTGAACTGGGAATTTCTTCACGGTTTTTGCTATAAGTCCCGGTTCCATGATAGTTATGCCACTGCACACCTGGTGCTGGCGGAGCACACTCTACCCGTGTTAACCCGTGTTAACCCTTGATTAACCAGCCGTTATGCGGCTGAATCGGGCGATTGCTAGCCCGAGCCATGCGTTCATAGAACTGAGACAATTGATCTATGGTAAACCCCTAATACGTGGAACGAGGATTTATTACACACCGAAGAACCAAAGGCACTGATATGCAGTCACTGGCAGGGGCAGGGGCAGGGGCAGGTAAACACTCTCAAACTACCTGTCTGCCGAAAAGCAGCCTAAACCAGTTCGAAGGTGCGAGAATAATTAAATTGCCCAACAGGATCAGAACCAGCCCGGAGACACTCTGGCCTGTCCACTGGTAGTCTTCAAACCAGACCGATAACTGCAGGGCCACGATCGGGAACAACAGACTGGCGTAGGCAGCCTTCTCTGCCCCCATTCTGCCAACCAACGTCAGATAAGCACCAAAGGCGACGATAGATCCAAATACTGCCAGGTACAACAGCGACCCGATATAGGACAGACTCCAATCAAAACTAACCGGACTACCACCCGCCAGAGCGACCGCCAGCATCAACAGGGCACCATAGGCCATACCGTAAGCGTTTGTCTGCAACACAGGTAAACCGGCGCGTTGATTACGGACTGAGATAATATTGCCCAGCGAAGCTGAATAAGTTGCAAGGAAAGCCAGGCCCAGAACAAAACTGGTCTCACTTGCCAGGCTGAAGTTGAGTAACTCCCCCCGGAAAACCAGCCCAATTCCGGCCAGGCCGATAACTGCCGCGAATACAACACGCGGCTGAATGCGATTACCCAGGAACAACTGCCCGTTCAAAGCGTTCATCAACACCACAGTAGAGAACGTCACTGCAACCAGACCCGAGGTCAAACGCTCGGTGACCAGATAAAACAACCAGTAATTCAGGCCGAACAGGCAGGCACCCAGCAAAAACATGAACAGGTGTTCGCGCAAACTGAATCGCATACGTTTTCCGCTGATAAAACAGTACGCCAGCAACAAAACAGCCGCCAGAGCAAAGCGGTAGCTAACCGAGAGCAGAGGATCAACAGAACCCAGCTGATAGGTAATTGCCAGCCAGGTAGAGCCCCAAATTAACACGGTCGAAATATACAGAATGGCGTTATTCATTAAATAGCTGCATATGGATGTTCTGACCAGGCGTTGGTTAGTTGCTTAGACACAGAGCTAGTGTCATGAAATTGATATCTTAATATACAAGCTAAACTCTTTACAAGGCATCCAGAGTTCCACTTTGAATTGTGCCCCGTCAAGCCCGCGTGGACCAATAAGCCGATTGTATATGAGCTATTGAATAAGATCAGAGAAGTCTACCAACGCGAGCAAAAAAGATCCGTGGGACAAGAAAATTTATTCGAGACAGGCGGACACTAAATATATTCAACACGCTTTCACAGGTTTTTACAGTTCTAAGGTAAGAAACAATGACTCGAACACAGCGGACAGTTCGGTCGTTTCCTCAAGCTTGTTTTCGAGAGATCGCGTCTGCCAAAAGGCACAGTATCTCATACATTAATGTTGCCCCCACCAGCGAAGTGTTGCCACTGGGGTCAAATGGAGGCGCAACTTCGACAACATCACCACCAATCAGGTTGAGGCCCCGCATCCCCCGAAGCAGGGCTTGCGCTTCGATTGTGGTAATGCCCCCTATTTCTGGTGTCCCCGTTCCCGGCGCATACACCGGATCCAGGCCGTCGACATCAAACGATATGTAGGTAGGCCCGTCGCCAACAATACGACGCGCCTCTTCAATGACCGCATTTACGCCTAATTCCGTAAACTCTTCCATGAAAACTACACGCATACCCTGCTCGATTGAGTATTCCCAGCCTTCCGTGGAATTTTGAGCGCCACGGATTCCGATCTGGATCGTTCTGCCGGCATCCAGCAAGCCATCTTCGTGCGCACGACGAAACGGCGTGCCGTGCATAAACTTCGACCCCTGGAATTCGTCCCAGGTATCTGTATGGGCGTCAATATGAATCAACCCCACAGGTGCGTCTTTAGCAATCGCTTTCATGATCGGATAGGTAACCGAATGGTCACCGCCAGCGCTGAGCGGCACCGCACCGACAGCGTGAACACGGGCGTAGAAAGCCTCGATGTCGCGGACTACTGCGCTGTGATTAAATACCGATTCAAACGGCACATCGCCGATATCAGCTATCTTGCATAGCGTGTAGGGATCGATTTTCGTTACATGATGGATAGAACGCATGAGGCTCGACTGATTTCGAATTTCCCGTGGTCCGTGGCGTGCACCAGCTCTGTTCGTCACGCCTCCGTCATAGGGGACTCCAATCAGTGCAATATCCAGGCCTGTCGGGTCGGATTGGTAAGGGGTCCGCATGAATGTCGGTATACCCGTGTAACGTGGCTGGTGCATTTCATTTTGATCATTTGACATCAAATAACTCTCTTTACAGTTGTACGTTGTTAGAACACTGACAGTCAGGGCCTGCCTGATTAAAAGGCGGCTGGCTCGTCAGCTTTATACAGTTAAAGCATAGATGGTTTTAGCATCCAGCTCAGGCGATCCCCTTCTTCATACCGGTTTATACAGACGACTGCTGCATTCTCAAATTGAACAATCTTAGTATTGTCATTGCCACACAGTAATCTACTGACCATTTTCTCTATATGAGGTAAATGTCCGACATACATACAGTTGTCTTCCAGTAGAGGAATTAACTGATTGACATCATCATTTGGACTTAATAAATCATGTTGCTGAACTTTCGGTATGTTTAGTATCGTTGCGAACAGACGTGCTGTCTGAGCAGATCGTAACTTGCCACTGTGAAAAATCTGCTTGATATTGAGGTCTTGTTTTGTGAAATGATTTGCTATATTTTTTACGTTTTGTTTCCCCTGCTCAGACAATGGTCTGTCCACATCAACAGATTTATCAAGTGCAATTCCATGCTGTACAAAAAACATCGACATTTGCTACCCCGCTTCAGTTTATGGCTCGCCGTTCATTCTAAGGCAGGTTTCATTGCAGGTAAACTGCCATCGGAAACTCAAACCCGGGGGTATCTACGCAAGTCCTGACTACCAGGGATGGTGACATTGTGCCGAAAATCACCCTATGGCAAGCTTATTCGAAGGGAATTTTTAGGCTGAAATACAACAAACACACTAAGCAAACAAACGGGTCAGCAGATAAGCAATCAATACAATCTCAATCAGTGCCAGACCCTGCCAGAAGCGAATGGGGTGCTTCTCAATCAGGGGTTTTTTATGGTGCTGTGCCAGCTCAGCATTCGGCTTTTTGAGGTCGGCAATGAATTCCGAAATCAATCCATAGCGCAAAGCCGGGTTTGGCTGAACAGCTTTACTCAAGGCGTCATTTACCCAGGCTGGAACAGCCGGGTTAAGCTGACGCGCTGAAAGATAGGAAAAACGTTTTCGATGTGCGGTTTCAGGGCGTATCTCGCCATAGGGTAATCGCCCGGTCAACATTTCATAAGCAATCACACCCAGAGAATAAATATCAGAACGGTTGGTGCCCGGCTCTCCTTTAAAATACTCCGGCGCAGAATAATTAGCCGTGCCCACTATATGGTTATGCTCAAGCACTGATTGAGTCTCAGCCAGGCCAGCGATTTTGGTTGAACCAAAGTCAATTATTTTGATGCTGTTCTCTGCGTTTATCAGGATATTACCGGGCTTTAGATCCTGGTGCAGCATCTCCAGGCGGTGCATGGCGCGCAAGCCGTGGGCGATTTGATCTACGATATCCCGAACCTCGGTTAAGGTCGGATTCGGGTTATCGTGCATCCATTGCTCCAGCGTTTGCCCCTGTAAATATTCATGCACCGTATATAAGAATTGTCGATCTCGGTCTGGCTGGCAGGTTTTCAATAAATACGCTGAGTTGAGGCGTTTTCCAACCCATTCTTCCTGCAGAAATAAATCTATATAAAGTGCATCATCTTCAAAATTCACCGAAGGCGTTTTGATCACCACTTTTGACGCCTGCGTTTCACTTGCCCGGGTATCTTCAGCCAAATAGACCTGACTACGCGAGGACGCGTGTAACTCCCGTAATATTCGATAACCGTCCATGACCTGGCCGACTTGTAAATCGGGGGGAAAGGGCAATCTGGACAGCGCCTCAAACACCTCAATTTTACTGGCTTCGGGCAGGCTGTTTATTCTAAGTAGCTGGCAGGTAAGATTGTCATCACTACCCTGTTCGAGCGCGGACACAATGAGCTGTTCGCAAACATCGGTTAATTTCGCGTCATTTACGTCGCTTTTGTTTAAGCCGCCTCCCGTCATCAGGGTTTTTATACCGCTATCATCCAGAAAATCGTGCACGCCATCAGTGCTCATGAAAAACACATCTCCTAACTCAACTTCCTCTGTCCGGTAGTCAATATTAAGGCTGGTATCAATGCCCAGCGCACGACTGAGATAAGACTTACCCGAGCCCAGTTGCAAGCGATGGTCATGCGTCAGCTGCTCAAACTCGTCACCTCGTAAGCGATAAATGCGGCTATCGCCAATATGAAACAAGTGTGCAGTATGCGACTTGATCACTATCGAGCTAAAGGTCGTTACCATACCCTGCGCGGACTGGTAGCGCTGGCTCTGACTATATAACCAGCCATTTAACGACGATATCACCTTTGTCACCGAACGTTTAACCGACCAGGACTCAGGCGTGCTGAAGTAGTCATCCAGAAACATCTGTACACTCATCTGGCTCGCTTCCTTGCCGCCTTCTGAGGCCGACATCCCATCCGCAATCGCAATCGCCAGGCCTTTGTATTCCAGCA
>JAUVBY010000159.1 GCA_030590945.1 Gammaproteobacteria bacterium | reverse complement strand
CTTCAGCCATAAGAACACGCGCAATATCACGCATCAAATGATTCGATAAACGTTTATTTTGATAGTAAGACATAATACCCGCTGCCCAGTCTTTCTCACGCATACGCTTCACAAGCGTATCTTCAATACGCAAGAACAGGTTATCTTTTCTGCCCGATTTTTTACTTGCATCAACACGGTCTTCGTTAACAATACGATCACGTTTACGTACAATCTCTCCACGCAAATCGAGATAGGAATATTGGTTAAGAACACCCGCTTTAAACAGATTATCCATTTCCTGATACTCGGCATTAAGCGCATTTAAGCGCTGATATCTGAATTCATCATCACTAATCACTTCAGGCATCCATCCATCAAGCATGCCATTAGTATCTTCCAGAATTGAATGCTGATTAGCTTTGGTTACTAAACCGGAACCATTAAACTGATTTAAAAGATTTTCCGCTGCGCCTTTTGCACCAAGAATTCCGCGTTTGAGTTCCGCTTCTTCTTCAACACTTAATTTATCGATACCGAGTTTTTGAATTAAAGGCCTGATAGTTGGTGCATTTATTAACATGGTAAATAACACAACACCCAGGGTCAGGTTAATCAATAACTCACGCCCCGGCAAATCAAGTGGCAATGACAACACAATCGCAATTGCCAACCCCCCCTTCAACCCACCCCAATACATAATATGACGCTCACCCAAAGTAACATGTGGCAATTTAAATATTTTTTCTGTTAATGGTACAAAACTATAAATGTTAGCAGCGCGTGCGACCTGCACCAATAGCGCCGCTAAAATAATGTACCAGAAGTCACCAACCAGACTTTCAAGATTAACCAGCAAACCCACGAACAGGAACAATAAGGTATTACAAACGTGCGCAATAAACTCCCAGGTTTCGTGCATCACATCAACCGATTCACGTGACAGGCGCGGCATTCCAAAAATACCGAAAACAACCGCACACGCAACCACGGCCATAACACCTGAAACATGAAGACTATGTTCGGCAATTGTGAATGACAGGTAAGCCAACACGAGAGAAAGAATAAGCACCGCACTAATTTCGTGCGCAAAACGCGTCATCATCCAGCTGATAACCAGACCAAAGACGGCACCCACTAAAGCACCACCAAAAAATACTACTAAAAACTGGCCTACAGCAGTTCCTGCAATACTTAAACCACTATCGCCACTAACGCCATACAGCCCCAGCAATATGGTGACGATAACAATAGCAGTTGCGTCATTGAGCAATGACTCGCCTTCAACTAAAACAGTTAAACGTTCTGGCGTACCCAACTCTTTGAACAAAGAAATCACCGCAACCGGATCTGTCGCCGAAATTAATGCACCGAACAACATCGCAACAATAAAGTCTATGTCTGGCAACACCCACCACAAGACAGTGCCAATGACTGATGTAGAAATTAATAGCGCAGGTACCGCTAGCGTTAATACCGGTGCAATGTCTTTAATGAGCTGTCGCGCGTTAAGATTTAAGCTGGATTCAAAAATCAATGCAGGTAGAAAGATGAACAACACCAAATCAGGTGTTAGATGAAAATGCTGTAAAGGCTCAAGCGGAGCCCAAACTTCTGACAACCCGGCTAACGCAATACCGATAACAATAAGTATTACGGTATAGGGAATGGGTAGTTTTCGGAATATACCTGAGGCGACGATGCCCGTCGCTAACAGGAACATAATAACGAGAACGTATTCTGACAGGGGCATGTTTACTCCTTATTGATGCCTGACTAGTCTACCGTATTGAATGATTATAAAAAACCATTCACCGCAGAAACGCGGAGTACACAGAGAGAGCGCAGGAAGGATAAACACTCTATTTCCCGAAATCAAGAAGTATCAATCTGGCGAGTTCTCCACTTGTTGGCGATTTGATCCACTGAAAACGCACATTCCACTACCGCACCGGGGCTATGTCAATTGTTGGCTGACTACTCAATTTGGTCCGGCTGTTTTCCCGCCCAAAGCAGCACAAATAACACTGAGGCACATAGCGCACCCAAAATATTCAGCAGCATATCTTTTTGCGCATCCCATTCGTCGCCCTGTGAGCCCAAAAAAGCAGCACCTGAATCGCCACCGTATATAACGGCAAAGGCCATCTCGATCACTTCATACAGGGCACCCCAGAACCCCAGAGCAAAAATACCGAAGATCACGGCCATTGAGATAGTGCTTACCCATTGTTTGCGATATACAAGCTCAGCAACAGGGTAAGCAAATACACCCACCAGGAAATGGCCAGCACGATCAAAATTATTGCGCCCCTCAGGAAACAGAAATTCCATATTAAGAGAACCTAACAGGTGATTTCCCAGGTCAAAAGGAGTCAGAGCAAAGGTATAGTGTCCTCCCACAGTGTGGTAACAGAGAAACAACGCCATCAAAGCATAAGAGACATTGGAAAACTGAAATCGCGGGTAGCTTACGACCAGAAGACCAACCGCAATTAATACAGGCAAATTTTCAGCCCACCAGGTCGCGCGATCATAAGGGTTTATTGCCAACACGATAAACAGCAATAAATAAACAAACAGCAGAGCCGGAGCGACACTTTTATTCGTAATCGTCATTATCCCTGTCGAGTGTTCTCCCGAGTAAAAACGATCAGTATAAATGAAATTACGGCCCACAGCGCCATCAGAAAAAATCCGTACTGATAGGCCGACAGACTATAGTATTTTACGCCGCCGGCGACCTCACCGCTCCAGTTTTTATCCAGCATCCAGCCGACTGCAGGTTGCAGGATCATCGGGCCCATCATCACCCCCATGTTCACTACGCCTGAAACCGTACCCGCGAGCCGGGGAGGAACCGAATTTTTTGCATATGCAAAACCCAGCACCATACAGCCCGAGAAAAAACCTGCTGCCATCAGAACGGCGATGAGTATCGACACAGGCATTTGAGGCAGGAACACGACCAAACCCCAGCACAGCGAAACGACCGCGCAACCCAATATATATAATCGTTTCTGTTGGCCAGAGCGATCAGAAAGCATACCAAATATTGGCCCGCCAACAGCCCAGATAATAAGCATGGCTGAGCATGTCGCCGCCGCGTCACTGATTGATAGCCCGTGGTGAGTAGTCAGGAAAGGCACACCCCACAAACCAGCGAATGACAAAATGCTACCCACGACTCCGCCCGGTACGATCGCCAGCAGCCACGTGTTACGGTACAGCATCACTTCTTTCAGCCCACTCATGGCGTGTGCAAAAGGCCTCTCAACGATCTGAGGCTCATGATTCACAAAGCTTTTAAAGCCTTTCTCAACCGGGTCATCTCGTACCATCAGCCAGATAGCGATGCCGATAATGACTGGTAATAACGAAGCGTAAGCCATCACGGTTCGCCAACCATAAGACTCGACCAGCAAATGCAGGGGCACTCCCGCAAACACGGCACCGACAATGCCCGTGACCAGCGCCATGCCCGACGCCAGGGCGAATTGTTTAGGATTCAGCCAGTGATTAGCCAGTTTCAACATGCAGATAAACGCTACGGACACCGAAGCACCAATCAATAATCTACCAGCGGCTGCAAAGACAAATCCTTCCGATAGTGCAAAAAGCAGGCTACCGATACTCGCCAGCATCGCGCCGGCTGTCAAAAGGCGCCTGGGACCCCAAATGTCTGCGAGAATCCCGGTTGGGATTTGCATCGCCACATAGCTGTAAAAATAAAATGCTGAAAGATTTCCCAACGCTGAAGCACTGAGACCGAAATCCGCACTGAGTTCTGCGGTCATCACCCCGGGAGCGACGCGCTGAAAAAAGGCATACAAATAAAAAGCCGCCGCGAGCCCCCAGATTGTCCAGCCAAGTCGTGCAGAGGGTAGATTTGTGTTATTCGACATTTCGCGATACTAAAATAAAAAACAGGACCAGAACGTGGTTATTTCAATATAGAAACAACCCTGTTCTAATCCCGCTTATCAGGTTAAAACTCCCCGGCAATTCAGCCAGGGCAAAACACTACATATTAAGCGTAGCGATATGGCACACCCGCTTTTTCCATCACAGCAGAATAATCTTTGAAGATCTGTACTACGCGTGCTGCGCGAGGGCTGGCATCAGCCAGTTCGTCCCAGAATTCAGAGGAATCTGCAACCACCTGATCCCATTCTGCTTTAGGAATCTCGGTTAGTTCCAGCTTATCGCCTTCGACGCGGAGTTTGGCTTCTCCACCCCAATACCAAACCTGACGGTAGTAGTGTGAACTATCCATGGACAGCTTGAACAGCTCCTGTAGCTTTGTTGGAATCGCGGCCCAACTTTTGCTGTTGGCAAAATATGATCCGCACCACGCGCCTGTGACATTATTTAATAGCGCATAGTTACAGGCGTCTGCCCAACCGACCTCATAAGCTTCGGTAAAGCCACACCAGGCAACCCCATCGAGCTCACCAGTTTGTAAGGCCACCTCTATATCATCCCAGGGCAAGGTGACGGGTACCAGACCATAACGGGACAGAAACTTACCTGCTGTGGGCACGCCAAATACGCGCTTACCCTTCATGTCCGCAAGGCTGCGAATCGGGTCTTTACTGAAAATATGCAGTGGATCCCAGGCGCCGGCGCCGAGCCATTCCACACCTTCCACTTCGTCATACGCTTCCTTCCAGATTTCATCCATTCCATAGTATTTAAATAAAACTGGCAAATCAAGGCTATAGCGAGTAGAGAACGGAAAATAACCGCCGAACACATTGATATCAACGGGCGATGCCATCGTTGCATCATCACTTTGCACCGCATCAATCGTACCGTTTTGCATGGCACGAAATAACTCATCCGTCGGAACTAATTGATCTGCATAATACAGCTCAATTTCCATTTCACCGCTGGCTGCTTTGTTAAAGGCTTCAATTTGTGGTTTGATGACATGCGCGCCCAGCGGCGCACCGGAATAGGTTTGGAGTCGCCATTTGATTTTGGTTCTGGATGCCGTATCGGCCGCCGGGGCTTTGCCGTCTGCCAGCATTTTTTCCAGTTTACTTATTTTTGCTTTAGCCTGGCTTAACTCACTTCCATCATCCTGACTACAACCTGCCAGACCGGCGCCTATAACAACCGCGCCCCCTGCTGCCAGGCCCGTTTTCTTCATAAAACTTCGACGACCGGACGGCTCTTTCCCTTTATCGATTAGTTTTTTATCTGTCATTAGTTTATCTCCTGTGGTTTATAAAAAATACTGGAACCCAAGTAAACTATTGTACATCTCAACGGATGCCTGGTTCCAGCGGTTTAGGCGAGGCATCCCGATCATTAAGAACCGGGGCCCCATTAAAAATTATTTGGCATACACATATTCCGGCAACCAAAGCGCAATTTGCGGGAAGACCATAACCAGCGTCAATGCCAGGGTCATGATCAATACAAATGGAATGATGGAACGATAGATATCCATCAGCGAAATTTCGGGCGGCGCCATAGCGCGCATCAAAAACAGGTTATATCCAAACGGTGGTGTCATATAAGCAATTTGGCAGGTGATCGTATACAACACGCCGTACCAGATCGGATCAAAACCCAGCGCAATGACCAATGGCACGTATAAGGGCGCGACGATTACCAGCATCGCAGTATCATCCAGAAAGGTGCCCATCAGCAAATAGGATAGCTGCATCATGATCAGGACTTCCCAGGGGGTTAAATCCCAACGGGTAATGAACAAAGACTCAATCGCTCTGACCGCACCAATGCCATCAAATACGGCTCCAAAAGCAAGCGCAGCGAGGATGATCCACATGAACATACAGGATATGCCCAGGGTTTTGCGCATGGTCTCTTCCAGGACCTTTTTATTCAATTTTCCCTT
>JAUVBY010000040.1 GCA_030590945.1 Gammaproteobacteria bacterium | reverse complement strand
GTCTGATTTCTAATCGCGAGCTGGTATAGAGTGTCGCAATATGCTCCCCTCTTTAGCAAAGAGGGGCTGGGGGAGATTTGAATGCCATTCTAAATCCCCCTCGGCCCCCTCGCAAGCTCTCCCCCTTTTTCAAAGGGGGAAGCTTTTCTTTACCTTTGCGACACCCTCTTTAAAGGGGGAAGTCGCATCGAAGGCTTAGAGACAATAATGTTCTCATCCCATAACAGACTTCATCAATGTTCCGATGTCCGAGGGGTTTTCAGTGACGTGTACGCCAGCTGCCTGCAAAGCCGCTATTTTTTCATCGGCGGTGCCTTTACCACCGGAAATAATCGCCCCGGCGTGGCCCATGCGCTTCCCCGGCGGTGCGGTAACGCCTGCGATGAAACCAACTACGGGTTTACTCATGTTTTCAGCGATCCAGGCCGCGCATTCTTCTTCGTCAGACCCACCGATTTCGCCGCACAGCACCACACCTTCGGTTTCAGGGTCATCATTAAACATTTTCATTACGTCCAGATGCTTAAGGCCATTTACGGGATCTCCACCGATGCCCACACAGGTAGATTGCCCCATGCCCAGTTCAGTCAATTGATGCACTACTTCATAGGTCAATGTGCCGGAACGGGAAACCACGCCGATGTTCCCCTTTTTATGAATATAACCCGGCATGATACCAATTTTTAACTCATCCGGCGTGATCACACCCGGGCAGTTCGGCCCGACCAGAATGGTATCGCTGTGGCGCAGCTTATCGCTGCTTTGAATCATATCGCGCACCGGTATGCCTTCGGTGATACAAATCACCAGTCCAATGCCAGCCTCAACCGCTTCATCGATCGCCGCTGCAGCAAACGGCGGGGGAACGTATATAACCGATACGTTACAACCCGTCTGCGCTTTGGCTTCCTTAACCGAATCATAAACCGGTACGCCTTCTACTTCCTGCCCTGCTTTGCCCGGGGTAACGCCCGCGACATAAGCCTGCTTGCCAAAGGCGTAATCAATACTGTGTTTAGTGTGAAAAGCGCCTGTCTTACCGGTAATGCCCTGCGTAACGACGCGCGAATCTTTGTTGATTAAAATGCTCATTGTTGTGCTACCGCCTTAACTGCTTTTTCTGCCGCATCGGACATCGTGGTTGCCGTAATCAATTGAATTCCTGAATCCGACAGAATTTGCCTGCCCTGTTTTACATTGGTGCCTTCCAGTCTGACAATAAGCGGGATATTCAGCTGAACTTCTTTCGCAGCCTGCACTATGCCATCGGCAATGACGTCACAGCGCATAATACCGCCAAAAATATTCACCATGATCGCTTTGACCTGATCGCTTTTAAGCATAATTTTAAATGCCGCCGTGACCTGCTCGGCATTTGCACCGCCACCTACATCCAGAAAATTGGCTGGCGAACCACCATATAGCTTGATGATATCCATGGTCGCCATTGCCAGGCCGGCACCATTGACCAGGCAACCGATGCTGCCATCCAGTGAAATAAAATTCAGCCCGACTTTATCCGCTTCGACTTCATTGGCATCTTCTTCATCCGTATCACGCAACTCCTGCCAGAGGGGGTGACGAAAACTGGCATTATCATCAAAGTTTATTTTTGCATCCAGTGCGACGACTTCACCCGCACCCGTCACTACCAGTGGATTGATTTCAGCTAGCGAGGCATCTTCTTCTACAAAGGCGGTGTACAGCGCCATCATAAAGCCAGTCGCAGAATCAACCGCCTGTGCCGGCACGCCCATGTTGACGCACATTTCCCGCGCCTCATTTTCGCGCATACCGCTCGCAGGATCGACGAATATCTTATGGATTTTCTCAGGCGTACTGGCCGCCACTTCTTCTATCTCGGTACCGCCTTCTGAACTGCCCATAAAGGTAACACAACGGCGTGAACGATCGACCACAACACCTACATATAACTCCTGCGCAATATCCACACCGCTCTCGATATACAGTCGGCGTACTTCCTGTCCTTGCGGGCCGGTTTGAGGCGTTATCAGGATTTTTCCAAACAAAGTCGTCGCGTGTTCACGAACTTCTTCGAGGCTTTTAGCCAGCAGAACTCCGCCCGCCTTGCCGCGCCCGCCAGCATGAATCTGGGCTTTGACTACCCAAAAATTCCCACCGAGCTTTTCAGCACCGGCAACGGCTTCGTCTACCGTATAACAGGGCACACCCTCGGGTGTTTTGATACCATATTCGCGCAAGCGCGCCTTGGCCTGATATTCGTGTATTTTCATGGATTAAATTTATTTATAACCGGTAAGGAATGGTATCACTGTTTGTCAGCGGGAAAAACAGCTATTGCGCTGGATCGGGACAAATTTTCAGGAAGGTTTATTTCGGCCACGTTTGCGTAAAGAATATTTCTGAATATATGACACAATGAGTGAAAAGTTGAGGTGCCTGAAATTGGGTGTTTTTACTTTTAATTGAATAAAACTATCTGCGATATCTGCTACAGCCTGCGCTTTATTTGAAGACGTTGCCGGGTTTGATACATCAAGAAACTGCATCAGGCCTTGCACACCGCCAATTTGCACCTGCATGGCTTTGTTAAAGGTCAGGTGTGTAGGAAGCTGCTGTGCGCCGAGGGCGAAACCGGATTTTTCCAGAGACAGGTCAAAATACTCCCGGCAGTTGGCAAATCCTGATTTGCTTTGACAGTGCAATGCCTCACGTTCACCCAGAGCGATATTCTGCGCATAGCGACACACGAAATAACCGTACTGCAGTGCCTTTTCGTACACACAGGGCGGCAAGTCAATTGCGTTGCGGGTTTGTCGGTATTGTTCGTCATCCATATTTATTCCAAATTGGTGGATGCGCCTGCGGCTTATGCCACCCTACATCGTGCCTCGAAGTAGGGTGGCCAATAATATTGTATCGGGCTAAGCACATCCACCAAATTTAATTCAAAAAAAACGCTGCCGAAGCAGCGCTTTTTACTTAGAAACAGCAACAGGTTTAGATATACAAATTGATATCCGAGGCACCTGCATATTCAAAGTAAGTTGCGGCACCACCGAGTTCGATTTCGTCGATAAAATCGCCTTCACCCATATCGAACAGATCAATCGTCATCTGGCACCCGATCAGACGAACTTCCGCTTCGATGCACAAATCTCGAAGATCTTCAACAGAGGCTATACCTTTGCTTTTCATCTTGTTTTTCATCATGACCGTCATCATCGCTTCCATTCCCGGAATAGCCGTTCCCATAACCGGAAACCATTTGTCCATGCCCATCGGCATTGGCATACCGGGGTTACCCAGCGGGCTCACTTTTAGTGACAACTTCTTTTTCAGCAGTTGCAAACCATAAAAGGTGAAAAAGATGGTGACGTCATAACCCAGTGCAGCGGCAGTTGACGAAAGAATAAAAGGCGGATAAGCCCAGTCGAGTGTGCCTTTAGTGGCAATGATACAGAGTTTCTTTTCAGACATGGTATTGTCCTCCAGTTGCGAAACCAGGTACAAATAGGGTTTCTAAATTAATAATATACAAACGCGAATATATCGATTATGCTTTTTTCATCATAAAATGAAATTCGCCGCTTTCTTCAGTTGAATTCAGCAGTTCGTTTCCAGTTTGAGACGCAAAAGCCTCGAAATCTTTGACTGAACCCGGATCGGTAGAGATGATTTTTAGTACTTCTCCGGCCGCCATACCGTTCAAGGCTTTCTTGGCTCGCAGGATAGGCAGCGGACAATTCAATCCGCGTGCATCTAATTCTTGATCAAAATCTGACATAGTGTAATCTCCAGTAAAATATTTAAGCCGCTGTTCATCGGTTTCGAACTAAGCTAACCAGTGCGTTGTCGAAGCGTTACGAATCTTGCGAACCGTGAAAAAATGGGTGAAGCCCAGATGGCTGTGATAGGTAGCGTACTTCGTTTAAAGTCGCAGCAATCAACCGACACCTGACAATCTAGTTTTGATGAATGACTTGACTAATCATAAATCATCACAACTATAAGAGTATATTAGAAATTAAACGAATAGTAAAACATCATTACTAATAAGCATTATTAACTATACGTAAATTATTTTTATGCGCTGCATTAACAGATTGCGCATGGCTAAGTTATATGACCCCTAAATTACGCCTCCGTTCATTAATTAAACAAGCCGGGCTTGCCGGTGCATTATGCTGCGTGATCGCCAGCCCGTTACTCAATGCACAGAATTTGCCCGAACTAAGCGACAGCGCCACACTGATCATGAACAGCGAGCAGGAAAAAATGTTCGGGAAACAAGTCATGCTCAGCGTTCGCGCGCGCAGCAAATTTAGCGATGATGTTTTACTGCTTGACTATTTCACGACTCTGGCCAGCCATATTGCCAGACATAGTCCCCGCGATTTTGGCCGTTTAACCGTGAGCCTGGCGATCGATCCCACCATCAATGCGTTCGCAGTGCCGGGCGGGTATATCACGATTAATACCGGCTTAATTGATAGCACCCGCAACGAAGATGAACTAGCCTCGGTTATCGCACACGAAATCGGCCATCAAAGCCAGCGCCATATTACTCGAGCAATTGAACGCAGCAAGCAGCTTACGCTGCCCGCCACCGCCGCAATGCTTGGTGGCATATTACTCGGTGGCCAGGCCGGCGCGGCGGCCGTGATCTCCGCGCAGGGTGTGGTTGCTGCAGACCAGCTCTCCTACAGCCGCACGTTTGAACGCGAAGCAGATGCAACCGGTATGAATATATTAGCTGCCGCGGGATATGATCCGATAGCAATGCCGTCGTTTTTCAGCCAGCTGGAAAAGCAAAGTCGTTTATACGGTGGGCCCGTCCTTGAGTTTCTGAGCACCCACCCGGTCAACACGGATCGGATCGCCGACGGGCGTAGCCGGGCTCGCCGCCTGGAACCATCTCCGGATCAGCTAATACCCGCGGATGATCGACTGGATTACGCGCACGCCGAAGCACGCACGCTGGCCCTGTACGATGAACCGGTTGCTAATACTATCAAACACTTTGAACACACCTTAAACAATACGCAGCTTGATGAGCGAACACAGCAAATCGCAGCGTATGGCTTAATAATTGCCTACATCAGAAATGATCAATACGCAAAATCGGTCGAAACATTTCGCCAACTTCGCCTTAGGGCACCCGACAATCCACTGTATCGCCTTGCCGGGGCAGAACTGGCCCTGGCTTCTACTGATGCAATACTCGCTGTAAACCTGTTCGAGCAACTTTATCAGACTGATCGGTCTCACCCGGCGTACGTCAAAGGGTATGCCAGCGCACTTATTCACAATGCCGACAATGAAGCAGCTATTCGTGTATTGAGAAAATCAATCCGGCACCGTCCTGAGCTCGACTGGACCTATGATATGCTGGCACGCGCTTATGCCGCGGACGGTAAAATTTTGCACGCTACATTTATAGAAGCACAGCAACTTGAACGTGCCGGCCTGTATAGACGGGCATTAATACTATTAAAGCAGCAAACCAGCTTGAACCACTCTGACAGTTCAGAATATCTGACTGCCAGTATAAATGGACTGATAAAACAAATAGAAGAAGAAAAACGGCAACTGGATAATTTTGATTTGTAAGTAAGACGTCGTTCCATCCTCCCTTCACTACAGTCATTCAATACCCGCCTGACACAATTAGTATTATTTATTTGCGATTAACTTGCTTTTTGGCTAAGCTTGGGTCAAAGTGGTATATGTCTCTTACGTGTTCGGATGCGTAGTGCAAACTCTCACGAGACACATACATTATAAACTTTGTCATAGGTGACGTGATTGACTCATGTCAACCAGCCGCAATTTAGGATCGCTTGTTTCGCCACCGGTTTAAGTACATTTGGTGGCATGAATGAGCACACATTTGCGCTGCGTTGAACATAGCGGTTTGAACACGCTACTAAAATAATCATTTACAAATTTCTACTGGAGGAAATGGCCCATGCGATTAACCCGCATTGTTTCACTACTAGGTGCAACGCTTTTATTCAGCGCCAGCGCAACCCTTACCACTGCGAACGCAGCAGAAGCATTGCCAACCGACAAGGCTTGCTCGAAAATCGAAAACAAGAGCTCTGAATTAGCTGGCTGGTGTACTTCTGTCAATCGCCGTCAGGGTAACTGCCTTGCTTGCCATGTTATGGTTACACCAAACTGGCCCGAAGGTTTTCCTCCCGGCGGAAATGTTGCGCCTCCTCTGGTCGCAATGAAATCACGTTTTGCTGACCGTGACGTTTTACGCGCTCAAATCTATGATGCACGTGATAAAAACGCTCAATCCATGATGCCTCCTTTTGGCGCGCATGGCCTGCTAAATGACAAGCAAATCGATAACATTATCGACTTTTTGTACACACTTTAACCCCAATAGCTCGCCTATTGAACACGATATTTTTGAGGTATATATAAATGAAACGTAGAAGTTTTCTTAAAGGTTCTATTGCAACCAGCTCACTGACCATCGCTGCCAGCGCTGGTTTACTACACCCAACAGCCGTATTGGCCGAATACCCTATGGCCGCATTTGATGCAGACGACGCTATGATGGCTGTCGCCGATATCGTGGGCTCTGGCGATGCATCCGACAGCGGGGATATCAAACTCAAGGCCCCGGTACAAGCCGAAAATGGCGCTGTCGTTCCGGTCAAGGTCTCGACCAGCGTAGCAGCGGAATCCATTGCCATTGTGGTTGAAGGCAACCCCAAGCCTCTGGTTATGGCAGCCACTCTGGGTGCAGGCGCTAACGGCGTATTAAGCGGACGCATCAAGATGGGTAAAACCTCTAACGTGGTAGCGTATGCTAAAACTGCGGGCGGCGTCATCAGGGCCAGCCAGGAAGTTAAAGTTACTGTTGGCGGTTGCGGCGGTTAATACATCTGCCCTCTTTATGACAGATACAACAGATAATTTTTTGAACACACACTAGGTATTAACAACATGACAACCAAGATCAAACTTAAGAAGAAGTCAGACGGCCACGACGTGCTGGTACTGGCAAAGCACCCCATGGAAACAGGTAATCGTAAAGATAAAAAAACGGGCAAAATCATACCTGCTCATTACATCACTACAATGAACTTTGCCGTCAACGGCAACAATATCGTTGAAGCCTCTTTGAGCCAGGGCGTCTCGGCCAACCCACTGATCGGCACCAACCTGTCCGGCCTTAAAGCCGGTGATGTGGTTACCGTATCCTGGGTTGATAACCAGGATGGCGGCGAATCTGCGGAAGCCACGGTTAAATAATATATTAATTGAATAAGGCGAGTCACGTGACTTGCCCTGTTTAAAGCCAATAACTGGAGGAGAATTTTACTCATGAAAAAATTAATTACGAGCCTGCTGGCGGGAAGCTTAATGGCTACTGCAGCGATAGCAGTCGCAACACCATCTGTAGATGAAGTCAAAGCAGATATCGAAAAGTTTCAAGCATATTTTGCAAAAAGCAACCCAAGCGTGGCACTGGAAGACTACCAGGACGGGGTGAACGTGCTGCCTCAATACGCAGATCGCCGTGCAAACTGGGAAATGCTGATGGATTTCCCACCCTACGAAGAATGGGTAGATAAGGGCAACGAAGAATGGGACACTCCTTTCGGAAATGGCAAAACATTATCTTCATGTTTTGCAGATAGCCCAGCGGGTAACGAATATCCCTATGTTGACGGTAACGGCAAACTGCACACTGTTGAAGGCGACATCAATTCTTGTATCGTTGCCAATGGTGGCGAAAAAGAAAAGTACGACAGCCAGAAGATGGCGAGATTAACCATTGCTTTTAAATCAAAGTCCAATGGACAGCCGCTTAGTGTCGACTATTCGAGCGAAGAGATGCGTGACTGGTACGAAAAAGGCCGTGATTTCTTCTGGGCCAAGCGTGGACAGTTAAACTTTTCCTGCGCGGATTGCCACGTAACCAACGCCGGAAAATCTGTACGCGGCGACGTGTTGAGTTCGGCTCTGGGCCACGGTACCGGCTTTCCTGTATATCGCACCAAATGGGGCGCAAACGGCGGCAAAAAGCCTCTGGGCACGATACATCGTCGCTATAAAGGCTGTAACAAGCAAGTACGCGCAGCCCCGTTCAAAGCAGGTGGTGACGAATACCTGGGCCTTGAAGTTTATGAAGCCATCATGAGCACAGGCGTACCGCTTCAGGTACCTGGACAACGCCAATAAAACGACACCGAAAGGAGTCATTAAAACCCGGCCTTCGTGCCGGGTTTTTTATTGTCAGAAATCGAGCTCCGGATTAGCTTTGCCGTACCGGTATCGCGATGTTCATGCCCGGGATACTCGACTTTTTACCGTGAGCAATCAATATTTCAACCTGCTCTGTAATCTTACCATCAGAACGAATCTGATCCGCCAGCCTCAGTTTAAATTCCCTTAATACTCTCGGCGGCGTCATGCTTCTGCGGCGTTCAGGATGTGCGTTCACGCTAAATACTCGAACCGCATCCGCCATTACCGCATCCACAGAGTCATATTCCAGCTTAGTAATAGTGGACTCAAGTACCACGTCCTTAAATCCCGCCCCGAGCAAGGCATCACCAATATCACGTAAATCGTAAAAATCATTAAAATGCGGGAATAAATCTATTTCCGACAAAACCGCTCGTAATTTTACCGTTGTCGAAGGGCCATAACAGCTGAACCAGAACACACCATCCGGCTTGAGCAAATACTCATGCAGGCGGATAAACGCCCCTGCATCCAGCCAGTCAAATACCATATCACTAAACACGACATCGTATTGTTCAGCAGGCAACATGGACATAGTTTGCGTAATTGATGCATGGATTTGCGAAAATGGAAGCTGATCGATTCGTTCGGCCATGACACGCAAGGCATCTGAAGCTTCGACCTCCCGGCTGTAGAGATGCAAAGCGTGCCCGGATTTTTGCCGCTGCAGCATATCGGAATCTGCCATTCGCTGCAAAATCAATTTTGTGCTCATGTTGGCGACAAAATCCTGCTGCGGGCTAACATTCTGCTGCCGCTGTTTAATCAGTTTTCGTGAGATATTCTGATCATGGTCTTGTGGCATAATATACGTCTTATCAGGAATAATATATTATGGATGATATCAAACAAGCTCGCTTTTGGGCAGCCTGGCTGCACCGCTTTCTACACATACTGCCTTGTACCTGTGAAATTTGCGCCAGGCCGGCCGCAAGCTTATTCTGCGCACAATGCCGACTAGACCTGACCCGCAACAATGAATGCTGCGTACAATGCGCTGAAGAGTTGCCATCCACTATAGAGTTCGCGTATGCGCCACAATCGAAACGCTGCGGCCGCTGTATAACGAATCCGCCCGACTTTCAACGAACAGTGTTCGCATATGACTACAATGGCCCGGTGGCGGAACTAATACAACGTTTTAAATTTAATGAATCACTAATTCTAAATCACCTGCTGGCTGACATGATCACCAGCAGGCTCAAAGAATACGAGTTCCCTCTGCCGGAGGCTTTAATCCCTGTACCGCTGCACCCCCTACGTCTTAAACAACGTGGCTTCAATCAATCACTTGAACTGGCTAGAAGAATTGGAAAAACATTGAATATTCCGGTTTACCATACGCTTTTGATCCGTACGCGCAATACTCCGAAGCAATCTGGATTAGCCCGAAGAACACGAGAAATAAACATCAAGGGCGCGTTCCAGCTTAAGGCAGGTAAAAATAAGGCGCAGCTTAAGAGCAAACACCTGGCAATTGTAGATGACGTTATCACTACTGGTTCAACAACACGAGAAGTCGCGAAAATATTAAAACGTTCGGGTGCTGCCAGTATAAGCGCGATCGCAGTGGCAAAAACTCGACATAGAATCAACTATTGAAAAATCACGAAAAGGTGATGGCTATTTTTCTGCAAAATGCTCAGTAAGGCCATATTGCTATTCACAGGGATAAGAATAAATCAAACCGTTTCGAGTGTCATTTGAGAAGAGCAGCAAATCATACATTCTGGTGTTTAAATCGCCTATACTCCTCGGAGGAATACACGCAAACAACTCAACAAAAGAATGACTTAGTATATTCATATGGCTTCTGATCTCGCAAAGCACTTATACAAACACGGCACAATGGACAAGGTGACCATTAAACTGATTGAGGCCAATGCACGCCAGGATGGCCGATCTTTTTTTGAGCAGGCGCTCAAGGAAGACAATGTACAAATGGAACCCATACTACAGTCGATTGCCGAACTGGAAAAAATGCCGGTTGTTGACATTGATCGTATCAATATCGATAATTTACCTCTGGAATTACTCCCGGACAAAATGATCGAGGAGTACCAGATACTACCGCTTAGTAAACACAATGGTCGAATATTCGTCGCGATTGGCAACCCCGATAATAAAGTAGCGCTTGCACAGGCTCTTAGTCAGGCGCGCTTTCATACAAACCTGACTGTCTCCCCCGTGATTTGCAATCCGGTATCGCTCAGCAGAGTCACCCGAATAGCATCTGTTAGCACACCCGCAGCTGGCGTAGGCACGCTAGGTGAGATTCCAGACGATATTAATCTTGATGAAATGGCCATCATTGATGATGATCTGGGCGATGATTTCAGCGGGGTGGATCTGGATGCCAGCAGTCCTATCGTTCAATACGTTAATAAGACTTTGCGCGATGCCATCAATATGGGCGCCTCTGATATACACATTGAACCTTACGAGTCTGCAGCGCGCATTCGCTATCGTGTTGACGGGGTACTGGTTGACGGTAGCGAACCCCCGTTGCGGCTAGTACAGAATATCGTATCCAGGGTTAAGGTACTTGCTCGACTCGATATTGCAGAACGGCGCTTACCGCAAGACGGGCGAATAAAAATCCAGTTCTCCCGTTCCAGAACCATCGATTTTCGTGTCAGCACAATGCCCACTATTTTTGGCGAAAAAGTGGTACTACGAATCCTGGACCAGGGCGCGACGAATCTTAATCTAGAGACACTGGGTATGGAACCCGAACAACTGCTGCTATATCGTCAAGCCACGGGCCAGCCCCACGGGATGATACTGGTGACCGGGCCAACGGGAAGCGGCAAAACAGTCACCCTGTATTCAGCGCTGGCAGTGCTCAACACTCCCGAAACAAATATCAGCTCGGTCGAAGACCCGGTTGAAATTTATACCGATGGAGTCAACCAGGTTTCTATTAATGAAAAAAGCGGCCTGACCTTTGCGCGTACACTGCGCGCTTTTTTACGACAGGATCCTGATGTTCTGATGGTAGGCGAGATTCGCGATCTTGAAACCGCTGATATTGCCATAAAAGCGGCGCAAACCGGCCACCTTGTTCTCTCAACCTTGCATACCAATGACGCACCTTCCGCCATTACGCGCCTTCTCAACATGGGTGTGGCACCTTTTAACATAGCCTCAACCGTAAACCTGGTCATTGCGCAACGACTGGTTCGACGATTGTGTTCGGTGTGTAAAAAACCCGTAAAGCTGCCCACCGCCGTAATGTTGGAAGCCGGATTTACGGACGATCAAATTAAAAGTTCTAACTTGTATGAACCCGTCGGTTGCAGCTCCTGCACACGGGGCTACCGGGGGCGAACCGGAATATATGAAATGATGCCCCTTAGCGCAGAAACAGCAGAACTGATCATGAAAAATGCGACCGAGGCCGACATTGCCCGACAGGTGCGAACCGAAGGCACGTTAACCATAAAACAGGAAGGCATTAAAAAAGTCGCTATAGGGGTTACCAGCCTGGCCGAAGTTGAACGCGTAACGAAAGGATAAACGATGGCTACCAGAAGCAAAAACAAAAAACCAAAGCTAGTTACTTTTCTATGGAAAGGTACTAATCACCGAGGGACTAAAGAAAGCGGCGAAATCGAAGCAAGTTCAGCCAGCGCTGCGCGCCTGTTATTACGCCAGAGAGGACTTAACGTCACCAGCCTCCGAAAAGAACGTGACGCACTGTTTTTTCGCGATAGCGTAAAACCACGCGATATCGTAATCGCTACCCGGCAACTGGCCACACTGGTCGAAGGAGGCATCCCCATCGCTCAGTCCATTACCGCGGTAGGTCAGAGCAGTGATAAAAAATCAGTTAATAAATTACTAAGAAGCATGCGCCATCGCATTGATCAGGGCGTAAACCTGACAACCGCCCTGCGCGACCACCCGAAATTTTTTAATCAGCTCTACCTTGCGCTGACAAATGTTGGCGAAGAATCCGGTACGCTCGGGCCCATGCTGGAACGCATCGCAACCTATCTGGAAAAAGCAGAAGCGCTGCGACGCAAAGTCATTTCAGCACTAACCTACCCGATCGTAGTACTAGTTCTGGGGGTCAGCATCGCGCTTGGTTTGTTGATATTTGTCATTCCGCAATTCGAGGAAGTTTTCAAAAACTTCGGCGCCGAACTACCCGCCCTCACCCGGCATATTATAGATTTATCCAAGGCTGCCCAGGAACACATTTTTAAAATACTGGGCGGCACTGCGGCATTTTTCTTTATCTACCGCACCCTGTACCGGCGCAGCGATCGCGTGCATCTTTTTACAGATCGCATGGTTTTGCGGCTACCGGTATTTGGAGATTTGATACGTAAAAGTATATTGGCACGTGTTTCTCGCACCGTCGCCATCATGTTTCACGCGGGCATTCCCATGGTTGAAACGCTGGCAACCATTGCACCCGCTGCGGGTAACCAGGTTTACACCAATGCCCTTAATGAGGTGCGTAAGCTCGTCTCGACTGGCCAACCACTCGAAGCATCACTGCGTAGCACGGGCGTATTTCCAAGCATGGTCCTGCAAATGGTACGAACCGGGGAGGAGACCGGCGAACTTGATGCCATGCTAAACCGTGCTGCCGATTTTTATGAGGCAGAAGTTGATGCCACTGTTGCAGCTATAAGCAGCCTGATAGAACCCTTGTTGATTGTGGTATTGGGCGCACTGATCGGCGTCGTTGTAGTTGCGATGTATCTACCTATCTTCCACCTTGCATCCGTATTTTAGTATAGTAACTGCTGGTGATCGTCGAACAGATTTCACAATATCCTCTGCTCTGGAACAGCCTGCTGATTATATTAGGCCTGTTGGTTGGCAGCTTCCTGAATGTGGTCATTCTACGCCTGCCCATCTCTATGGAGCATGAATGGAAATCACAATGCCGGGAGTTATTGGCCGAATCTCCGGATACAGAAACAGATAATGAGGAAATACCGCCTAATATCGTATTTCCTGCCTCTTTCTGCCCTCAGTGCAAAGCCACGTTAAAATGGTGGCAAAATATCCCGCTTTTGAGTTACCTGCTGCTACGCGGTAAATGTCATGCCTGCCAACAGGCTATACCTCTGCGATATCCCGCTATCGAATTGTTGACCGCCGCACTGACCTGGCTCGCCGGTACATATTTCCCGCAAACCCTGGCATTACCCTGGATACTCGTGGCGTTATGGTTGCTGATCGCAATGTCAGTCATTGACCTGGATACCCAATTATTACCCGATAACCTCACCTTGCCACTCCTGTGGCTGGGCCTGTTATACAGCATCGCACCCGGCTCCCCGGTGTCACCTGTCGACGCCATTCTGGGGGCGGCCGCGGGCTACATGGTATTATGGTTGATCTTTCAGATTCATTATTTCATCACCCGTCGCCAGGGTATGGGCTATGGCGATTTCAAACTTCTAGCGGCGTGCGGGGCCTGGTTGGGCTGGCAAACCTTACCCTTTGTGTTATTGATTGCTGCCGTATCAGGTCTGGTCATAGCGATCACGCTGATGATGCTGCGTAATCATGATTTAAACCGTGCCATACCCTTCGGCCCTTATCTGGCCATCGCCTTTGTTATCATATTGTTCTGGGGCGACCCGATGATAGCGGCCTATTTTGGCATGACTGGAATCACTCTCTGATCAATATGCCCTACAAAGTAGGCCTGACTGGTGGTATCGGCAGCGGTAAAAGCACCGTGGCCGGGGCATTTTCCGAATTTGGGGTCGCCACATTTAGCGCCGACGCCCTCAGCCATACGCTAAGCCGCAAAGGCCAACCCGCCTATCATGAAATTGTTAAGGTATTTGGTACCCGTACTTTGAAACCCGACGGGGAGTTGGACCGAAAAGTACTGGGAGACCTTATATTTAATGATGATGCACAAAAATCCCGGTTGGAAGACATTCTCCACCCTCTGATTATGCAGGCTCTGCATCAGCAGGCGGATGCGGCGGATGCTGCCTACTGTGTGCTCGATATTCCCCTGCTGATTAATACCGCAGAACGCGAGCGCGTAGACCGTATACTGGTAGTCCGGTGTGAGCAGCAGAAACGTATCGCGCGGATTAAGCAAAGAAACGACTGGTCCACGGAGAAAATTAATCGCGTAATGAAAAACCAGCTATCGGAGCAAACTCTGCTGGCAGCAGCAGATGATGTGATCGACAATAACGGCGATGTGGCAGCTATCAAAGTACAGGTTGCCCGACTGCACCAGAAATATCTAATTCTGGCTGAACAATAAGCGCTTGTTCAGCTTCGCCTCTGCGTGTTTAAGCAAGGGATGCGCAGCTTCAAGCAGATCATATTCTGATATCTCATCGAGGCTTACCCAGGCTATTTTCTGCCCTTCTTCGCCATTAGCCACACCCGACCACTGATGGATCATATAGGTATGTAAACTAACCTGCGCATGACTGTAGTCGTGATTCAGGCGACAAAGAAAATCTGGTTCAGTTATACGAACCCCCAACTCTTCTTCAAGTTCGCGTTTTAGCGCCCCTTCGGGCGATTCACCAGGCTCAAGCTTACCCCCCGGGAATTCCCATAAGCCTGCACAATCCGTTCCCGCGCGGCGTTGTTGAATGAGCAATGTCTGATCAGCGCTTACCAGCACCCCGACCGCAACCTGCACGCGTGCTCGCCCGTTCAAGTTCAGCTGTCAGCTGTCAGCTACGGTAATCTGCGTTAATTTCTATGTACCCATGCGTCAAATCACAGGTCCAGACTGTCGCATGTCCATTTTCTCCAAGCCCGACATCGACATCAATATTAACGTACCTGCCTTCAATATGCGCCTGCACCAGGCTTTCGTCGTACCCCGCTACGGGGCCATCGCCTTCTGCAATCACCACCCCGCCTATGCTCACCCGCAGCGCTTCGAAATTAATCGCCTGGCCAGCTTTCCCTACCGCCATCACGATCCGGCCCCAGTTGGCATCTTCGCCTGCTATTGCGGTTTTCACCAGAGGTGAGTTCGCGATACTTTTCGCGATTATTTTTGCAGACTGATCGCTGCTCGCGCCGCTGACCTTGACCGTAATAAATTTCTGCGCCCCTTCTCCATCGCGAATAACCTGCTGCGCCAGGTCTGTCATGAGTTTTTCCAACGCGGTATAAAATAGACCACCATCAATTGAATCAATCGTCGATATGGCCGGCCCCGCACGACCGGTAGCGAATAGCAGGCAGGTATCACTAGTAGAGGTATCTGAATCGACGGTTATACAATTGAAACTCTTATCAACCGCCTTGTTCAGCATGGTCTGCAAAGCATCCGATTCGATACTGGCATCAGTAAAAATATAGCTGAGCATAGTCGCCATATTCGGTTCAACCATGCCAGAGCCTTTGGAAATACCAGAGATGGTGATGGTCTCGCCCGACAATTCAATCGACACGCTTGAGGCCTTGGCAAAGGTGTCGGTGGTTAGTATCGCAGACGCGGCAGCCAACCAGTCCTGCTGTTCATAATCAGGACTTATCTGCGCTGGAAGGCTGTCAAGAATTCGTTCAACATCGAGTTGCTCACCTATTACACCCGTCGATGAAACAAATACCTGCTCAGGCTTAAGTTGGTTCAGCTTTGCCGTAGCCTTTGCTATTGCCTGCGTATTGGCCTGGCCCTGTTTGCCTGTACACACGTTTGCATTTCCGGCGGTTACGATCATGGCGCGCGCAATGTTTTGTGCATGCACCTTACGCGACCAGATAACAGGTGCGCCGGGTGTAAGAGACTGCGTAAACACGGCAGCGCTTGTTGTTCCTTCGCTGAGCAAAGCAATGAGCACGTCGTTACGCCCTTTGTAGCGCTCTTCTGAACGCAGCGCGGTTAAGCTTAAACCGGATACCGGTTTCACTTCAGGGAAGCTTTCAGGCGCCAGAGGAGAAATTTTCAACATGCGTTTCGCTCAAAACAGTATCAGATTAACCCAGCTTGCCGTGACACTTTTTATATTTTTTCCCTGAGCCACACGGGCAGGGATCATTACGACCCACTTTTTGACCCTGGCGCACATAGGTCTCGTCTGAACCTTTGCTCACTGCTTCAGCAGGCTTTTGCTGCGCCGCAAACTGGCCCGCCGTTTCTGCAGCGCTAGCAGCATCCAGAGTCGGATGCTGATATTGCATTTGCTGATGCTCACGTTCAGCCTCCATTTGAGCCAGTTCGTCTTCGGAGCGAAATTGTACTTTGGACAACAAGCCCACAATTTCATATTTCACCGCATCAAGCAGGGCTTCAAACAGGCCGAACGCTTCACGCTTGTATTCCTGTTTTGGGTCTTTCTGGGCATAACCACGCAAACCAATGCCCTGGCGTAAATGATCCATATTGGCCAGATGTTCTTTCCAGCGCTCATCAAGCACCTGTAGCATGACCGATTTTTCAAGGTGACGCATCGCATCGGCACCGGCCTGATCTTCCTTTAGCTGATAAGCGGCTCGATATTCTGATTCGATCTTCAGGCGCAGAGATTCTTCGTGTAGATCATCGTCCCGGGCCAGCCAGTCCGCAATCGGCATAGGTAATCCATATTCCGCCTGGATAGCGTCTTGCAGCCCTTTGACATCCCATTGAGATTCCTGTGACTGATGCGGTATATGGACGGCCATCAGTTCTTCCGTGACCTCTTCAACCATCACAGAAAAATTAGCCGATACATCATCTACACCGATCAGCGTATTACGCTGTTGGTAGATAACCTTACGCTGCTCGTTCGCCACATCATCATATTCCAGCAATTGCTTACGAATATCAAAGTTATGGCCCTCAACCTTGCGCTGCGCATTCTCGATGGCCTTATTTACCCAGGGGTGTTCAATGGCCTCACCCTCGTCCATGCCCAGCTTTTGCATCATACTGGATATGCGTTCGGACCCAAATATGCGCATCAAAGTATCTTCCAGCGAAAGGTAAAACCGGCTTTCACCGGGGTCACCCTGACGGCCACAGCGCCCGCGAAGCTGGTTGTCTACGCGCCGTGATTCATTTCGCTCAGTACCAATCACGTACAAGCCACCGGCATCCAGTACCTGCTGGTGCCGCTTCTTCCATTCAACTGTTGCTGTATCGACATCTGCCGATTCTCCTTCCCGGGCTAATTTGGCTTCGAGATTTCCACCCAGCACAATATCCGTTCCGCGCCCGGCCATATTAGTCGCGATAGTCACCGCACCCGGCCGGCCGGCTTCGGCAACAATATCGGCCTCGCGTTCATGCTGTTTAGCATTAAGCAACTCATGCTTTATATCGGATTCAGTCAGCAATTGAGACAGCAATTCTGAAGACTCAATTGAAGCCGTTCCTACCAGCACGGGCTGTCCTTTTTTCAGGCAGGCGTTGATCTCATCACGAATGGCTGCAAATTTCTCGCTGATGGTTCGATACACCTGATCCGGGTTATCGCTCCGCACGGTAGGCGTATTGGGGGGAATAACCACCACTTCGAGACCGTAAATCTGTTCAAACTCAGGGGCTTCGGTGTCAGCTGTGCCCGTCATTCCGGACAGGTTTTCATACAACCTGAAATAGTTTTGAAACGTGATCGAAGCCAGGGTCTGGTTTTCCTGCTGAATCGCTACGTTTTCTTTCGCTTCCACCGCCTGATGAAGGCCATCTGACCAGCGTCGACCGGACATCATACGCCCGGTAAACTCATCGATAATAACAACTTCGTTATCTTGTACTATATAGTCCACATCACGTTTGAATAGATGATGTGCACGCAGAGCGGCATAAATATGATGTAACAAGGAAATATGATTTACGTCGTATAAGCTTGCGCCCTCTTCAAGCAATCCACTGCTTGAGAGTAATTCCTCAGCACGTTCATGCCCAATTTCGGTTAGCGCAACGCGTTTACCTTTCTCATCGATGGTGAAATCTTTGGGGATTTCTTCATCCTCTTCAAGCTCAAGTTTCGGCACCAGCCGATCTATAGCCTGATAAAGAGAAACATTATCTTCCGCCGGGCCGGAAATGATTAGCGGAGTACGCGCTTCATCGATAAGAATAGAATCCACTTCGTCAACGATCGCAAAGCCCAAACCACGCTGAACCCGCTGGGATGCGTTGAAGGCCATATTATCGCGCAAATAATCAAAACCGTATTCATTGTTAGTGCCGTAAACTACATCCGCAAGATAGGCCTGCTGTTTATCTTCATGCACCTGACCGGATTGAATTACGCCGACGGTCAAACCTAACTTTTCAAAGACCTGCCCCATCCATTCCGCATCACGTCGCGCCAGGTAATCGTTTACCGTAACCACATGTACCGGGCGATTTGCAAGCGCATTGAGGTAAGCAGGTAGCGTTGCAACCAGCGTTTTACCTTCTCCGGTACGCATTTCAGCTATTTTGCCTTCGTTAAGAACCATACCGCCGATCATCTGCACATCGAAGTGGCGCAGACCTAAGGAACGCTTAGATGCCTCGCGTACTGCCGCAAACGCTTCGGGGATCAGGGTTTCAAGGCTCTGCCCATCAGCAACACGCTGCCTGAATTCTTTCGTTTTGGCCACCAGGGCCTCATCGTCCAGCGCTTCGTACTCACCTTCCAGTGCATTTATTTGTTCGACCGATTTGTTCATTTGTTTGAGCAGACGCTGATTGCGACTACCGAACACTTTGGTCAGTACGTTACTGATCATAATATTGCCTAAAATTTAATTTTGCTAAGTATCACGATGAATCCCGGGTCGGAATTTTCGGAGTATTCTGTATTTGCATTGGAAACAGGACAGCGCGATAATGCGCACCTGCTCTCCACATTTAACTATGGTGCGTATTATCCACATTCCAATGCAGGATTTCCAAACAATTACACACCTGATCCCAAATTTTGGCGATCGCGTTGACGACCCGCCCGCACCAGTGAAAGATCAAAATGTCCTACGCGCAATATTTGTTGACCTATTGGGGCAAAGCGCTGAATTTATTCAACCTGTACTATTTCGTTCGGGACGATTGCTTATTTATGCCGAAGCAGCTGTATGGGGCCAGCACATTCAGCACCGTCACAGCCGTTTAATGTCACGCTGTCACTCAGATGGCCTGCACATTACCGAAATAAAAGTCAAGGTCAGGCCCGGCGTAACCTTATCCAGGCATGACGATGTATATCGTGCCGCAAGCTATAACACCGTAGCAGCCCGTAAACACCTTGACAATGTAGCAGCGCAGACCGGAGACCCGGAGTTAAAGCAAACCCTGTTACGACTGGCGGAGCGTATCCGTCAAAATCACGAGGATAATCAGACTTAAGCTACCAGGAGTCTGTCGGACTTAGCATGTTTCGCTCCCTCTAATTAATAGGTCTGGCCCCGAATATCGATAAACTGAACTTATCATGATCGTCAAATGGAGTAACCATTCTTCTCACATGATAAACTCATTT
>JAUVBY010000057.1 GCA_030590945.1 Gammaproteobacteria bacterium | reverse complement strand
CTCAGGCGTGGGCACACAAATCAAGATATAACGCCAGGGCGACGCCCGGTGAATATGGGCATTTTGCCCCCGGCTCACCTAAGTTTGCAGAGAAACGGTTTAAATAGCGCGTAATATATCGATTTTCAGCGTATTTTAAGGTCACAAATCGACTACAATCGCCGCCCCGATTTTAGCGCGCAGTTTGCGCCACAGTTCGCATGAAAGATCTTAGAAATATCGCCATCATCGCACACGTTGACCACGGCAAAACGACACTGGTTGATCGCCTGCTGCAGCAATCCGGCACCCTGGGTGATCGGTTTGGCCCGATTGAGCGTGTCATGGATGCCAATGATCTTGAAAAAGAGCGCGGTATTACCATCACCTCTAAAAATACGGCGTTACGCTGGAATGACTATCGAATTAATATCGTAGATACGCCCGGTCACGCGGATTTTGGGGGTGAGGTTGAGCGCGTGCTGTCGATGGTGGATAGTGTGTTATTGCTGGTGGATGCGGTTGAAGGGCCGATGCCGCAAACCCGGTTTGTAACCCAAAAAGCATTTGATCACGGGTTACGCCCCATTGTAGTGGTGAATAAAGTTGATCGTGATGGAGCTCGCGCAGACTGGGTAGTAGACCAGGTGTTTGATTTGTTCGACCGCCTGGGCGCCAGCGACGAACAGCTTGACTTTCCAGTCGTATACGCCTCGGCGACGCAAGGCTTCGCAACGCTGGATCTCGAGCAGCGACCGGAAGACATGACCGCCTTGTTTGAAGCCATTATAGAGCATGCTCCGGCCCCGGATGTCGATATCGATGCCAGTTTCCAAATGCAAATTTCTTCCATAGATTATTCCAGTTTTGTGGGTGCCATTGGCGTGGGAAGAATAAAGTCCGGTAGGATAAAGACAAATACGCCGATTGCCGTGGTCGAACCCAACGGGAAAATCCGCAATGCGCGTATCTTGCAAATCATGAGCTTTCATGGGCTGGAACGGATTGAGGTTGAGCAGGCGCAGGCAGGCGATATCATTGCGGTAACCGGCATCGAGGGTATCGGAATTTCTGATACCTTGTGTGATCGTGAAAACCCGGTTGGCTTGCCGCCGCTTACGGTGGATCAGCCGACCGTGACCATGATGTTCCAGGTCAATACTTCACCTTTTTGTGGCAGGGAAGGTAAGTATGTCACTTCCCGACAGATACTTGAGCGTCTCAATCGGGAGTTGATCCATAACGTAGCCTTGCGTGTCAGGCAAACAGAAAATCCGGATGTATTTGAAGTTGCCGGTCGTGGCGAGCTACATTTATCCATCTTGCTGGAAACTATGCGCCGCGAAGGCTACGAGATTGCTGTTGCGCGTCCTCAGGTCATTTTCCGTGAAATTGACGGTGTTCGTTGCGAGCCTTTTGAGGATTTAAGCGTAGATGTTGAAGAACAGCACCAGGGCCCTGTAATGGAAGCGTTGGGCAAACGTAAAGGTGAGCTTCGAGACATGGTGCCCGACGGAAAAGGACGGGTACGCCTCACCTACTATATTCCCGCGCGTGGCCTGATCGGGTTTCAGACCGAATTTTTGACCCTGACTTCCGGCACAGGATTGTTGCACCATGTGTTTGAAGAATACGCAGCTGCGCTGGAGATTGAGTTTGGTGGCCGGCGTAACGGGGCGCTGATTTCAATGTCAACCGGCAAGGCGCTGGCGTTTGCAATATTTAATTTGCAGGCACGCGGGCGCATGCTGATTGGGCACGGTGCGCAAATTTATGAAGGTCAGGTCATCGGAATTCATTCGCGTGACAACGATCTGGTGGTCAACGCGCTTAAGGGCAAACAGTTGACCAATATGCGTGCCTCGGGAAAAGATGAAAGTATCGTTCTGGAACCGCCCATTCGCCTAAGCCTGGAAGCGGCTCTGGAATTGATCGGGGAAGATGAGCTGGTGGAAATTACACCCGAGAATCTGCGTATACGTAAAAAAATTCTAACTGAAAGCGATCGTAAACGCTCCAGTCGATTGGGCCGATAATTTCTAAATCCCGCCAGGGTAGGTATCATTGCTGGCACCCTCCGGTTTTATGACGCTTCCATCGGCTTGAAAACCTGCTGAATCGATTGCGGGCCATTTGTCTGTTATAGCTGCACGCGGTCAATGCTGATTCATTTAGTTGCTTTATATCAATGGCGTAAAGCGAGTATTTCTAGTATTATGTATCTCAATGAGGGGCATCAGACCTCAAGGACGCGCATAAAAGTGCGGAAATCTAAGCTATATAACCTTTAGACTCGGATGCCAGGATAAAACAACGGGCTATGAATACGCATGTTTGGAGTGGGTAAAAATAATCAGGTTTTGGGGGTGGATATTGGCGAATCCGCGATTAAACTTGTCCAGCTTACGCATCATAACAACGCACAAACCGTTACTAATGTTGCTATTGAGCCTTTGCACAGGGGTTTATTTGTAGAGGGCCAGATTGTCGATGCCGAGCAAATCGGCACACTTATCCGGCATACCATGACGCAGCATAAATTTACTGCCAAACGGGCTGTTGCCTGCGTCAATTTTGCGGATATTATTTCCAAGCGACTGATCGTCCGGGCGGATTTGCGTGCTCTTGAACTCGAGCATTGGATAGAATTTGAGATCGATAAATTTGTGCCATTTCCGGTTTCAGAGCTCAATCTTGATTATCAGTTTACGAAAGATAACGAGCACGACGAAGAGCGCCAAGTACTGGTCACGGCCTGTCGTAAAACGACCATTGATAAAATTCAGTCTTGCATGGAGTTTGCCGAGTTGGAACCCCTGTGCGTAGATGTGGCGCATAACGCGATGGAGCGCGCCAGTCATTTGGTCATACAGGGAATGGCGGGAGGCGGGGTAAATGGTCTTACTGCTTTGGTCGATATTGGCACATCCAGTACGCGGTTTTACGTGTATAAGGGCGCAGAAATGATCTACCAGCGTGAAGAGCCTTTTGGTGCCAGGATACTTATTGATGATATTGTTTCAGAATACTCGATGCCTGAAGACAAGGCCTTATACGCGATTTATAACAAACAACTTCCACCGAGTTACAAAACAAAAGTTCTGAAGCCGTACGTAAAACCAATGGTTAAGGAAATAGAGCGTGGGATGCTTGCTTTTGAAGCATCCGGAGTGAACGGGCAGATCGATCGTATACTGCTTGCAGGGGGTTCTGCGCGTGTCGGCGGGCTGGAAAAAATTCTTGAAAAGCGGATTAAGAAAGATGTCAAAACCCTGAATACTCTGTCTCTATTACATGCAGGTAAAAAAATCAGTAGTGAAAGCCTGCGATCACAAGCCCCGCAAATGGCCATTGCGTGCGGATTGGCAATGTGGGTGCCGGATGGTGTGTTATGAGTAATATCAATTTATTACCCTGGCGCGAAGTACAAAGGGTAAAAAACAACAAAAATATGCTGATGGCCAGCGTCGTATTCTGGTTGGCGTGCGGTCTGGCAGGCTACCTGGCTTTGCAGAATATGAATGACAAAGTGCGTTATCAGGATGAGCGCAATTTGTATTTGAAAATCGAAATTTCTAAACTAAAAGAACAAATTGCGGATGTGAATAGGCTGCAGGAAGAAAAGCAAAAACTCATTGATCGCATCGATGTGATTCAGAATCTGCAGCGGGACCGCGTTAATATTGTGCATGTGTTCGATGATATTGTGCGCAAATTACCGGCGGGCGTAACGCTGGACAGAATAAATAAGAAGGCCAGGGTTATCCAGTTAAAAGGGCGTGCGCAATCCAATTCGCGAGTTTCAGAATTGATGAATCAAGTCGATACTTCGAAATATTTTGGACGTTCTAATTTAAATGTGGTGGCATTAAAAAACACCAGTGGCACCGATATTCGCGAGTTTGACGTGGTACTAACCGAAGCGCTGGAAGAAAGAGAATCGGCGGTGGAGGGGCAGAAATAATGTCTATTTCAGATATCGCCGCATCCTTCCAGGATGTTGATTACGCTGATGTATCATCGTGGCCTACCGTGCTTAAGCTCATCGTTTCCCTGCTTGTGGGGGTGGGAATTCTGGTAGCGATGTACATGCTTTTGTATCAACCAAAGCTCGATATGCTGAAGGCATCGGAAGACCAGGAGTTGGTCCTGCGGGCTGAATTTGTCGAAAAGCAGAAGCTGGCTGCGAATCTGCCGGCTTATCAGCAGCAAATGATTGAAATTAAGCAGCGCTTCGACAAGATATTGCGGCAATTACCAGATGCGAGCGAAGTCCCTGCACTGTTGGTTAATATTTCCGAAGCGGGCATAGAGCAAGGCCTGGTGTTTCAACGTTTCAAACCTTCCCAGATTGAGCAAAAGAATTTTTACGTGCGGCTGCCGATCCAGATTCAAGCCTCGGGAACCTACCATCAACTTGCGGGGTTTATCAGCGCAATTGCAAATCTTCAGCGAGTAGTTACGGTGGGAAATCTGGATATTGTGCGTGCGGGCGGCAGTAATGCAAATGATGGTTTGACGCCTCTAAGCTTCTCATCCACCATTTACACCTATCATTTTAGCGAGGAAAAGGGCGCGGATGGAGAGCAGGTTTTACGGATCCAGAAATGAGTAATACTACGAATATTTTAGTCGAATTCTCCATCTTTCGGATTGTCAGGGGCCGATGGATGTTTCGCCTGGGGGTGACGGCTCTGATATTTAGTTTGCTCGCGTGTTCGAATAACGATGGTTTGGGTGATTTACGCGCATTCACCGATGCAGAGCGCGCCAAAAAACCTTCTGAGATCGAACCATTGCCGAAACTTAAGCCGACCGAAGTATTTCAATATACGGCGTCTTCTATCGTAAGCCCGTTTTCTGAAGAGAACGTTCTACCTGAAATTAAGGCCACTCTGGAGATATCTCCAATATTGCCGGATCAGGACCGTATACGCCAGCCGCTGGAATATTTCCCGCTCGATTCGCTTAGAATGGTGGGCACGCTAGAGCAGTATGGCCAGACATTTGCAGTCATATTTGCCCCGGATGATACGGTTCATAGCGTGAGCAAGGGGCACTACGCTGGCATTCAGTTGGGAGAAATTATTGAGGTGTTGGAGAGCGAAATTGTGCTTGAAGAAACGGTGAAACTCAAAAATGGGCGATGGGAAAAACGTAAAGTCAGCCTTGCCTTAATCGAAGAAAAGTAATATAACTACAGTATTACAATAATTTAACGTACTAATTTAACTTTAATTCAAGAATTATGACCCTGTTAAACAACTGTTTTTCGCGCTCTTTAAAGAAAAGGCGCCCTCGATTTACCCGCACTGGAATGCTATGGGCATCGCTCGGGGCGCTTGTCTGGGCAAATATATTGAGTGTATCTCTGCTGGTGCCCGGACTTGCGCAATCGCCCTACAGCTTTATTTCCGACCTGCATGCGGCCGAAGCTTCTGAATTCAAATTGCTTGAGATTTTGCCTGTGCAATTGAACGATGGCAATACAGTTTTAGATCTGAAATTTGATAAGACACCAGGTGACGTGAAACAATTTATCATGGCCGATCCACCTCGTGTGATAGTGGATATGCCCAGGTCTTCAAATGAAACCAGCCATCGTATATTGAAGGTTAATCAGGGCGAGATAGAAAGTGTGGTATTGATTGGTGACGATAAACGCTTGCGCATGGTTGTAAATTTGTACAAGTCGAGCAAGGTTCAGCTCGAAGGCATTGCGGGCGGTTACCGGGTAAATATTAAGTCGGTTAGTCGGCGTGCCGGAGAAAACGAAAGTGAAATGGGGCAGATTATTAGTAGCGCACCGAAAGCAGCCGATGCTACGCAGGCGAAACTCCTGGATGTTGATTTCAGGCGTACCAAGAGCGGTGCCGGGCGAGTTATTATCAATCTGAATAATCCCAATATCGTGGTAGATTTTCGGGAACAATCAGGCGAACTCATTGCAGATTTTATTGATACCTCGGTTGATGCCAAAGATGAGCAGCGGCTGGATGTGGTTGATTTTGCAACCCCGGTTAGTACGGTTGATATATTTCAGCAGATTGACAATGTACGCGTTGTGGTTACGCCCAATGGCCAATTTAAGCACACCGTTACGCAGCGCGATGAGCAGTATGTCATTGAAGTGGCGCCACTCACGCAACAGGAAATAAAAGCACAAGACGAAGATGAAAGCGGATACTCAGGCGAAACACTGTCATTAAATTTCCAGCGTATCCCTGTCCGGGCAGCGTTGCAGGTAATTGCCGATTTTACAGGCTTTAATATTATTACTTCAGATTCGGTTACGGGCGATTTGTCATTGCGTTTGAATGATGTCCCATGGGATCAGGCGCTGGATTTGATACTGCAAACCAAAAATTTGGGTATGCGTCAAAAAGGCAACGTAATTCGAGTTGCGCCGGCGGAAGAGATCACCGCTCAGGAGCTTCGTGATTTTGAAGCACAACGGGAAGTAGTTGAACTTGAGCCACTCGTAACAGAGCTGATCAGAATTAAATATGCTAAAGCACAGGATCTGGCGGATTTATTGAAATCGATCCGAAGCATTGATCCGAATGTTGCGCAACCCGCATTTGGTTCAATATCAGTAAATCAAATCGTTACCGAAGAAAATAATTTACTTTCCGAGCGCGGTAGTGTGACGGTCGATGAGCGAACCAATACCCTGCTAGTCCAGGATACGCCTACCCAGATTCGCGAGATTCGCGATTTAATTGAAGAACTGGATATTCCGGTTAGGCAAATTCAGATTGAGACTCGTATCGTTGAGGCCACCGATACCTTTAGCAGGACGCTTGGTGCACGCCTGGGCTTTACACGCGTGACGACTGATGCACGTTTTCCCGGCACTACTGATAATAATTCACTGGGCACTGTTTATGGTTCGGGTTCTATTGAGGCCACAAATGCAGTTCGTGATGATAATGAAATCTTGTACCCCAGCGCCTTGAGTGTGAATTTGCGAGCAGACGGCATTCGTGATCAATCTCCAACGAGTTACGCGTATCAGATCGCTAAACTGGGCGCCGGATATTTACATTTACTGGATCTCGAGATTTCTGCCTTGCAGGCAGAAGGTAAGGGAAAAATCGTGGCCAATCCTAAATTAACCACTACCGATAGCCACGAGGCGCACATCGAACAGGGTCAGGAGCGTATATTTGTTACGGGTTCACTGGTTGACTCCGGTTCTGTTACCAAAAAAGCCGTGCTTAGCTTAACCGTTACACCGCAGATTACACCCGATGATAAAATTATCCTGGATGTTTTCATTACCAATGATACCTTTGATAGTGATTTCACATTAAATACCAAGCGAATCGAGACGCAGACCTTACTTGGTAACGGCGAGACGATTGTTATTGGAGGGATTTACCAGCAATCTGAGGGTGAACTAATAACTAAAACCCCTATACTCGGTGATATACCGGTGATCGGCTACCTGTTCAAGAAGAAAACGTATCTTGACGATCGAACAGAGTTATTGATATTTCTGACGCCGAGAATTGTCTATTCGGAATTTGATAAAGGACAGTAAGATTTATCCATTTCAGTTTTATAGCGCATACCTGAGTATGCGTGGAGCAATACACGGATAAGTTTAATACACAGCGGGTTCAGAACTCACCAGGAACAGTTTTACTTTGTGAGTCCTGAATCCGCTGTGTTTTGATTGTGTTTCAAAGACGCCACCAACTCCGAATTCCTGGATTTTATGTTACGTAGCATCCTGCTGGAAATCTTCACTATCTGTCGTGATCTGTTCAAGATTATGATACCGATACTCTTGCTGGTTAAAGCGCTCGAATTACTGGGTGCGACCACCTACCTCGCAACCATTATTGCACCCGTCATGTCCACTCTGGGCTTGCCGCCTGAAATGGGCATCGTCTGGGCCGGCACACTGTTGAGCAATATTTATACCGGCATGGTGTTATTTGTCTCCGAGCCGGTCGCGTTTCAGTTATCTGTGCAGCAAGTTACCGTCCTGGGCCTGTTAATGTTAATCGCGCACTCCTTTCCTGTCGAATTAAGGGTGGCGCAAAAAATTGGCGTGCCGTTGTTGCTTAGTTTTTTAATCCGCATATTTACCGCCTACGCTGCGGCATGGGTTTATTGCGCTGTAGCAACCATCATTCCGGGCGGCGAGGAGGCAGCCAGTATCCTCTGGAATCCGGTTATCGAGCATCAGACTTTATTGCGCTGGCTGATGTCTCAGGCCCGGTTGTTGCTGCAGATTGTGGTTATTGTGGCGGTTCTGGTGTGTATGCTACGGACCATTCGATATTTCAAGCTGGACCGGTTAATTCATCTGGCCCTGAACCCTGTTCTTCCCTTATTAGGGCTAACTGAAAAAGCGGTAAACGTGGTGCTGGTAGGCATAACGCTCGGCCTGTCGTATGGCGGTGGTATGCTAATACAGGAAAGCCGCCAGGGAGGATTGGGTGCCCGCGAACTATTTTTCTCGGTGTGTTTATTGTTATTGTGCCATGGTTTAATAGAAGACACGCTGCTGATTTTGCTATTAGGGGCAGATCTTTATGGTATTTTGATATTCAGATTACTATTCAGTTTTATTTTGGTGGCGTTGATGGTCTACTCCTTGCGGAACAAAAGTGAGCAATTCTTCAGTCGTATACTGCTAAACAAAAATTATCGGCCAGGCCGGAGGTAAAATTGTTTTCCTGTGTGGTAAATTCACCGCTGGAAAAATTCTCTTTTAAACCCGGATCATTTATGCCCGTTGTGCCTGTTGTTATCGCAACCTCTGGAAGCGAGCCTCGAATACGCGAGTTTAGTCCGGAAGCGATTTGGTGCCCGTGACGCTACATTCAAACATTTACCTGGTTGGCTTGATGGGGGTTGGAAAATCCACTGTTGGTAAAAAACTCGCCAGTCGTATGGGTGTTTCATTTATCGATTGTGACCAGGAACTGGAGCGTCGCAATGGCGTAACGGTGACGACCATATTTGATATTGAAGGTGAAATCGGATTCCGCAAACGTGAAACACGTCTGCTGGAAGAATTTGCCGTGAAAGAGATGGGCGTAGTCGCCACTGGCGGTGGTGTGGTGACACAGGAAGTGAATCGTGTATTGCTCAAACAAAAGGGCCTGGTGATTTACCTGAATGCGTCGGTGGATCTGCTATGGGCACGCCTGCGTTATTGTAAAAACCGGCCCTTGCTGGAAACAGAGAATCCGGAAGAGCGCTTACGGGCATTGTTTGAGCAGCGTGACCCTTTGTATCGCGAGGTCTCGGATATCATCATAAATGTGGGTAAAGGTTCTGCCTTAAATACGGTTAGAAAAATAGAGCAGGCGCTGAAAGAACACTAAAATATGAAAACACTAAATATCGACCTCGGACACCACAGCTATCCGATACACATTGGTAAGGGCATTATGTCAAATTCAGATTTGATCAGGCCCCATATTCACGGACAACAGGTATTTGTGATTAGCAATGAAATCGTGGCACCGCTTTACCTGGAACGGTTGCTGGCGGCGCTGGGTGATCATTATGTCATCGCTACGCATATTCTACCGGATGGCGAACAAACCAAGAGCCTGACGCATGCGGAAGCGGTATTTACAAAAATGCTGGAGTTGCCCTGCGATCGCGGAGTAACCGTGATTGCACTGGGTGGTGGGGTGGTGGGTGATCTTGCGGGTTTTTGCGCTGCCTGTTATCAGCGTGGGGTTAAGTTCATTCAGGTTCCGACGACCCTGTTGTCCCAGGTTGATTCTTCTGTTGGAGGCAAAACAGGCGTTAATCATCCTTTAGGGAAAAACATGATCGGTGCTTTTCATCAGCCCGAAGTGGTTATTATAGACAATCAGACCCTGGATAGTCTGGATGCACGACAGTTTTCTGCGGGACTGGCAGAAGTGATTAAGTACGCGCTGCTGGGCGATATTCAGTTCCTGGGCTGGCTGGAAGAAAATATGCCGGCGATTGTACAGCGCGATGAATCGGCAATAAGCGAAATAATTGAGCGTTCCTGCCGGGCTAAATCTCATATTGTGGCTCAGGATGAAAAAGAACAGGGTGTGCGTGCTTTATTAAATCTGGGCCATACCTTTGGGCATGCGATTGAGAATGCAAAGGGTTACGGGGTGTGGCTTCACGGTGAGGCCGTTGGCCTGGGGATGCTGATGGCTGCGGATTTGTCGCATCGTATTGGCATGATATCCGCTGCGGATGTGGAGCGAGTCGGGGATATTTTAGCGGCCGCCGCCTTGCCTGTGAAAGGCGTAGCAGATGTGGATGCTTCGCACTTGAGGGCATTGATGAGCGTTGATAAGAAAGTGATGGCCGGGAAATTGCGTCTGGTGCTATATCGAAGCCTTGGTGAGGCTGAAATATTCGACACGGTTCCCGAGGCTCAAATCATGGAAACACTTGAACGATATACCCTGTAGTTTTTCAGAATTCCTCTGCCGATTATAAAATACCTCCGCCTGACGGCGCTGTCGCCGTCCTGGTGGCGTGAAAACAAGGTGTTGTAATATACTGATAGAGTCGGTATCTTCATGGCTTAAGGAGCATCCTGAATGGATGCCCGGCTAAAGTGGCCCGAAAATATGAAACTACGAATTCTCCCGATCTTTTTGCTAAGCTTTCTGCTGGCCGCTTGTGTCGAGCATCATGGTGCTGTGGTCGTGCGCAGCCAACCGCAAGGCGCCGAAGTTGTGGATGTAAAATCCGGTATAGTTTTGGGTGTGACACCGTTCCGATATTGGTGGAGAGATGATAGCCTGAACCGTAAATTCGTCAATATTCGTGTCCAGAAAGAAGGTTATGCGGATAAAACCAATTCCTTCTGGGTAGATTTAAACCATAAAAATAAGGATGATGCAGTTGAAAACGCTCAGGCTGTGCAAATGAACCTGGATAAGCGTAACTGAACGAAAGCCGGGCAGGTGAATTGATGTGCTGTGCATAAAAATGCCTGGGAAAGGCCGTAATTAGCGCAGAAACATCCCCAAATTGGTAGTGCTCTTTAGGCGCCTGGTTCAGTAAAATAAGGGGTTCCCCATCAATCAAGGCGGGTAAGCGGTCAATCGACTGTGGTAACCGCGACGAGCCTCGATTGCATAAGAAATTTAGAGGATTAAATATGAAAAGTCGAGGTGGACTGCCTCCCCGGCAAGGGCTGTACGACCCTGTCAATGAACACGATGCCTGTGGTGTTGGTTTTGTTGCGAACATCAAGGGCAAAAAAAGTCACGACATTGTTGCAAAAGGCCTGACCATATTGCAACGACTGGAGCACCGTGGTGCGGTCGGCGCTGATCCGAAAGCGGGCGACGGGGCGGGTATCCTGATACAGATCCCCGATGCATTCTTTCGGGATGTAGTGGATTTTGATTTGCCCGCAGTGGGTGAATACGCAGTCGGTATGGTTTTTTTACCGGTTGATGATGCTTGCCAGTCTGCAGCGCGTAAATTAATAGAACGCACGGTTAAACTCGAAGGACAAATACTCTCAGGCTGGCGCGATGTGCCAGTAGACAATACCGATTTGGGCTATTCAGTCAAACCCACAGAGCCGACTATCAAGCAGGTGTTCATTTCGAGAGGCGAAAACTGCGCCGACCAGGATGCGTTCGAACGCAAATTGTTTGTGATCCGGAAAATAATTGAAAATACGCCTGAAACGCAGGATGAAGCCGCAAATCAGCTTTATTTCACTTCATTGTCTACCCGTATTGTTAACTACAAAGGGATGCTGCTGGCCGATCAGGTGGCAATTTACTTCACCGATTTGACCGATGAGCGTTTTCAGTCCGCGATGGCGCTGGTGCATCAGCGTTTTTCAACCAATACTTTTCCGACCTGGGAACTGGCACACCCCTTTCGTATGATTGCTCACAACGGTGAGATTAATACCGTGCGCGGCAATAAAAACTGGATGGCGGCGCGGCGCCATTCGATGTCCAGTGAATTATTTGGAGATGATCTGGAAAAAATCTGGCCCCTGATTGAAGATTCGCAATCTGATTCCGCCTGTTTTGATAACACGCTTGAATTGCTAACCTTATCCGGGTTTTCCTTATCCCATGCGATGATGATGTTGATCCCCGAGGCATGGTCATCCAACCCGTTAATGGCGCCGGACCGGCGCGCATTCTATGAATATCATGCCGCCATGATGGAACCCTGGGATGGTCCCGCTGCGGTTGCCTTTACCGATGGCCGGCAAATTGGTGCCACTCTGGATCGAAATGGCCTGCGACCGGCGCGTTATCTGGTGACCGATGATGATTTATGCGTGATGGCATCTGAGATTGGAGTGCTGGATATACCTGAGCATAAGATCGTCAAAAAATGGCGCCTCCAGCCGGGCAAAATGTTTCTGATTGACCTGGAGCAGGGTCGAATTATCGACAACGGCGAAATCAAATCTGATCTGGCTGCTGAGCACCCTTATCGGCAGTGGCTGGATGCGACTCAGTTATACGTGCACGAATTGCCGCCCGTTGTGGGCGCCATGGCGCCTGATGCTACAACCTTGCTCAATACCCAGCAGGCATTTGGATATACGCAGGAGTACGTGAAATTCTTGCTGCGCCCGATGCTGGAAACGGGCATGGAAGCGACCGGTTCGATGGGTACGGACGTCCCGCCATCGGTTTTGTCCGACCAGGCCAAGCATTTATCGACCTATTTTAAGCAGAATTTTGCGCAGGTCACCAACCCGCCGATCGATCCGATCCGTGAGGATGTGGTGATGTCACTGGTTTCATTGATCGGGCCCCGGCCAAATTTACTGGGGCATCAGGCGGGAAAATCAATGCGCCTGGAAGTGCTGCAGCCGATATTGAGCAATAGTGAACTGGAAGCAATCCGTAAGATTGAAGATCGATCCGATGCCTTCATGACACGAACCATCGATATTTGCTATTCGGCAGAAAAGGGCGCGGCGGGTATGAAACCGGCGTTAGGCGAAATTTGCCGTCGCGCAGAAGCGCTGGTGCGCAAAGGCAACAATATTCTGATCCTGTCAGATCGTTGGGTTGATATGGATAACATCGCCATTCCAGCCTTGCTGGCGACATCGGCGGTACACCATCACTTGATCAAAAAAGGCCTGCGTACGCAGACCGGGCTGGTCGTAGAGACGGGTAGTGCGATTGAAATACATCATTTTGCTACGCTGGCGGGTTACGGGGCGGAAGCTATTAATCCGTATCTTGCGCTGGATACCATTCAATCCGAGCTGAGTACACTGGAGGGTGATATCGATTATGCGACCGCATGCGAGCGTTACATCAAAGCGCTTGGAAAAGGCTTGAAAAAGGTGATGTCCAAGATGGGCATTTCGACCTATCAGTCTTACTGCGGCGCACAGATATTTGATGCAGTGGGGCTCTCAAGCGATTTTATCGATCAGTATTTCACGGGAACTGCTACGACCATAGAGGGTGCCGGCCTGGAAGAGATTGCGCAGGAAGCGTATCGCTGGCATCGTAACGCACATGGCAATAAACCCGTTTACCGGCATCATCTGCACGTGGGGGGCGATTATGCACTGCGTGTGCGTGGTGAGAGACACGCCTGGACATCTGAATCGATTTCGAAGTTGCAGCACGCTGTACGTGGCAACAACTTTAGCAGCTATCAGGCTTTTGCCAAAGAGATGAACGAGCAGGATGGTCGCCTGTTGAATTTGCGGGGCCTGTTTCGTCTGAATTTTATACCCAAAGCCGTACCTCTGGATGAAGTAGAGCCGGTGAGTGAAATAGTGAAGCGTTTTTCCACCGGAGCGATGTCATTTGGTTCGATTTCCTACGAGGCGCATTCCACGCTGGCAGTTGCGATGAACAGGCTGGGTGGAAAGTCGAATACCGGAGAAGGTGGCGAAGAAAAGTCTCGTTTTGCGCCACTTGAAGATGGCAGCATGAACCCGGAACGTTCGGCGATCAAACAAATCGCGTCGGGGCGCTTTGGCGTGACCACCGAGTACCTGGTCAATGCGGACGATATCCAGATTAAAATGGCACAGGGCGCCAAGCCTGGTGAAGGCGGGCAGTTACCCGGGCACAAGGTCAATCAGCAGATCGCAGATGTGCGGCATTCTACGCCGGGCGTGGGCTTGATTTCTCCACCACCGCATCATGATATTTATTCCATCGAAGATCTGGCACAGCTTATACATGATTTGAAAAACGTCAACCCGAGTGCGCGAATCTCCGTCAAGCTGGTCTCTGAGGTTGGTGTTGGAACGGTCGCGGCGGGCGTCTCCAAGGCGCACGCGGATCATGTCACCATTTCCGGATACGATGGTGGAACGGGTGCAAGCCCGCTGACATCGATCAAACACGCAGGTTCCTCCTGGGAAATTGGCCTGGCAGAAACTCACCAGACGCTGGTATTGAATAACCTGCGCAGTCGCATTGCGGTCCAGGTCGATGGCGGGCTTCGAACTGGCCGTGATGTGGTGGTTGGCGCATTGCTCGGTGCAGACGAATTTGGATTTGCCACCGCGCCGCTGATAGCGGAAGGTTGTATCATGATGCGCAAATGTCATTTGAACACCTGCCCGGTGGGCGTGGCAACCCAGGACCCGGAATTGCGAAAACGGTTTACCGGTAAGCCGGAGCATGTGATCAACTATTTCATTTTTGTTGCTGAAGAAGTACGCCAGCTGATGTCGCGCCTGGGTTATCGTAGCATGGATGAGATGGTCGGCCAGAGTCAGAGCCTGGATGCACGCAAAGCTGTGAATCACTGGAAGGCTAAAGGCCTGGATTTCACGCGAGTTCTGAGCAAGCCCGAGGCCGCTGAAGGTGTGGGCATTTATTGCAGTGTGGAGCAGGAGCACGGTTTGGAAAAGGCGCTGGACAATAGCTTAATTGAGCAGGCTAAACCCGCACTCGAGCGCGGCGAAGCGGTGCAGATACAAACGCCGGTTTATAACTACAACCGGACCATCGGGGCGATGTTATCCGGTGAGGTTGCGCGTCGTTACGGCCATGCCGGTTTGCCGGATGATACGATCCATATCAGGGCAGAAGGCTGTGCAGGGCAGTCGTTGGGAGCCTGGTTGGCAAAAGGCGTCACCATTGAGTTAGCTGGTGACGGCAATGACTATGTAGGAAAGGGTTTGTCGGGCGGGCGGCTGATAATTTATCCGCATGCTGATTCGGTACTGGAAAAGGCGGAAGAAAATATTATTGTTGGAAATACCGTAATGTACGGGGCCATTAGCGGTGAAGCCTATTTTCGTGGCGTGGCGGGCGAGCGCTTTTGCGTGCGAAACTCCGGCGCCAGTGCGGTGGTTGAAGGTGTAGGAGATCACGGTTGTGAATATATGACCGGCGGCATGATGGTGTGCCTGGGACAAACCGGGCGTAACTTTGCGGCGGGCATGTCCGGCGGCATCGCATATGTGTTTGATGAGAATGGCAGTTTTGCTGAGCGCTGTAACATGGAAATGGTTGAGCTCGAATCGATCGAGGCCGACGGCGGGGTGGATGAGACAAGTCTGCGCTCAGATTTAACCCGCTATGATGAAACCCGACTCAAACAGATGGTCGAAAACCATAAGCGTTATACCAATAGCGTGCTCGCAAAACAGATGTTGGAAAACTGGGAGGTCATCCGGGACAAATTTGTGAAGGTGATGCCGGTTGATTATAAACGCGCACTGGTCGAGCAATATGCGGCTCGTGCCACCGCAGAGATGGAAGTAAAGGAGGTAGCCAATGGGTAAGCCAACGGGTTTTCTGGATGTCAAACGCCAGGAGCGACACTATTCTCCCGTCGCGGAACGCCTCGGTCATTTTAAGGAATTTGTCATCAGCTTGAGCGATGAGCAATTGAGCGAGCAGGGGTCACGCTGTATGGATTGCGGCATACCGTATTGTCACCTGGGTTGCCCGGTGAACAACAATATCCCGGATTGGAACGATCTTGTGTATATGCAGGATTGGCAGGAAGCGCTAAGCCAGTTACATTCGACCAATAATTTTCCGGAGTTTACCGGGCGCGTATGCCCTGCACCTTGCGAGGAGTCGTGTACGCTGAATATTGACGGTGCTCCGGTCACCATTAAAACCATTGAGCAGGCAATCGTTGAAAAGGGTTGGGAAAATAGCTGGATTACACCGCAAATTGCGCGACATAAAACCGGAAAACGTGTCGCAGTCATTGGCTCGGGGCCAGCTGGTCTGGCGTGTGCGCAACAACTCGCCCGCGCTGGACATCAGGTGGATGTATATGAAAAGCAGGCGCGAATAGGTGGTCTGCTGCGTTACGGAATTCCGGACTTTAAGCTGGATAAATCTATTATTGATCGTCGTATGGCGCAAATGCGCCGAGAAGGGGTGCATTTTCATACCAATACGCATATTGGCGCAGATTTATCGATCGG
>JAUVBY010000123.1 GCA_030590945.1 Gammaproteobacteria bacterium | reverse complement strand
AGCTCAAGGTCTTCAAGTTTAAACCGCTTAATTTTACGCATCATGGTTTTATTCGAATTGAGTCGCTCGCCGGTTTGTATCCATTTTAACTGGCGCAACACATACCCATATTGCTGCCCCTGAATTCTTGGGTAAAATTTCTCTTCGTCACCTTCACCATTCGAACCATGACAGCTTGAACACTTGGTGTAAAACAGCTTTTCGGCCCGTTCTCTGTCACCCGCATTACCCTTGCCTGTCTCAGGGCTCATTGGCAGTGTAGCAATATAGGCCACCACATCAGCAATCGACTGCGGCCCACCAATCGCATCATACATGGCAAGGGGATGCATCTCGACGTTACTCCTTTTTCCGGATCGGATATCCGCTAATTGTTTAATGAGAACACTAGAGTGTTGCCCTGCCAACTGAGGATATCTGCCATCATTCGTACCCCAGCCTTCCGTAGTATGGCAGGCCGAGCAGATTGAAAATATCTTCTGCCCATTCGTCGCATCACCTTCGAGCGCCATCGATTGAGAAAGTTCGTCGTCTGGGGGATCCGCCGCCATACAGGCCAGTGAGAGTATGGTACCGAGTATGGCGACTGGTGCTAATGTATAAACTCTACGCAATTTCATTATGATTCTGAACCAATTAAAATATGTGGTATCGCCAGTATATTGCACCCACGATAAGTTTCTCTTGATTTAGATCATAAACTATCCGCACTCGTGTGGAAGCATGAGTATTTTCATGTGTTTCTGCTCGTTCACCTTCAAATGTTTACCTATCACGCGATAGCGCCATCCTTGACATTAATTCGAATTATTTTTCTTTGGTCTGCAAGTCCATTCGCACAATCAAGGCAAGCAACAGCAGCGGAATGTGCGACCACAATGGTTGATAACCACATAGGCTGTCTACAAGTTCAAAGCAAAGGAGCATTAATAGGTTTTAAGCTTAATATATTTTGAAAATTAGAGCTCTGCGCATGAGTGTTAGCAATTTGACCCATATCAATGTAAAAATGCTGCTTTAGTTATAGATTTCTCGCTATAGGCTTCTTAAGTATGCGCACCACTTCTGTTTGTGTATTACAAGAGCAACTTACAAAACCATATCTAAAACCCGGGAACATATCATGCTGAAAAATATTCGTGAAAGCGTACACAAACTCAAAGAAGAGCATGAGTTAATTAATTCTCATATAGACACATATTACGATGAATCTGCAGAGGATAATTATCTGGATTTTTATACACGCCTCATCACCAGATTGTTACGTGGCGAACGAGGCAGTATATTCATAAATGACCCGCAAGATGATACAGTTTGGTTCGAGGTGGGAACTGGGGCTGACAGAAAGCATACCACTGTTCATAAAGAAAACTCTATGGTGGGTAGAGTCATATCAAGCGGGGAAGCTGAAATTAACAATGATATGGAGGCTCAAGACGGAGCCCGCAATGCTATTTGCGTTCCAGTGAAAAGCATGGATAAAAAACAGGTAACAGGGGTGATTCAAGTAGTTAATAAGGAAGGCAAAGAGTCATTTGACAAGGAAGATCAGAAATGGCTTGAAGATATCGCTCACAATATTCAGTTCAACATTGAACATATTTCCTTACATCAGGGGTCGTTGAATATTACGGATAAGATATTTGAAGCTATTGGCAAGTTATTTAAGGTACTCGTTATGCTTTTCCTGGGCTTAGGGGCCGCTTTTATCTTGTACCTGGTGACTCTTTTGTTAATTTTCTGAGTCTAAATTTTAATATTAAAAGCATCACCTCGATATTCGGACTAACATTGGTTGCACTGTTGTAGTCCGGTATCACTTTGGCTACTACAGACCAAGAGAAATTGATTGAACGAGGAAAAATTCATATTGACGAAGATCATAAACTAACCACATTGATGTTATACGCTAATCCCCTGGGTGCAACACAATAGCGCGGCGTAGCTGAGACCGGGTACAGAACTAAACGGCACAGTGAGGAATACCCTTTAACCGAGCTGAAAGCTCATGAGTTAATGGTGCGTGAAATCGGCTGCTTTAACAGAAGCAGGCAGACATTAATTTATCTGCAGCAAATGCCCTTTTCTAAGCAAATTAAGAATTAGCTTTTTGTCACGCCCGCTTGTAAGCGACAGATTCATCTGACTCTTTGATGTTAATTTCTTTGCCAGCGCCAGACTGATTTCAAACTCCTCCCCGCCAGCATATAAACAGGCCTTTCCTTTAAGCCTGATAAAATCAAAGCGTACAAACGGGTTTGGCTCTACATTTACCGTGTTTCCTTCGAGGGGATCAACATCAGAAGGCTTTTCATCATTCACTGCTTCACCGCTTAAATACCTCGCTGCCCAGCGCGCGAAGGTTTCATCGTCTTCATTGAGTTGCTGCTTAAACCAGGCTTTCAGTTGCGTGATTTGCTGCCCGGTTATTTCCCCGGGGTTTTGCTGAAATTCCAGACCGGGATCTGTGTAACGCTTGTTCTGATTCGAATTTTCAAATTCTTCCAGATAATCAATTAACATATCGTTAAAACACGGCGCCTTAAAACCCATCGACCAGGTCATGCACTCGGTTTTAGCAATGCCATGATGGCCCAGGCGCGGGGGCAGATATAAAATATCTCCCTCCTGGCACAGATAGCTTTCCCGCGTTTTAAAGTTTTTGATCAGCCTCAGGTCGGTTCCGGATATCAACTCTTCTTCGGGTGTAGGCAGCGCTCGAAACTCTCCTTCCAGTTCCCAGCTTCTTTGGCCTCGGGCCTGAATTAGAAACACATCATAATCATCGACATGCGGGCCAACCGAGCCTCCAGGGGGCGCATAAGAAATCATAAAATCATCAAACCGCCAGTCAGGAATAAAACGAAACGGCTGCACATATTGCATAAAATCGGGCAAATGTTTCTCAATATCGGTAATCAGCAAAGACCAGTGCTTATCCTCTAATGCGGCGAAATCTTTTTCACTGAAAGGTCCCTGGCGTACGGTCCATTTGTCTGGAGAATGGCGCTCAACAATTCGAGAAGGGAAAGCCTCTTCCAGGGCCAGTCCGGCCAGTTCTTCTGCCGGAAGTGGATTGTCAAAATCAGGCCATGCCTGTGGCATGTACAACGGTTTTTGTTGCCAGTATTCTTTCAGAAAGGCGGCCTGATCAAGGCCCCCGGGGAACTGTATTGGATACATAGAAAATGGTATAAACAGGCGTGTTTTGCAACGGGTGTTATAGTCTATAAATTATAACCCCGACAAGCATCAGCTGACGGTTTTATCTCTTCGATTTAATTGTTAAAATGGGCGAAGACGTTAAGAATTTAAATTTATGCAACTCATCCTTGGTTCATCCTCTCCTTATCGCAAAGCCCTGCTGGAAAAACTGGGCCTGCCCTTTGAATGTTATTCACCTGACATTGATGAATCCTGCAAACCCGATGAATCATCTCTGCAACTAGTCGAACGCCTGGCGATTGAAAAAGCCAGGGAAACCAGGAAAACCTATCCCGAAGCGCTAATGATCGGTTCGGACCAGGTTGCGGTACTGGATAACAAAATCATCGGTAAGCCTGCAAATCATGAAGATGCCGTAAACCAACTAAAAGAGGCTTCCGGTAGAGAGGTTCATTTGTATACCGGGCTGTGTCTTTTAAACGCAAACACAGGAACTATCCAGCATAGTGTTGAATCCTATTCCGTCGTTTTTCGCCAGCTAAGCGAAAATCAGATTGAGCAATATCTAATAAAAGACAAGCCTTATAACTGCGCAGGCAGCCTTAAATCTGAGACGCTTGGGATTGCAATGCTAAGCAAACTTGAAGGAGAAGATCCTAACACATTGGTTGGCCTTCCGTTAATCCGGCTGGTAGATATGCTACTTCAAGAAGGGATTGATCCAATACTGGCATAGGCGTGCGCTATTCTTCTTATCCTCGCCCGAAGGCTTTATAATCGAGGCATGATTGATATTACACACCATGATGCGCCGGGTTCCGGGCGCATGAGCGATTACGATACACTAGATAGAAGACTGCGAGACAGTAGTTTTGACGGCTCGGCTGCACAGGCGCACGGCATTGCCTGCGGGCTGGTCTGCCGTGATGTTAATAGCACAGATCTGAACCCTGCGATCGAGCACCTGAACTTCAGTGATGCGGATTCTATGGATGCGCTTGAAAGTCTGCTCGAACTGAGTACACGCGACCTTAACCAGGCCGAGTTTGCCTTTGATTTGTGGCTGCCTGAAGCAGACGATTTGCCTATTTTGCTTGAAGCGTTGGCGGAATGGAGCCAGGGTTATATTATTGGCCTGATGTTTGATGGTAGCGAATTTCGCACCCGCTTAAGCCCGGAGATCAACGAAAGCGTTCAAGACATCATTGAAGTTTCAGGGCTGGAAAGCACGACGTCGAACTCCAGTGAAGACGAAATTGCTTTCATGGAGTTAAGAGAATACCTGCGTATGGCTACGCAATTAATTTACGAAGAATTAAATCCTGATCGGCCAATTCATTCAGCACAGAGCTAAGGCACCCCAACACAGCCCATAATCCTTTAAGAGAAAGCAATGCATCCTGATATTTTCAATCGTCGCCGTCGCGGCCTTATGCAACTAATGGGCGATGGTATCGCCATCATACCGACCAATAATGAAATGCATCGAAACGGCGATGTGCAGTACCGATTTCGCCCGGATAGTGATTTTTATTATTTGACCCAGTTTCCTGAACCGGAAGCGGTCGCGGTGCTGATTCCTAATCGCAAAGAAGGTGAGTTTATTTTATTCTGTCGCAAACGCGACCCGAAACGCGAACAGTGGGAAGGCCGACGTGCGGGCCTGGAAAAAGCGCTCGAACAATACGGAGCCGACCAGGCTTATGAAATTGATCAACTGGAGACTATTCTTCCCAAGTTGCTGGTTAATCAGAATAAAGTCTATACCTGTACCGGCCGTCACCCGGATTTTGATCAGCAATTATTTGGCTGGATAAATGACATCAAGGCCAAGGTTCGTAGCGGTATTCACGCACCGATGGAGTTTTCAGATCTTACCTATATCCTGCATGAACTGCGCCTGTTTAAAAAATCTGAAGAGTTGCGCGTAATGCGTCGCGCCGCAAAATTAAGCGCGGCCGGGCATCGCCGTGCCATGCAGGTATGTCGGCCGCAAATGTACGAATATGAGGTTCAGGCCGCGCTTGAAATGACATTTATGCAAGGCGGCAGCGCCTACCCTGCCTACCCGTCAATCGTCGCGTCGGGCGAAAATGCCTGCATCCTGCATTACACAGAAAATCAGTCTATGTGCAAAGATGGTGATTTATTGCTTATCGATGCGGGTGCAGAACTTGAATGTTATGCCTCGGATGTTACCCGCACCTTTCCGGTCAATGGAAAATACAGCGCAGAGCAACGCGCACTATATGATCTGGTTCTGGCTGCACAATCTGCTGCCATAGAACATATCCGCCCGGGTAAAGCCTGGCGCGATTACCATCAGGCTGCAGTAAAAGTGCTGGCTCAGGGCATGATTGATCTTGGCTTGCTCAAGGGCAGCCTGGATAAAGTGTTGGAAAAAGAAGATTACAAACGCTTTTACATGCACGGCACGGGCCACTGGCTGGGCATGGATGTACACGATGTAGGTGAATACAAGGTCGAAGACGCCTGGCGGGTGCTGGAAACGGGTATGGCACTAACCGTCGAGCCCGGCATCTATATTACGCCTTCTGACGATGTTGACAGCCGCTGGCATAACATCGGTATTCGCATTGAAGATGATGTGGTTGTCGGCAAAGAAGAACCCGAAATTTTAAGCCGTGATATTCCGGTTGACCCCAATGAGATCGAAGCGATAATGGCGGATGCCCGACCGTAAAACCAGGCAGGTCAGGCATTACGATATCGTCATCATAGGTGGCGGGCTGGCGGGTGCCAGCCTGGCCGTAGCGCTGGCGGACACGCAATACCGCGTGGCCGTTATCGAAGCCGTTGAATTTGATTCAAAAGCACAGCCCAGCTACGATGAGCGCACCATCGCTCTAACCTACAGCGCAAAACACATTTTCTCCCGGCTTAATGTCTGGGATGAGGAACTCGAAACCGAGGCCTGCGCGCTGAAAAGCATCCACATTTCGAACAAGGGTCATTTTGGTAAAACCCGGCTCGATCATAAAGATGCCGGCACCGAAGCACTGGGTTACGTGATTCCAACACGTGCGCTTGGTCAGGCTCTGATGCGCAATCTTGAACACGCCACCAACATAGATTTCTTTTGCCCATATGAAGCGGAAAAAATCGATACGGACGATGCCGGGGCCGTCATTACGATTAAAAACCGTGAAACGCAGGCGCCTGAGCAGTTATCAGCCATGCTTGCGGTAATCGCAGATGGTGGCCGTTCTCCTATTTTAGAATCACTGGGTTTTAGCAGCGAATCGAAAACTTATTCGCAGTCTGCCCTGCTCAGCATCGTAAAATCTAATCTGGCGCACCAGAACCGGGCATATGAACGCTTTGTCCCGAACGGACCTCTGGCGCTACTACCAATGAATGATCAACGATTCGCGGTTGTATGGACGCTATCACCCGAGGAACTCGAAACGGTAAGCGCTATGCCGGACGAACAATTCCTGACCCATCTTCAAATGACTTTCGGCACACGGGCCGGTTTGTTCAGCGCCCCTACTCCGCGCAAAACGTATCCCTTGAGTAAAACGAGCCTGAAAACGCCTTATTCCAGGCGTGTGCTGGCATTGGGGAATGCGGCGCACACTGTCCACCCCGTTGCGGGCCAGGGTTTTAACCTGGGTTTGCGCGATATCGCCACTCTGGCTGAGCTATTAATACAAACATCTACATCTGATAGCGATATCGGGAGCACAGAATTTTTAAAAAACTACGCTGATTTACGCGCCGACGATACCCGGAGGGTTGCGCAGTTTACAGATGGTTTATTGAGTATCTTTAATCATTCCTCACCGCTGGTTCAACTGGGCCGAAATCTTGGGCTGGCTGCGGTTGAAAATCTGCCATTTATAAAGCGCGCGCTCCTAAAGCGCACCATGGGAATGGGGCCGGAACAGCCTCGACTGGCGCGTGGTCTTAAAATTAGCCCGCCTCCTTCTAAATAACCCCCTATCATGTAAATGAATAAAGGCGTGTTTCATTACGATATATGTATTGTTGGCGGCGGGCTCGCTGGTCTGTCGCTGGCGGCCCTGCTATCCGAATCCGGTTTATCCATCGCTGTAGTCGAACCCACACCGCTTCCCCTCAACCCGGTACGCCCTGCAAAGGATGATTATGCACTGCGCATTAGCGCGATCAATCTGGCCTCTATGCGCCTGTTTGAACACCTGGGCATCAAGCCCGCGCTGCTCGACTCGCGCGCCAGCGGGTATCAAAAAATGCAAATATGGGATGCAAACAGTGACGCATTTATTCAGTTTGACGCCAACGATATTGATTCCGATCAGCTTGGGTATATCATTGAAAATAACATCATTATCAATAGTATATTCGATATTATTAAAGCAAATGGTAACATTATATTTCATACTGACAGCCTGCTTGACATCGAACACAAGCCCGATGGTATCGAGATCAAGCTGGAAAAGGGCCGCCTCCATACGCAACTGCTGGTCGGAGCAGATGGGCAATTCTCCAAAGTGCGCGCACTCGCGAAAATTCCCACCGAGCTTGGCACCTTCAACCAGACGGCTTTAGTCTGCCGAATCCAGACGGAACAAACTCACCAGCAGACAGCTTATCAATGTTTTCACCATAGCGGCCCGATCGCTTATTTACCACTTATGGATGGCAGTTCCTCGATCGTCTGGTCATGCGACACCGATAAAGCCGCACAGCTAAGCCAACTGGACGACAAAGCATTTGCCCGGGCAATACAGGATGCGTTGCAATCCACGCTGGGCGCAGTGAAAATTCTGGGACCGCGCGCGGCCTTTCCACTGGCACAACAACACGCCAGCGCTTATATCGATTCGCGCATCGCCCTGATCGGGGATGCAGCGCATCGTACTCACCCGCTGGCCGGGCTCGGCGCAAATCTGGGCTTGCAGGACGCGGCCGTGCTGGCAGAAACGCTGCTACAGGCCGGGCAACAGCACCGGCCAATGCACAGCATGGCGACATTACGAAAATACGAGCGCACTCGAAAGCACCAGAATGCACTGATCCTGGATACCATGGCTGCCTTCAAAGCCGGGTTTGCCAGTCGATCGCCCGGCCTGACATCGCTACGCGCAATGGCGCTGAACAGTGTGAATCACTCTCCCATACTTAAAACCGGAATCACGCGCCTTGCCACCGGCATCAGCGGGGATTTGCCTAAGATCTGTCAGCCCCTAAACTTTTAGCTTTTAAATACACTACTGTCCGGTTAAAGCGTCATTCCCGCGAAGGCGGGAATCCATAAGCCTGTTTCTGACGGTATTATGGATCCCCGCATACGCGAGGATGACGATAAAACGGGATTTAGGTTTTAAGTCTCT
>JAUVBY010000101.1 GCA_030590945.1 Gammaproteobacteria bacterium | reverse complement strand
CTGCTGGTTGAAAAGTGCGGCATGAACACCCTGGATGTCGTCAAAGCGCTATCAACGCGGCTCAAACTGGATCCCCGGCGGATTTCCTATGCCGGGCTCAAAGATAAACAGGCGATTACTCGCCAGTGGATCAGCTTGCATGCGCCCTCAAAAATCCAGACCACCGAATTTGAATCGACAGGACTTGTTTCACCGGGTTTCAGGGTGCTTTGCTCACAACGTCACAGCAATAAACTTAAACGCGGAGCCCATCAGGCCAATCAATTTGAGATCGTGATCCGAAATCTATCCGACACCAAAGGGCTGGATAGCGCACTTCAGCGCGTACAGCATCACGGTGTGCCCAATTATTTTGGCGAACAGCGCTTTGGAAAGCAGGGCAGAAATATCGACAAAGCTCTAGCCATGTTCGCGGGCAAGGGAAAAGTAGAACGCCAGCTACGGGGAATCTATTTGTCGGCGGCGCGCTCGTTTTTATTTAATCAGGTGCTTAGTGCGCGCGTCCTTCAGAAATCCTGGGCGGTGGGTTTGCCCGGCGAGGTGTTTATGCTGGATGGAAGCAATAGTTTTTTTAAAACGGATGCGCTGGATCAAAATTTGCATGACCGCCTGAGTGCATTTGATATACATCCGTCCGCACCGCTGTGGGGTAAGGGTACTCTGAAAACGGCAGCAGACGCAGCTAAGCTTGAGGCGGACATAGTGGCAGATTACCCCGAATTTACCGCAGGCCTGGAAGCGTTTGGTTTGCGCCAGCAACGCCGGACCACGCGCCTGATACCAAAGGCCTTTACGTTTTCCCTGCAAGGCGATTCGAGTATAAAAATTAGTTTTTCACTAAGCAAAGGTAACTTTGCCACCACTGTATTGCGCGAATTGATTACAATGTCCGAATGATAAAAAAATCGTTCCTGGAACAACTAAAAACCGCCTGGAAAAAAACCAATTCGCTGCTATGTGTCGGGCTCGACCCTGATTTTCGAAAATTACCCGATAGTGTGTTTTTGTCGGAAAGCCCTATTTTCGAGTTCAACCGAAAAATTATCGATCAAACCGCACAGTATTGCTGCTGTTTTAAGCCACAGATCGCCTATTATTCTGCCTATTCGGCTGAAGACCAGCTCGAGCAGACCATTGCCTATATAAAATCAAATTACCCCTATCACCCGGTTATTCTGGATGCAAAACGTGGCGATATTGGCGCTACGGCGAGTATGTATGCACGGGAAGCATTTTCGCGTTATGGCGCAGATGCGGTAACCGTCAATCCCTATATGGGCGGCGATACGCTGCAACCCTTTCTTGATTACGAGGATAAAGGCGTAGTGGTATTGTGCCGGACTTCTAACGAGGGCAGTGCGGAGTTTCAAACGCTGCAATGCGGGGAGCGCTCGCTTGCGCACGAGGTAGCGCATCAGTCTTTGGGCTGGAATAAAAATGACAACATTGTATTGGTAGTCGGTGCGACGTATCCCGAGGAAATAGGTCAAATACGCGCTATTGTAGGCGATATTCCGCTGCTGGTGCCGGGTGTAGGCGCACAGGGCGGAGAGTTGAGAGCGGTGTTGGAAAACGGTTTGCTGGAAGATAAAACGGGATTGCTGATTAATTCTTCACGTGGCATTATCTACGCAAGCGGTGATAGTGATTTTGCCGACGCGGCGGGAGAGGCAGCCCACGTGTTAAGCGCAGAAATAAATGCCATTCGTGCTGCATTATAGGCCGGCCTCACCTCCGGATTCTTAAAGTAAACTTTGACAGTATAGACTCGCTACATTAGAATATCACAAAATAATAAAATATAAATCATTCAATATAAGGCACTCATCGATTTAACCGTCGAGGTGTGCCGGTAACAATTTTCGGAGATTATCATGAGTTTTATCAAAAATATTTTAGCGCTAATCGGTTTGCTGGCGGTAGTGGGTATGGTGTATGGCTATCAGAAATTTGGAAGTGATATGGAAGCCATGAGCCATTTTGACCCGGAATTTAAATCCACTTATATGCAAATGTGGGAGACGCTTAAGAAAACCGGAAACTCTGCAGATGCAACGGTTTGGGTTGTGCCACTGGAAGAGGGTGTAAGTCCGGAAGATGCAGAAGATGCCATGAAAATCGTGGCGAATGATCTGAATATTATGTCTGTAGGAGAGCAACCTTTGTCTGAGCAGGTAGCATTACAAACTGGTGAAGATCAGCGGTTTCTGAAGATCTTTCAATACTGCGACCCTGCGACTGCAATGAAAATGGTTGAGCACACCGACGCATTTGCGGCCTACTTGCCCTGCCGAGTAGCTATGGTAGAAGGAAAAGACGGTCAGTATCGATTGTATTCGCTTAACATGGATCTGATGATTCACGGTGGAGCGGAGTTGCCGGCAGAACTCAAAGCAGAAGCGTTGCGCATAAAGGCAACCATGCAGAAAATTATGTCCAGCGGCGCATCAGGCGATTTCTTCTAGGGCCGATATTGTAGCGTAGGGTGGCCGATCAAATATTTCATGGGCGAAGCGCATCCGGCAAACAGGAATACGCGGAGAAATTTACCCGAATATCTCCGCAAACTCTGTTTGCAAAACTACCGGTAGACACTCAGCTATTTCTGAAGCAAAAGGCGTTTAGCCTGCGCTTCACGCAGCAGGAATTGCGTGAGATGTGCCAGATCAGCAATGATTTGAATATGTGGAAGGAATCCCCGCTCGAAGCGCTTTGGCCGTCACAGAACGCACCGAAAAAGCGCCTGCTGGCCTTGGTGAGAAACCAATATCTGGCCGTTCAGGGAAAGGCTAAAAGTTATGTCCGCTTTGATGCTAAGGATAAGCCAAAATCGATAAAACCCAGGCTGGTAACGCGCGCTAAAGGTGATCTTGGCCTTGGATATTGCCCGGTTGCGTCTGAAAAAACCCGCTGTTGTAATCTATTGACGCTCGATGCGGTTGAGCGTTGTGGTTTTGATTGCAGTTATTGCAGTATACAGTCGTTCTACCACGAGAACGAAGTGCGCTTTGATGAAGGGTTTGCGCAAAAACTACAAAAACTTAGTCTCGATCCAGATCAGATTTACCACATCGGTACCGGCCAGTCTTCGGATTCGCTTATGTGGGGAAACCACAACGGAAATCTCGCCGCCTTATGCGATTTTGCTGAGCAGAATCCGAACGTTATTCTTGAATTTAAGACTAAATCTAAAAACATTAAGTGGTTGCTGCAAAATGATTTCCCGGCCAACATATTATGCACCTGGTCGCTTAATCCTCAGGAAATTATAGACAATGAGGAGCACCAGGCGGCAAGCCTGGCTGAACGATTAAATTGCGCGCGTAAAATAGCGGACAAAGGCCGCCTGGTAGGGTTCCATTTTCATCCTATGATCTGGTACCGGGGATTTGAAAAGAGCTATGCAGATATCGCCGATACGCTGATCAGGCAGTTTCATCCACAAGAAGTTGCCCTGATCTCAATGGGCACCCTGACGTATACCAAAGACGTCATGCGCACTATCCGAAAACGTGATTTCAAAAGCAAGATTTTGCAAATGCCCTTTGAGAAAGTGGCCGGGAAATATGCCTATCCGGATGAGATCAAAATCAGTATGTTTCAAGGCTTATACAGCGCGTTCAGTGACTGGCATGAAAAGGTTTTTTACTATTTGTGCATGGAGCCGGCAAAGCTGTGGCAACCGGTTTTTGGTGTGCCCGATTACGCTGATAATGCCGCGTTTGAGAAAGCGATGAAGCGGGCATACATGGGCAAAATTGATTATTGCCGCGCATCCATCGATGGTTCTAAAGCCTCAAATACATTAAAATAACCTTTCTTTAAATTCAGCATTCAAAGCCTGTGATAGAAGTAACTAAAACACCCCTGTCTGGTGTGGTGATTGTTAAAACGCGTGTGTTCGGCGACGAGCGCGGCTTTTTTATGGAAACGTATAACCAGCAAAGTTTCGAGAGCGTGGGTTTGCCATCTAACTTTGTACAGGATAATCACTCGCGTTCCAGCAAGGGCGTATTGCGGGGTTTGCACTATCAGTTTCCACAATGGCAGGGCAAATTGGTGCGCGTGCTCAGTGGCGCGATCTTTGATGTGGCAGTTGATATTCGGCCGGATTCCAGAACCTTCGGCCAGTGGTTTGGCCAGGAGTTAAACGATGAAAACCGCCTGCAATTATATGTTCCCCCCGGGTTTGCACACGGCTTTGCAACCTTGTCCGATACCGCAGATGTGGCCTATAAATGCACCAGCCTGTATAAGCCCGAAGATGAAGGTTGTATTATCTGGAACGACCCTGAAATCGGTATTGACTGGCCGGTTGACGATCCTCTGGTGTCGGAAAAAGATGCCGTTGCACCGCGTTTAGCTGAAATTAATCATAGTGATCTGAAAGTCTGATGAAAATTCTGATCTTTGGCCGGAAGGGCCAGGTGGGTAGCGCTTTGATGGCCTTGCTCGCCGATCAACATGAAGTGCGGGGGCTGGATCAGGAGGATCTGGATCTGGCTGAATCAGACGAGGTCGAAACGACAATCGTTGCATACGCGCCCGATTGGGTAATCAATGCCTCTGCCTACACGGCGGTGGACAAGGCACAAAGCGAAGCGGCACTCGCGGATGCAATTAATCATCTGGCGCCTGCGGCGATGGCAAAGGCTTGTGCTGACCTGAATTGTGGTTTGCTGCATTATTCTACTGATTATGTGTTTGACGGGACGGCAGATCGACCCTACCTGGAAACACATGAACCCAATCCTCAGAGCGTGTATGGCAGCACTAAACTGGCGGGTGAGCAGGCAGTGATGCAAGAGTATCCGCGCGCGATTATTCTACGTACGGCCTGGGTATATGCGCAGCAGGGCGCTAATTTTATGAACACCATGCTACGTCTTGCAGGCGAACGGGAAGAACTGGGCGTTGTAGCGGATCAATTCGGTTCGCCTACGCTGGCTTATGATCTTGCGCAGGTTTCAGTATCCATCATTGAAAACACAGCGCTGGAATCTTTGGGCGACGTAGCAGGCATTTATCACGCTACCGGCAGCGGCATGACATCCTGGCATGGCTTTGCGCGAGAAATATTCTCGCTGGCGGGAAAGACGGTAAAACTGAACGCTATCTCCACTGAAGATTATCCTACCCCGGCGCCAAGGCCCCATTATTCAGTGCTATCCAATGAAAAGCTACAGCGCGTATTCGGGGTGGCCCTGCCCGCCTGGCAGGAATCGTTGGCCGGGACGATCGAGAATCTGTAGTTCGGCTATAAAGGATTAATTGGAATATGTGTCAATGCAGCCCGGATGGACATTGCTTATCGCGCGCTGCTTTTAAACGCCAGTAAACGATGCATGTGTTTTGAATAAATTACTCGCCCAACAAAGCGCAGCTGCGCTTGGAGAAGGCGGCGCATTTGACCGGGCATTGCCCGGCTTCAATCCGCGCCCCGGCCAGCAGTCGTTTTCTGAACACGTCGCACGCCTGATCGACTCAAGTGGTGTGTTGGTCGCAGAATCAGGTACCGGAACCGGTAAAACATTTGCCTACCTGGTTCCGGCACTTTTGTCTGGTCGGCAGGTTGTGATTTCAACCGGTACGCGTCACTTACAGGATCAGTTGTTTTTTCGAGACTTGCCCGTAGTGCGCAAAGCCCTTGAAGTGACCGCTGATATCGCCCTGCTCAAGGGGCGCGCAAACTACTTATGCATCTATCGGCTGAATCAGCTGGGGCAGGATGCAACGCTCAAATACCAGAAACAGGCGGCCAGCAAGCGGCGAATACTGGAAAACTGGGCGACGATGACGTCTTTGGGTGAAATTGCAGAGGTATCAGAACTGGATGAGCAGGATCCTGTGTGGCGACAGGTTACCTCTACTTCGGATAATTGCCTGGGCGGTGAGTGCCCCGATTTTAAGGCCTGTTACGTCAACAAAGCCCGTCAGCGTGCCATAAAGGCGAAAATCGTGGTGGTGAACCACCATCTATTCTTTTCGGATGTCACGCTAAAAGAGGAGGGCTTTGGTGAATTGTTGCCAGATTACGATGTAGTTATATTTGACGAGGCGCATCAATTGCCGGATGTGGCCACGCGGTTTTTTGGTTTTGCCATTTCGACCTTCCAGCTCAATGAGCTGTGCCGGGATGTGCTGGTCGCCGAGGCGAAAGAGAAAAGTGGCGTGCCTTTACAGGATTCGGCCAATGCGGTGCAGGCCGGTGTGCCACCGTTGCATCTGGCCGCTTCCAAACATGGGCGAGGCGCGAGCAAGTTGTTGACCGAAGACCCGGCCTGCTTATCGGCGATCAATACGCTGCTGGATGCGCTGGCCGATCTGGAAACGGATTTATCCAACGCGGCTAACGCCGGAGACGGGTTGCAGCGCTGTCACCAGCGCACCCTACAGGTTCAGGGGCAATTACTGGACTGGCTGGAGCACAGCGCTCGTGCGGCTGATCTGGTGTGCTGGTTTGAAACTACACAAAGTAATACGCGATTGACCGCCAGCCCGCTTAGTGTGGCGAGCCAGATGCGTAATATATTGCAACGCCCGGAGAAGACTTCAATTCTTACTTCTGCGACCCTGGCAGCGGGCAAAGATTTTAGTTATTACCTGAATCAGCTTGGCATGGCAGAGATCGATACGGCGTATTACGATAGCCCGTTTGATTACCAGCAGCATGCGTTGCTGTATTTGCCCGAGAACCTGCCTGAGCCACATGATCGTCGCTTTGTGGATGCTATGGTTGAAGCTTGTCTGCCGGTTTTAAAAGCCAGCAGGGGCAGGGCGTTTATACTATTTACCTCCTACGCAATGTTGCATCGTGTCGCAAAAAAAATGCGTGAAACCACGCAGTGGACGCTGTTTGTTCAGGGCCAGGCGCCACGCGGTGAATTAATTGACCAGTTTCGCAAGACGCCCGAAGCAGTTTTGCTGGGCACTACGTCATTTTGGGAAGGAGTTGATATTCAGGGTGAGGATTTGTCCTGCGTGATTATAGACAAATTACCGTTTGCGCCGCCGAATGATCCGGTCATGAGTGCGCGTTTGAAAAAAGTAGAGGAAGCGGGAGGTAAACCCTTTTTCGATGTGCAAATCCCGGATGCCGTGATCCGGCTTAAACAGGGAGCAGGGCGCCTGATTCGTGACGAGCAGGATAAAGGGATATTGATGATTTGTGATGCACGTTTGCAAAGCAAGGGCTACGGTAAGAAATTTATAGAAGCGTTACCACCGATGCGACGGACGCATAAGCTGCAGGATGTGCAGCGTTTTTTCACGTCATAAATAATTAGTCATGCGTGTACTGGCCATCGATACCGTCACTGAGATGTGTTCTGTCGCGTTGTCCGTGGATGGAGAAACCATAGATCGTCAGGATAAGGCTATTAACCGCCATTCCAGTATCGTGCTCGGCATGGTTGAGGGCCTGTTGGAAGAGGCGGGTGTCTCGCTATCTCAACTTGATTTGATTGTTAATGATGTAGGGCCGGGCTCATTTACCGGAATTCGTATCGGTATGGGTGTTTCGCAAGGCCTGGCCTACGGCGCAGATTTACCCCTGCTGGGTGTGGATGCACTGTCCGTTCTGGCGCAAGGTGTACCTATTGAAAATTCAAAAAATATTCTAGCTGCAATCGATGCGCGCATGGGGCAACTGTACTGGGCAGAATTTGCACGACCGCAGGGATCGCCGGATTTGTCAGGTGTGTTGCATCTGAGCGATCCCGATAAAATCAACGTGACCGCGCAATCCATATATGGCACGGGTAGCGGCTGGGATGCCTATGCAAACCTTTTGCAAGATCGGCTGAATGTGTCCGGGTATGCCAGCGATTGCTTCCCTCTGGCCATACATGCCCTGGAATGTGCCGGGCGCATACCTCAATCCGATTGGGTTGTTGCGGGTGAATTAATGCCGCTCTATTTGCGTAACGATGTGGCGAAAGTCAGTACGAAATCACCGCTGAATAAATAATAAAGGGTGTGTTTAACACAGGACGTCAAAATGATGTGTATCCAGTTTTTTGCCGTCGATCCGCACTTCTGCGCGCCATTTACCGATGAACTGGCTCATGCCAAATGAAGGATCAAACATCTGGCCCATCGATGTGCCGGTTGAGCCCGAAAGGCGTAACCAGGCCCAGACGCGGGTTCCTTTGCCATAAGACTTAAACTCGATGCGGGTTTTTTCCTGTAGTTTAGGCCCGGGGTTAAACCAGTCAACGATGAGCAGATGTTCACTGGTCTTCTGCCGTACCGGATCGGTCACCTCAACCACGATATAAATGGTATCAGAGCATTCAAAATCATTTTGCGCGCTGCCGCGTGGGCGATTCGGGCTACCTTCACCGGTCAGGTAAGATCGAAAGGATGGTTCCGGGTCCGCCTGTACTGGCAGGGCTGCAGCGAAAAGTAGCGTTATTGCACAAACGTACCAGTACAAGCGTGGTTTTTTACTCACGCCTGGAATGCGTTTTTCGTTAACGGCCTGCTGTCCAGGTACCGCTGAGGTTACAGTCGGCTGCGCCCTCCTCTCCTTCGCCGCCCGTACTGCTGCTCCATGAACCCGTCATCGAACTGCTGCTGCTGGCACTACCCGCCATACTCAGCGTTCCGGTAGACATTTCAACATCAATAATCACGTTATTGGCGTTTATTGTCCCGCTAATTTTGCCACCGGCAATACACTTGTCGTTTGAGTTTAATATGCCCTCTAGCGTGCTGGTGGGAAACGAATTAGTATCACCGTCGTCGTCGTCCTGTATCTGAACCAGACTCATGGTGAAATTGGTATAGGCGGCGCCATTACGGAACAGCGTGCCTGCCCAAAAACCGCTGATGCCGAGCCCCAGTCCGGAAGCAGAACTGCCGCTACTACAACCGGATAAAATAAAAACTGATAAACCGGCAACAAATAAACTCTTTAGGTAAGTAGTGATTCTCATATACGTTTCAATTAGTTAATGATTAGTTCTCGTACTATTCTAGGGCCAAAATAACCTATTAGGAAGAGACTATAACAGATTATCGTGTAAATGGACGCTTGTCGACCCCTCCAGCCAAAAAAATGCCTACCAAACAACAAAATAGCATAGGCAAGCCAGGTTAAAAGGGTTAAAACGATGTGATGATTGAATAAAAGCACGATGCCGTACTCAGACCGGTTTACGAGTAAACCCAGTGCAAGCGTGATGCTCAGAACCACAAAACCCAACCAGAGAATCTGAAATAACAGGGTTTCCATGCTTTGTAATGCGGGCATGGAGATGAGTGAAATTCGGGTTTGAGACTGGGGGTGAGTTTTAAGTTGTTTTTCCTGTACCAGAATCAACAAAGACTGTGCAAAGGCAAGACTAAGCATGGCAAAGGTGATAATGCCAAGCACAATATGCCATTCAAAGCCCGGGTGAGCGATGCTGATCGCTGCATGAGCAGGATTGAGCCAACGCCCGGCCAGCAGCGCGAGTATGGCAGTGGGCAATATCGCTAACCCGAGGTTGACCGTGGCGCGCATCATTGAAATCAAAATGAAAATAGTGGTGACGACCAGCGCAACCAGAGAGATAGAATGCCCTAGCGACATCGAAAATCCGGAACCCGGGTCCTGCGTATTGATTACGCGTACGTATAGTTCGATCGCATGAAAAATAACCCCGACTACGGTCGCGATAATAACGGTAGAACGCATTATCGCAGTATGTTTCTCCGGCCGTGTCGTGTATTGCCAGAGCGTTATCAGCGCGGCAACGTAGCACAATAAAGAAGCCCAGCTAAGAAGGGTTAACATTGAGGAAATTCATATAAGATGTTTGGGCAAAGTATAGTCGATTCCGCGGTGATGCTAAATGGACATCTTGAATTATCGTTTGTTTGTTGTGATATTTGTTAGAATAGGAAGCGGGGTTTCAACCCCGCCGCTTTTGCGTTAGCGCGGTGCGCTGGTCAGGTACGAAAGCCAGGTTCCAGACGCTCACAGCAATTGAAAACGCATAAACCAATACCCCGGAAACCCTCATGTTCGAACAACTAGGCGATCGATTTAAACGGACCTTTAAAACCCTGCGTGGCCGAGGCCGCCTGAGCGAAGATAACATCCAGGACGCACTGCGCGAAGTGCGTATTGCCCTGCTTGAGGCCGATGTGGCGTTGAGCGTGGTCAAACCTTTTATCGAGCAGGTGCGTGAGCGGGCAATCGGTAAGGAAGTAATTGATAGCCTCAGCCCTGGTGAAGCCATGGTTAAGGTAGTGCACGACGAGTTGATCGAACTCATGGGTGTGCATAACGATGTGCTCAACCTTAATGCCCGCCCGCCGGTTGTCATCCTGGTTGCGGGTCTGCAGGGTGCGGGTAAAACCACCACGGTAGCCAAACTGGCCAATTTGCTCAGGGAACAGCATAAGAAAACCGTGGCGGTGGTCAGTGCGGACGTATATCGACCGGCTGCTATCGACCAGCTCAAGCAGGTTTCCAGCGCAGCAGGAGCACAGTTTATTGAAAGCTCGGTCGATCAAAAGCCGGTTGCGATCGCCAAAGCAGCGGTTCAACAGGCGAAAAAATTGAATACCGACGTGCTGATCATCGATACCGCAGGCCGCCTGCACGTAGATCAGGAGCTGATGCAGGAAGTAAAAGATATTCATGCGGTGACCAGCCCGGCAGAAACCTTATTCGTGGTCGATAGTCTGACCGGCCAGGATGCTGCTAATTCAGCCAAAGCGTTCAACGAAACACTAGAACTAACCGGCCTGATCCTGACCAAGACCGATGGTGACGCACGTGGTGGCGCGGCCTTGTCTATCCGCCAGATTACCGGCAAGCCGATAAAATT
>JAUVBY010000054.1 GCA_030590945.1 Gammaproteobacteria bacterium | reverse complement strand
TGCAGGTGCTGCTGCGCACGAATATTGCCAAAACAACGGCATGACTTATATACCACCGTTTGACGATCCCGATGTCATAGCCGGACAGGGCACAGTCGCCGCAGAAATCATCCGTCAGACCCAGCATCCGCTGGATGCTATTTTTATTCCCATCGGCGGTGGCGGCCTTATTTCAGGCATGGCTGCCTATATCAAAGCCGTGCGTCCGGAAATTAAAATAATCGGGGTTGAGCCGGACGACTCGGATGCTATGGCACAATCAATTAATGCGGGCGAACGACTGATTCTCGACGACGTGGGCATTTTTGCCGACGGCGTGGCGGTGAAACAAGTCGGTGAAGAAACCTTTCGACTTTGTCAGCAATACGTCGATGAATTCATTGTGGTTTCCACGGATGAACTGTGCGCGGCGATTAAAGACGTGTACGAGGACACCCGCTCCATCATGGAGCCAGCGGGTGCACTAGGCGTGGCTGGTATAAAGAAATGGCTCAAGCTCAAAGAAGATCAGGGCGAGCCGCAGGAAAACAGGCACTATGCGGCGATACTCACAGGCGCCAATATGAATTTTGATCGTTTGCGACATGTCTCAGAGCGCGCCGAGATTGGCGAAGGCCGTGAAAATATTATCGCCGTGGTTATTCCTGAAGAACAGGGCAGCTTCCAGCGCCTGTTTAAAGTATTTGGCGATATGAGCATCACCGAGTTTAATTACCGCTATAGCGATCCGGACAGGGCCAACATTTTTATAGGCTTCCAGGCCACGGATCACACTGTGGTTGAGCGTTGCATGAACGAGCTTAAACAACACAATTATCAACCTGCCGATCTATCTGCCAACGAATTAACCAAAGTCCACGGCCGTCATTTAGTCGGTGGTCACTCACCCGGACTGGACAATGAGCGACTGCTCAGCTTTCGATTTCCGGAACGCCCCGGAGCTTTACACAATTTTCTCGAACAGATTTGCGGGCGCTGGAACATCAGCCTGTTTCACTACCGTAATCATGGTTCTGATTTTGGGCGTGTACTCTGTGGCTTACAGGTGCCAGAGGATACTGAAGCCGAGTTTGCGCAATTCCTCGCAGATTTGGGCTATCATTATTCAGATCAAACCAATAATCCGTTCAACGAACTATTTTTGTCTTAAATTGAGGAAACCAGAATAATGAGTTTGGACAAGCCGGTTGAATTACTCGGTATCTACAACATTATGGGCGAAGGCCTGGTGGTTGAGCTACTGGAAAACGATACCGCTGCGTTGTACGACAAACGCGGGCTCCAGTACCGTATTGTCGAGCGTAAGAAAAGAGGCATCGATACGCAAATCGAAGAGCGTGCGCTGCAACAGGTAAACAGCTTCAGCACGCTGGTCGAATTTAGCGAGTTCTCCAATACCCCGCGTTAGCTCATCCGGCATTGAAAACGATGCGACATATCGGCCTGTTCGGAGGCACTTTTAATCCCATACATCGCGGCCATTTGCTCGCAGCGGATGCTGTGCGCACTCAACTGCAGCTGGATGAGATACGCTTTCTTCCTGCCGCCTGTTCACCCTTCAAAACCAGGCCTGAGGTGAACGACGCCCATCGAGTTGAAATGCTCGAGCTTGCCATTAAAGATCATTCCGGGCTTAAGGTAGACACACGTGAATTACAACGCCCCGGGCCTTCCTACACCATTGACACGCTGGTAGATATCGCCCGGGAGCATCCCAAAGATCGACTATATTTATTGATCGGCATGGATGCCTGGCATCAATTTGAAGACTGGCAGCGCTGGCAGGAAATTGTAAAGTTTAGTCATCTGGTGGTGCTAAGTCGCCCCGGGTTTTCTTTCTCAGAACTTCCAGAATACTGGCAGAAAAGACAGGTGAACGATGTCGGGGATCTCAAAACCGCTTCAGCCGGCAAACTTATTATTGTAACGGTGCCTGCTTGCGATGCTGCTTCCAATACTATTCGTGAGCGAATCCGACAAGGCCGCGACACTGAGATTGACCTGCCTGAATCAACCAGGCAATATATCGAGCGCCACCGTTTATACCGTTAGTTGAAATCCGTTCGGACTTCACTTATCTCAACACTGTGCCCAGGGCAAGCCTTCAAAGCGCCAGCCATTTATCGTACTGCGCTTATGGCCTTCGTCCAGCTCACCCTCAAAGCCACCGTCAATCGAATAAACATTGCTCAGGCCTTCTTCAATCAATTTGATTCCGGCTTCCATGGAACGTTTACCACTCCGGCAAATTAACAATATCGGTACGCACTCACCATCCAGTTCGCAGGACACGCCGCCCAGCATTAACTTGCGAATATGTGACGTGAAATTTGGATCAACTATCCAGTCTGGTTCATCTATCCAGGCAATATTGACCGCGTGAGCCGGATGCCCGACGAATAAAAATTCCATGCCGGAACGGATATCAATCAACAGAGCACGTGGCTCATTATCCAGTAGTTCAAACGCCGCTTTGGGTTTTATTTCCCTGGGCTGTGTTGCCTTGCTCATAAGTATCGTATTGTTGCCTATAATATTTAATTATACATGCAAAATACCGCACACGAAAAGCGAAGATTGAACCCTTGCTCAGTCGTTCAACAGCAACATAATCGCGGACAGAGGAAAATCGGATGGACCTGAAGAGCCGGATGAACCGCCAGATGCCCCGGTCGAGCACGTTTGCCGACTGGGTGGATTATTAGTCGGATCCGTCAGAATACCCTGTCCATCGTATGGTGCAAAGTAGTTGGCTACGGAAATATTTACATTTTCTCTATAATTGCCTTGCGGGCTATAATGGCAAACAATATTGGTCGATTTCCCGCTGTTGAAATTAGTAATACCGTTTGGGCAATAGTGCGCCGCGCAGCCTATTTCAACGGTTGAATCCCACACCATTTGCGTATAGTGTCCAATTTCCGATCGGCAGTTTTCGCCGGTTAAACCATTGGTACATTTCACTAAATCCTTCGGTGAAGAATTAACGTATCTCACTATTTTTGCTTCATAAGCCCAATTCGCAATCGCATTTTCCACCCAGTAGGTTCTTTGCGACAACCACTTTGCATCCGTTATGGTACTCAGCTCTGTGCCGACAAACAGGTTTTCTCCAACCCCTGCTGGTCGATCCGCACTGCCACTGGCGCTGTGCGCAAAAACACACTGGCTGGCGTAAGCCGCCGCAGACGATTTAAGGCTGGCTTTATTCTGCATCAACGTCAACGGCGTTTGCGGCCGGTTTTGCAATGCAAAGTTGTAGGTATTATTGAGGCCTGTATCCATCTTATTCAAAGTCGTCCCATAACTCAGCGCATTGCGTATATTGTTATGATAACAGGCATCATCGGCAGCGGTAGAGTTGGTTGCAAATGCACTCTGGACCAATATGCCCAGCGTGGATACGACAACGAAAACGAATTTACAGACAAGATTCATACGAAAGTTTATACGGTGCGAAAGCAGGGAGAATGTCGCCAATATTGCCAGTACGAGGACGTAGATACAAACTCACATCAAAAAATAACGATAAACGGCAAAAAACGAGACAGGCGGCCACAAAAAAACCCCGACCGGAAAATCCGATCGAGGTTTTTGTATCGCTAAGGTAAAACGTGGCTTACATCATGCCGCCCATTCCACCCATGCCGCCGCCCATGCCGCCGCCCATATCCGGCATGCCACCACCCGCTGCCGCGTCTTGCGGCGCGTCTGCCACCATCGCTTCGGTAGTGATCAACAGTGCTGCGATAGAAGCTGCGTTTTGCAGCGCAGCGCGCGTGACCTTGGTGGGGTCCAGAATACCCATCTCGATCATATCACCGTACTCACCGGTTGCTGCGTTGTAACCGTAGTTACCTTCGCTTTTCTTCACTTCGTTCAGAATAACTGAGGCATCATCACCGGCATTGCTGACAATCTGGCGCAGCGGCTCTTCGATCGCACGACGTACGATACCGACGCCCACTTCCTGATCAGGATTATCACCTTTAACGCCTTCTAGAGAAGACATTGCGCGAATCAGAGCCGTACCACCACCGGGCACAACACCTTCTTCAACCGCGGCACGGGTCGAGTGCAGCGCATCTTCAACACGGGCCTTTTTCTCTTTCATCTCAATTTCAGTCGCCGCACCTACTTTAATTACCGCAACACCGCCAGCCAGCTTGGCTACGCGCTCCTGCATTTTCTCTTTGTCGTAATCAGAGGTCGCTTCTTCAATTTGTGCGCGAATCTGGCTAACGCGTGCTTCGATATCGCTCGCTTCACCCGCACCATCAATAACCGTGGTATTTTCCTTGGTCATCTGTACGCGCTTGGCGCTACCCAGGTCTTCGATAGTAGCTGTCTCAAGGCTCATGCCCACTTCTTCGCTGATCACCTGACCACCGGTCAGAACCGCGATGTCCTGCAGCATTGACTTGCGACGATCACCAAAACCAGGCGCTTTAACCGCAGCGACTTTTACGATGCCACGCATGTTATTCACTACCAGGGTCGCCAGCGCTTCGCCTTCAACGTCTTCTGCAATAATCATCAGAGGACGACCGGCTTTTGCTACGGCTTCAAGAATCGGCAGCAAATCACGGATGTTGGAAATTTTCTTATCAAAAATCAGGATCAGCGGCTCTTCCAGGTTCACACTCATGGTGTCCTGGTCGTTGACGAAGTAAGGTGACAGGTAGCCACGATCAAATTGCATGCCTTCAACTATATCCAGTTCGTTGTCCAGCGCCGTACCTTCTTCGACGGTAATAACACCCTCTTTACCGACTTTTTCCATAGCTTGCGCAATAATGTCACCAATGCTGTTGTCGCCATTTGCTGAAACCGTGCCAACCTGCGCTACTTCAGTATGATCAGTACAAGGGCGAGATAGATCTACCAGGCCTTCAACCGCAGCACGAACAGCCGTATCCATACCACGCTTAAGATCCATCGGGTTCATGCCCGCTGCAACGGCTTTCATGCCTTCGCGAACCATGGCTTGCGCCAGTACGGTTGCAGTCGTAGTTCCGTCACCGGCGATATCAGAGGTCTTGGAAGCCACTTCCTTAACCATCTGTGCACCCATGTTCTCAAACTTGTCTTCCAGTTCGATCTCTTTAGCAACCGATACCCCATCTTTAGTGATGGTCGGGGCGCCAAATGATTTATCCAGAACCACATTACGGCCCTTGGGGCCCAATGTAATTTTGACCGCATCGGCCAGTATGTTCACGCCAGCCAGCATACGCTGACGGGCTGCATCACCAAACTTTACTTCTTTTGCTGACATTTAAAATTCCTCTATAAGTGTGTGTTCATTGCTGCTTTCCAGCAACAAAATAAATTAGTTGTTTACGTTGGTAATCAATCAGATTGCGCCTGAAACTTGTCAGTTCAAGGTCAAAATTACGAAGTTTACAATTTGTAAATGAGTAATTTTAAAACGCCGAAATGGCGGGTTTCAGGTGTGAGCTGAGTGATTAGCCCTCGATGACTCCCATGAGATCATCTTCGCGCATAATCAGAACTTCCTGACCGTCAACCTTGACTTCAGTGCCTGAGAATTTGCCGAACAATACCTTGTCTCCAACTTTTACGTCTAAGGGACGCACGTCACCGTTATCAGCTACTTTGCCGTTTCCGACAGCCAAAACGGTTCCCTGCATGGGTTTTTCTGTTGCAGAACCAGGTAATACAATGCCACCGGCAGTGGTGGTTTCTTCGTCAACGCGTTCAACGACGACTCGATCATGAAGAGGACGAATATTCATACTCTCAACTCCTATCTTTATTAATGGTTAAAATTATTGTGCATTCGAATTCGAATACTTAAGTATATGAACGAAATTAGCACTCTCGCTCAACGAGTGCTAATCATAGGGATAGGCACAATTAATTCAATAGGGGTTTCCGAGAAAAGCAGCAGAAACAGGCTAAATGAACTATTTATCCAGATCTTTGTATTCAATGTCGATGATTCGCTCATCCGCTTCGCGCGATTCACCGTCGTAAACCTGCCCGTCTACCGGCATTACACGCTTTTTCAAAAAACGTTGCACCAGTCGTTGCCTCAACGGCGGGATGAGGATAATAAACCCCAGTGCATCACTTACAAACCCGGGGATCAGTAGCAAGGCACCGGCGAGCAACAACAGCGCACCTTCAATTACTTCCAATGCTGGCATGCGATTACTGAGCATTTCACTCTGCGCGCGCGCCAGCGTGGTCAGACCCTGAAATCGCACCAGTGCCGCACCAATCAACGCCGTCAGCACAACCATAAAAATGGTAAAGCCGGCGCCGATTACGTCACCAACCTGGATCAGAAAATAGATCTCAACCAGGGGTACAAACAAAAATATCAGAAATAGTTTAGCCATGATCCGGTGCCGAAGTGTTTAAATATTTTTATTCAAAATGATTTTGATGGTATTAATCGCCTTGCGCATTTCTCGTTTTGAAGCCTGTTCATAAAACCGCAATCCGACCAGTTTGCAAACTAGCCAGGGTAGCGGGTAAAGTATAAGAATCAATACCTGATTAGTAAGGTGATAAGCGAAACCCTGGGTACAGCGATAGAAATACTTTTCTCCGCTTAACAGGCCCATTCGTTTTTGCAGGCTTGCCGGTTCGCGCGACGATGCACCACCCAAATGTACCACTTTTGCTGCCGGGATCACCCTGGTTTTAAACCCGGACCGTCGAGCACGATAACACCATTCGCGGTCTTCATTATAAAAATAAAGCTTTTCATCAAATGGCCCTATTTTAGCCCAGACTGATTTTTTGATCAGCATGCAGCAACCGCTTAGCCAGTCAACGTCTCGTTCTATACCGTACATAAAGCGATGATAACCTCCGGGAAGCAAGTGGCGCTTTACACTGTCAGGCACAGGCCATTTTATGATCGCCAGCACATTCGCCAGCGTGAGGCTAATTGAAGGAAACGGGCGCCCCTCGGTTTGCATTACACCCTGCGCACTCACCACGCTGGGGCCAACGCAGGCAAGTCGCTCTTCTCCTTCTTTGAGGGCGCCCGTCAGAATTTCCAGCTGCCCTTTTCCGGGGAAGGCGTCACTATTGAGGAACAGCAGATATTCGCCTTGTGCGATTTCAGCGCCCTGCTGGCACGCAGGCGCGAATAATCTGTTTTCACTATTTTTGATCAGCAATACTTCCGTGTCCAACGTTTCCACTAATTGTGTCGACCCATCAGCAGACGCATTATCAACCACAATTATTTCATAGGAAATGGCGATATCGATTGCATCGATATTCTCAATGCACTGACCCAGCAATTCTTTTGTATTGTATGAAACAATAATAATCGAAAGCATGCGTATCCCGTTCTTTATAATATGCCCACCGTTTTATATCTGATCTGCACATAACTTCTTACGTACAATTTGCTCTATGACTGACCGCCCTGCACAAATCACAAAACAGATTTTAAAAATTGAAACCACCATGCAGCGACTCAAATTATACGCAAGCGTTCGCCCCGATGACAGCGCATTTGAGAGCGGCACACCCTTTTGCTACGATACCATGAGCTTTCTGGAATGGGTGCAATGGGTTATGTTCCCCAAAACGCAGGACTTGATTGCGCGGGATTTACCCCTGCCTACGGTTTGTGAAATTCACCCGCTGGCTGAAGAGGAGTTTAAACTTCTGGCGCAGGATACCGACGCGCTGCTTGAAGAAATACAACATCTGGATCGACTATTTAACGTGACGCATTGAGGCATCGCAGAGAATTACTGTCTTAATGAAAATAGTGCGTCGCCCAGATGATGGTTAACGGCAGGCTAATAAAAGAAAGTAAGGTCTGAATCGTTATTATCGCGGCCATTAACGGCGCATCTCCGCCCATTTGTCTGGCCAGGGTAAACCCCGAGGCCGCGGTAGGCACCGCGCCAAACAGCACCGCAACCAGTGTTTCAAGTTCCGACAAGCCCACCCAGCGTGACAGGCCGAATATTACCAGCGGGAAGACCAGCATTTTTCCTGCCATTGATAACAGGGTAGGCTGCAATGACGTGGCCATTTTACGCACCCTTATATTCGCGCCAACACACAACAATACGATCGGCAACGCGGCATTACCCAACAACCTGGTAATGTCGTGAATCACCGGTATTTCGCCGACCTCCAGGCTGTTGACCAGCAATCCCAGTCCCACGGCGAGCAAAAGCGGGTTGCGTGCCAACTCTTTGGAAATCGCCACCACCAGGCCTTGCTCATCCCGTTTGCGCAGCATAATGGCCAGTGCAGGCACGACGGTTAAGTTGGTTACCGGGATCAGTATGGCTGAACATAAAGCGGCCAATGCCAAACCTTCTGTACCGTACAATCGTTCCGCGACCGCCAGCGCAATAAACGTATTGTGCCTGGCAGCACCCTGCAAAACGGAACTTCCCGCGGCCGGGTTTTCGCTGAACCGGCTCATCAACAAGCCGAAACCAAATGCGGCTGCAAATCCACCCAGTATAACGATCGAATAGCCTCCGACCAGATCAGCACTGATCGTCATGTGAGACATATTATTGAACAGCAATGCCGGAATCAGCACCCAATACACCAGCTTGTCATTGAGATTCCAGAACTCGATACTGGGAATACCCCCGCGCCGCAAGCCATGCCCCAGCAGCATCAAAGCAAAAATTGGAGCGATGGAAAGCAGTATAGTCAGCATAAAGATTGTGGGTGGAAAACGGGCAGTGCTCTGGTGGCGAGCATTGTATGCTACATCAAGCCTCCTGAGGCATAAATTAACCGTCTGTACAGCCTGATTTCCCCCGTTACTATATCTGTACCCGGCGCTTGAAGCCATTTACAATCGTGCCCAAATGATTAGACCTGAAACATGATTCAGATTATTCAACCTCTGGTGCCCTTTATCGTTGTGGCCTACAGCATGTGGGCCACACCCGGCCCGAACAACATGATGCTAACCTACTCGGGCGCGCGCTTCGGGATGAAGGCAACCATGCCACATCTGGCTGGAATCGTTTTCGGCACCTGTATTTTGAACCTGCTTGCAATACTGGGACTCAAACCTCTGATTGCACAGTGGCCGCAATTACTTTTACTGCTGAAAATAGTTGGCAGTATCTGGCTGATCATCATCGGTTGGAAAATGGCGCACGCTTCACGAGCAGCTTCAACCAGCGAAGAAAAGCCGATGGCCTTTGTCGCCGCAGCACTATTTCAATTTGCAAATCCAAAAGCAATATCCGCGACACTGGCACTGGTCAGCCTGGTATTGGTGGCGCTGGAAGAAAACCCGGATCTCATGTGGGCCGTGATGCTAATCATCCCGCCCCTGAGCTTCATTTCTATTTTGCCGTGGGCTATTGCAGGGCGCAGCATACGCCAGTTTTTATCCACGCCCATGCGCTGGAAGGTTTTCACCTGGCTAACGGGCGGCCTGACCGCAGCCTGCGCATTATTCCTCTGGATATAATCCTGCCAGGAGTCTGTCAAAATGGCTATTCTATTGATAACGCACTACATACATCTAATGGGCAGCAGACAACCCGCATGAACTTATGGTTAAATCGGGTGTCTTATGTACATTAAGGGTTGGCCAGTTTGCGGTGAGCCCGGAATTTTTACGTCTACTCTGATTTCAGTATGATTCACTCGCTTAAAGCTCGTTTAAACCGTCCCTTATCACTGCTAGTCTGGCTGCTGCTGGGCGCTGTGTCTTTATCCGTGTTCGCACAGGATGACGAATTACTGCCCTCTGACGAAGCCTATGCTTTTAGCGTTGAAGTAAGCGAAGAGGGCCTGGACGCGAAATGGATCATCGCAGACGGATACTATATGTATCGTGACAAGCTGTCGTTCTCGCTCGAGGATAACAGCGGTACGCCTATCGATATTCAATACGATTTCCCGCCCAGTAAAACCAAGGCGGATCCGGCTTTTGGCGATGTCGAGGTGTATGTGAAACAGGTCGCGTTCTCGATCCCGGTTTCCAGCAATGCAAGCAATGTACTACTGACCGTCAAAGGCCAGGGCTGCAACGAACCCATCGGCGTCTGCTACCCCCCCATCACGCATAAAATTCCACTCCAACTGATCGCGGCGATTACGCCTGCCTCAGACCCGCTGGCTGCCCCGGCGCCGTTAATGAACCTCACCACTGAGGCAGATGAGGAACTGGCATCGATCTCCGAACTACGTGACCTGCTTGGCGGCGCCACTGCCGATGATGAACTGTTACCACCTGATGAGGCCTTTAGCGTCAGCGCCATTACCGATCGGGACGGTATCAATGTTCGCTTTGATATCGCCGAGGGGTACTACCTGTATCAGAATAAACTCAAGTTTGAATCCTCCACGCACGCCCTTAATAAGCCGATATTGCCCGAGGGCAAACTCAAGCAGGACGAGTATTTTGGTGAAGTCATCGTTTATCGAAACCAGATTGATGCCTTACTAAAACTGGCCACCGCCACGGGAAGCGAAACCCTGGTGCTCGACACACAATATCAGGGCTGCGCAGATCTGGGCGTATGCTATCCGCCCCAGAACAAACGCTTTGAGCTATCGGTTGCCGATCTCATCAGTAGTGCCCAGGCACAAAGCACGGCGCCGGCACCCGCAATGCCGGACACATCTGCAACGGCCGCAGCGAACGCGCCGGCCACAGATAAGGAAACCAGCAACGCGCTCTGGTGGGTCCTGCTCACTGCATTCCTGGCAGGCATCGGCCTGACGTTTACGCCGTGTGTCTTGCCGCTGGTTCCAATCTTGTCCAGCGTGATTGCCGGGCAGGGTGAACACGTCACTAAATCAAAAGCAGCCTTGCTGGCAGCTGTCTATGTACTGGGTACCGCCGTGACGTACGCAGCCATTGGTGCCGTGGCGGGTGCCTCGGGTGACCAGTTGCAAGCTTATTTCCAGAATGCCTGGGCGATTGGCATTATGGCAGCAATATTTATGGTGATGTCGCTCTCCATGTTCGGTCTGTATGAAATCCAGATGCCCTCCTTTGTTCAGTCCCGACTGGCGGAGAAATCTCAGGGCATCAAGGGCGGCACACTGCCGATGGTATTTGTACTGGGCCTGATTTCGGCCTTAATTGTCGGTGCCTGCGTTTCACCCGTATTAATCTCATTCTTAAGCATCGCCATCGCAAAAGGCTCGGCCAGCCTCGGCGCTCTCACCATGTTTTCCATGGCAATGGGCATGGGCATCCCGCTGATTCTGCTGGGCATGGGTGCGGGCCACATACTGCCCAAAGCCGGCATGTGGATGGATAAAGTAAAATACGTATTTGGCGTAATGCTGGTAGCCGTTGCCATCTATCTGCTGGGAATACTACCCGCGGTACCGGTATTGTATCTATGGGCTGTACTATTTATCGTCGTGGCAATTTACCTGGGTGCAACTCAATCTCTGCCAGAGGGCGCAAGCGGATGGCAGAAATTATTTAAAGGCATCGGCACGCTACTGCTCATCTGGGGCATCCTGGCACTATTTGGTGCGATGATGGGTGAACGCAGAATTGAGCGCCCTCTGCCAGAACATCTATTTTCAGTGGCCCCCGCCAATCAGAGCGGCATTACGGTCGATACCCGCCACCTGTTCACCCGGGTAAATTCCATGGCTGAACTCGATCAACAGCTTGAAGCTGCCGCAGTCGCGGGCAAAAAAGTGATGATCGACTACTATGCGGACTGGTGTGTAGAATGCCTGAAAATGGAAGAAACGACGTTTCAGGATCCGGCCGTGCGGGCTGAACTACGCGCAAATTTTGCCACCCTGCAAGTCGATGTCACCGACCCGAATGACGAAAAGCGCAAAGCCCTGAAAAAACGCTACGGCGTGTTCGGGCCGCCGGCGGCCTTGTTTTTTGACAGGCAGGGGAACCAGATCAAGGACAAAAATTTTTACGGCTATATGAAGGCTGAAGAGTTTCTCCAGCACCTTAAATCTATCTAAACCACGTACGATCGTAGATGAACAAACTTTGGCTTACCGCCGCGCTGGCAATCGCGGGGATGATGCTAGGCTGGCAGGTGGGCCTGCATCGCAATGACGTTTCTCTCACAGCGGAATCCCAGGCATCGACCAGGCTACCCGATACCGTCTGGCAAAATTTAGACGGCGGGCAAAACCAGCTCGGCGACTGGCGCGATAAAATTCTGCTCGTGAACCACTGGGCCACCTGGTGTGAACCCTGCCGCGAAGAAATTCCGATGTTTATGTCTGTTCAGGAACAATACGCCGAACAGGGCATAGAACTGGTTGGCATTGCGCATGATGGCGAAGAAGAAGTGCGCCGTTATGTGGACTCGATGGGTATGGACTATCCACAGTTACTGGCGGGCAAAGGTGAAGGGCAAAAGTGGCTTGCCGAGCTCGGCAACAACGGCAGCCTGCCATTTACGCTGATATTTGATCGTCAGGGATATCTACGCGCCAAAAAACTAGGCCGGATGTCTGAGTCAGAATTACGAAAAGCGATTGAGTCGATCCTGTAGGGGGCTAGAGGCGTTCAAGGCGCCAGTATATGGCGTAGTTGTTCAACCGCCAATTCTATCTGGCCATTATTGTCTATTCTGATTACGTCATCAGGGATCAAGCCTGAGAACGCCTGCGCCTGCTGTAATCGTGCCGTAATTTCCTCCGTTGTTTCCCGGCCACGGGCAATCAGCCTCGATTTGAGCACCTCGGGGGCCACCACCAGGCACAGCGGGACAAGATCCGGGTAAATTCCCTGCGCTGTCGCCAGGTAACGGCGCGACCCGTTGACCACCACATGCTTCCCGGATTTCAGCCCCGCCAGTACCTCCTGGCCAATACCATATTGAAACCCGTGCGCTTCCCAGTTAAACAAAAATTTTCCTGCCCGTTCGTTCGCGTCAAATTCGGCCTGGCTAAGCATAGTATGCGGTTCGCAGCCTGCCCGCACCTTGCGGGTAATATAACGCCGCGCGGCTACAATGGAGCTCGTTCGCTTTTGCCACCCGGCCACTGCGCGCAGCAAGCTGTCTTTTCCGCTACCCGATGCACCCATCAAATAAATCAATTTTCCCGTATTTATATGTCCCTTGCCTGACAATATCATCGCTCCTGATTCGAATTTACATGGCCTACTCGTCGCGTATTATAGCGAAGCCACGCAAAGTCAGCATCATCAGACAGACAAAAACAAATTTTGACATGACCCATATCATTTTTAGTGCAATCAACCTCGTTTCAGCTACGGCTGGATCACTAAAATTGCTATAATTAACGGCTCGATGATCAAGCTTATCCGATATTAATAATGACGACTCAAACAGCCCAGAAGAGCGTGCACCCGGTGACTAACACGGCGGCACTGAAAGCAGAAAACGAGCAACTGCGACAAAAACTTGCCAAGTTGGAGACCGACAAAGCCAAAAAAGCGCTGTCCCGGCATAAGAAAGAAAAATCGCTCAAGCCGTTTCAGGCCGAGCTGATTCGCATGCAGAAATATCTTGAGCAAACCAAGCGCCCGATGATCATACTGTTCGAGGGGCGGGACGCGTCCGGCAAAGGGGGAACCATTCGCCGGGTTGCTCGCTATATGAATGAAAAACACTACCGCATCGTAGCCCAGGGAAAACCCAGCGATGCTCAGCGAACGCAATGGTTCTTTCAGCGCTACGTACAGCGTTTTCCACGCGGCGGCGAAGTGGTATTATTTGATCGTAGCTGGTACAACCGCGCGATGGTCGAACCCATTTTCGGCTTTTGTACACCCGAAGAATATAAACAATTCATGAAAGGCGTGGTCGGCTTTGAAAAAGATCTGGTCCGAACCGGGACCATCCTGGTGAAGCTGTATTTCAGCGTCACCAAGCAAACCCAGGCTGAACGTTTTGAGCGCCGCAAGACCGATCCATTGCGCCAATGGAAATTGAGCGAGGTCGATTTGCAGGCACAGGAACGCTGGGATGATTTCACCAATTCAAAATATGAGATGCTGAAAAAAACCCATGTCAGCAACGCACCCTGGACGGTTATACGCTCCAACGACAAACACCTGGCGCGGCTCAATGCGATGCGCGTCATACTCAATTCCGTTCCCTATGAGCGCGGCAATTCAGAACTTGATTTCGTACCTAATCCTGAGATTGTGATTTCGGGTTCACGCGAAGTAGAGATGATGGAGGCAGAACGCATCAAACTCGGAAAATTTACGCATTAGATTTCCTGCGAAGTATGTCGCGTCCATCACTGACGCTGTACACAGCGACCGACAGCGACCACATTGCACACGCAGAACTCATTGATCTGCTCAAATCGATTAAGCTAATCGGAAAACCAATCGCGACGTCCAGGTTTTTGGCCGGATCACGCTTCTTTAGCCATATTGCATTCCTGGGCTGCGCACCGAACATCGCGCTTGACCCGGAACAGGGGCCACAGCATATTCGGATCACGGTTCCTGCGCTGCCAAAACCCGAGTTATTTTCCGGCAGTCGCGCACCCGCTCCGCTTTGCCCTGCCTGTAAACAGGCGATAGAGCACTGGAAACATCATATTGGCGCGACAAAAAATGGTGCAATATCCTGCCCACAATGCAATGTATCAACGCTAGTGAATCATTTAAACCTCAGGAAGCGTGCCTGTTTTTCCAAACATATAATTTGTATTGCGCCGGTTTTTGAAAGCGAAGCTGTGCCCGCCGACGGCTTAATTGGTACGCTAAACGAAACATTTAATACCCGCTTTGCCTACGCCTTTATCGGCTAAGCAAAGAACTCGAAGACTCGTCCGCGGTTCCCAGTGAAATAATGCCCAAGTCAGCATTGACCTTTATAGGGCTAATCAGTATATTCGCCCCCCCTGTTTGAAACGCAGTGGATCGGGGTATAGCGCAGTCTGGTAGCGCACCTGCTTTGGGAGCAGGGTGTCGGGGGTTCAAATCCCTCTACCCCGACCAATTTTAGTTGAGCGCCCGTAGCTCAACCGGATAGAGCAACGGCCTTTGACGCGAAGTCGAGAAGTTTCGACTTAACAATAGGAGCCTGACCGGGGAAACAACAACCCGGGCAGTGCAGAACACTATATCGGTGAAACCTTCAAGCTCGCCAGTGCTGACTCAATATGAATTTGGGTGAGGATTGAACGGCTTATGGCAATACCGAGGAAACCGGTAAGATCCTGAAGGATCGTGGTGCGTTTGCGATGGCAAATCACTGCGATGGTAGGGATTAAATAGACGGGATCCGTAGAGACTATACGTGTTCCACCTGAAACGGTGAAGATATAGTCCAGACCCCAAACATTGCAGGCGAAGGCCGGTAGTGGCGGCGAAAGCCGTAGTAGGTAAGCTAAGCCGTAGGTTACAGGTTCGATTCCTGTCGGGCGCGCCATTATATTAGTATAATAATGGCCGACTTCATTGGTTTGAAGTCTATCATTCGGAAAACGAATGAATATTTTGGTGAGCGTAGCTCAGCTGGTAGAGCTCCGGATTGTGATTCCGGCGGTCGTGGGTTCAAGCCCCATCGTTCACCCCATATTTATGTGTTCCACTGGGAGCACATGCAGACGATACGCCCTGGTGGCGTAGGGTTCTGGCCCGGGCAATATGTTGTATTAAATGGCGAAAGTGGCGGAATTGGTAGACGCGCTGGATTTAGGTTCCTGTGGGGCAACCCGTGAGAGTTCGAGTCTCTCCTTTCGCACCATTTAATCAACGTTTCAATCGCATCATTCATCAAGATTAATATTCATTTCACGAGTACATAATGAAAGTTTCAATAGAGAAGCAAGCGGACATCGCACGCAAATTAACCGTTACCGTCGATGCAGAGCTATTCGACAAAGCGGTCAAAACTCAGCTGGCGCGTTTTTCAAAAAACGCTCGAATTCCGGGGTTTCGTAAAGGTAAAGTCCCACAAAAAATGCTGGAGAAACAGTTTGGCGGCTCTGCGCTGAAAGAAGCGATTGACAATCTTATCAATGAATACTATCCCAAGGCCCTGCAGCAGGAAAAAATCGTTCCTGCCAGCCTGTTAAATATCGCTCCGTCCCAGGTTGAACAGGGTAAAGATTTTATATTCGACGTTGAGATCGAGGTTTACCCGGAATTCGATACTCCGGATCTGAATGGCGAAAGCATTGAGCAGCTGGAAGTTGAAGTAGCCGATGTAGACATTGATCGCACGCTGGCTAATATCCAGAAACGCCGAACTGAGTTTAGTGAATCTGACCAGGCAGCTAAAGTGGGAGACAAGCTCATTATCGATTTTTCCGGCACCATTGACGGTGAAGCTTTCGAGGGTGGAAACGGTGAAGCAGCAGAATTGATTCTGGGCGAAGGCCGTTTCATGGAAGAATTTGAAAGCAACTTAACCGGCGCGAAAAAAGGCGACGAAAAGGTTTTTAAAATCAAGTTCCCTGACGATTACCACGGCACCGATGTAGCTGGCAAGACAGCCGAATTTACGGTTAAGGTCACCCGGGTAAACCAGGGCACCTTGCCTGAACTGGATGACGAGTTTGCGAAAGGCATGGGCGTTGAAGGCGGCGTGGTTGCCATGCGCGATGAAGTGCGCACCGGCCTGGAGCGCGAAATGATTCAAAAACAGAGAAGCCATACGCGTAACCAGGTTTTTGAAGTATTGTCCAAAAAATACGATTTCCCGATTCCTACTGCACCAGTTGAAGAAGAAATTGACCGTGCAATGGCCCAGGTTAAAAGCCAGATGGAACAACAGGGCATGCCTGACAATCAGGATATGTTGCAGCGCGAGAATTACGAAGCGCCGTCAAAAGAACGCGTCAAACTAGGGCTGTTGGTTCGTGCGGTGGTCGAAGCCGAAAAAATTG
>JAUVBY010000113.1 GCA_030590945.1 Gammaproteobacteria bacterium | reverse complement strand
GGTCACAGAGCATCACCAACCACCTGGAACCCGCATGAAACCTAGTGTTCAATATTCATTAAGTAAATGTTGAGCGGTTTTGATGCTAACTTGATTGGGTCGTGCAATCAGAGTTGGAGCTTCATTCCCGTAAGCCACATATATGATCAAGCGATATGCGATTAAGATATAGCCTGAGAGAACTGGAAACCTTTGTGTCGATTGCAGATTACGGTACGTTTGCAGCTGCCGGCGAAGTGATAGGCTTAACACAATCGGCGATTTCCCTGCAGATAAAATCTCTGGAACGCGTGCTGGATGCCGAGCTATTTGATCGTAGCAGGCGGCCACCTGTTATGAACGCCAGAGGATTGCGGCTGGTAAAACGGGCACGCGAAATCATCAATCAGTGTCAGGCCCTGAAAGACGATGTACGTGATAGCCCGCTGGGAGGTATGCTGCGTATCGGGGTGATACCAACCGTAATGAGCGGAGTTCTGCCGCAAACTCTGCTTTGTCTAAGTAAAACTCATCCGCAGCTAATGATTGAACTGAGTAGCGGATTGTCCGCGCACCTGGTTAGTGAAGTTAATAAAGGCGTGCTTGACGCGGCGATAGTAACCGAGCCGGCCCAGTTAGGGCGAGGCATGAGCTGGCACGCCTTCGCTGAGGAACCGCTGGTCCTGATCGCGCCAACGGATGCAGAAGGTGACGTGGATACGGATTTGTTAGAGCGATATCCCTTTATACAGTTTCATCCGGATACTTACGCCGGGCAACAAATCCAGGCTTTGCTGCTGGATCGCGGTATCAAGGTAGAACCGCGTATGAATCTTGATTCGCTGGAGGCCATTGCTAAAATGGTGGCCAATGGCCTGGGGATATCAATCGTACCGCAACGGACCGTCGAACAGCCATTTCCGGCTGGTATAAAGGTGGTTCCATTCGGTACGAGTCCCGTTAAACGTGTGGTTGGTGTGGTCGAAAGAGTCAGCAGTCCCAAACGCGAATTCATTCAGGTATTGACGAACGCGCTGATCAAGCAATCCTAGCCCGGATATTTCATGAATTCGCATGATGATCACGTAGGATATTGTTTCCACAGTGGGTTATCTGATTGAGCGCCGTACTCGTGTGTACGGTCGATTGAAGAAAATTCACTGTGGAATCAATAGACAAGTGAGGGCATGTGTAATTCATGAATTATTCGGGCTAGAAGCCTGTCGGATACAGAATGTTCTTAGCAATGAGCAGCGGAAGGGTGGAATTTTCGTTGAGCTAATGAAATTTACGTTTCGCCACAAACTAAAAATGTCGATCCGGATTAAAAAATTACGCGATGAAGCAAGCATGTAATTCTACCTTTGTGGTAAAATGCCCGACCGCGCTACTTTGAATTAACTGGCGCATTATGGCGGTGAAAATTGGCCACCCTGGTGGCGATAGATTGTGAACCCGGTCAGGCCCGGAAGGGAGCAGCCGCAGCAATCGAATCGGGTATCAGGCCCGGCTTGTTGGATCCGCCACCCCATTTTTAATTATAGTATGAATAACCTCCTGCTTTATCTTGTATTATTTTATTCCGATTAACGAGCGATGAGCTACCAGGTGCTGGCGCGCAAATGGCGCCCTGCTCAATTCGCCGACGTGATCGGGCAGTCGCACGTTGTATCCGCGTTATCCAACGCACTGGATCAGGATCGTGTTCATCATGCCTTTTTATTTACCGGAACGCGCGGCGTGGGAAAGACGACTCTGGCGCGCATTTTTGCCAAGGCGCTAAACTGCGAAAAAGGAGTGAGTTCCACGCCTTGTGGTGAGTGTGCCTCCTGTATGGCAGTGGCCGAAGGGCGGTTTATGGATCTTATCGAGGTGGATGCCGCTTCACGAACCAAGGTCGATGATACGCGAGAAATGCTGGAGAATGTTCAGTATGCGCCGACTCAGGGCCGTTATAAGGTCTACCTGATTGATGAGGTACATATGCTGTCAACGCACAGCTTTAATGCCTTGTTGAAAACGCTGGAAGAGCCGCCGGAACATGTAAAGTTTTTACTGGCAACGACGGACCCGCAAAAACTACCCATGACGGTACTCTCACGTTGCATACAGTTTAGCCTGAATGCGATTGAACTGGCGGATATAGAATCTCAACTGACCACGATTCTTAATAGCGAATCGATACACTATGAACCGGGAGCCTTAAGCCTGCTTGCACGGGCGGCTGATGGCAGCCTGCGTGATGCGCTGAGTTTGCTGGATCAGGCGATTGCTTATAGCAATCGGGAACTGACTGAAACCAGCATTCGAGATATGTTGGGTCTGGTGGATGGGCAAACCATTGTATCAATTGTCGAGGCATTGACAGAAAATGACGCGACGGCGTTATTGGCTTGTTCAGACCGCTTAATTCGATCATCACAGGATTTAAAAACTGCGCTGGATGATTTGATGTCTTATTTTCACGCCCTGGCTTTGTACCAGTTTGCACCCGATGCGGTTGAATGGAAGGGGCTGGCGCTTGAAGATGTTGAGCGTCTGGCAAACGGTCTCGCGCCGGAGATATTGCAATTGTATTATCAGATTACGCTTAATGGAAAGCGAGATTTTATGCTGGCGCCTGACCCGAGAACCGGTTTTGAAATGGTCTTATTAAGGCTGATGGCCTTCAGGCCGGGTGATGGCACGAGGGCATTGTCAACTGGTGGACGTATTGCAGAACAGGGTACGCAAAATGCTTCCTCGCAATCCGCTGGCGTAGTTAGCGATACGGACAAGCCCGCTGAGAAAACTAAGTCTATACCAGAACCCCGGACAATCGAGAAAATAGCTGAAGAGGTTGAGTCTTTTCTGGAAAACGGACTGCAGAATGATCAATTGAGCCGTTATTTAAAACCTGCTTCAAGCATAACTCAACCCGAATCTGTGGCTAGGCCGTCCGAACCCGCAGCTGAAACAAAAGACACGGTGCGAGCGCTTTCTGAAGCCTCACAGCCGTCGTCTTTATATCTTCCAGACGAAATGATGGATATCAATTCTCTGTTGGAAAATATTAATGTCTGGTCGGATTTCGTTGTCAAGATCGGGCTTAAAGGCATGGCGCGGCAACTGGCTGTACACATGATGCCCTTGTCGTTTAAAGACGGTGTGCTAAACCTGAAGCTGGATGAGAAATACCAGAGTCTGCAGTCGGCTGATAGAATGCAACAAATAAGCGACGCATTGCAGCGTGGTAGCGGTCAGAAATTTACAATTAACGTTGAGTTTGGTGATGTGACGCGCGAACGCACCGCTTCGGGCGTGATTGCGGAACGGGAAAGATCAAACCTGGTGAAAACGCGCGAAGACTTTAAACAGGATGAAAACGTGAAAGAGCTGGTTTCTTTGTTCGATGCAGACATTGATGAGAGTTCGATTAAGCCGATAAATTGAAATACTGATCGTGCAAGGTGATTAATTTAATTTTGCGCGACAAAAACGATTAACACAAATAACGGTAAAGCGTGCATCTTAAGCACGCGTTGCGGCCTTTGTGTTTCAAATTGACCTGCTGTTCGCGGTTCAGGTTAAAAAACGCTATTGAATGAGGTGAGTGATGAAAGGTCTTGGCAATATGATGAAGCAGGCGCAAGCCATGCAGGAAAATATGAAAAAGGCACAGGAGGAGCTGGCAGAGATGGAGGTTCAGGGTCAATCCGGCGGAGGCCTGGTTAGCATTGTGATGAGTTGCCGGCACGATGTTCGAAGGCTAAAAATCGACCCGGAATTGGTCAGTAACGATATTGACGTGCTCGAAGACCTGGTGGCTGCCGCATTCAACGATGCCTTACGCAAAATTGAAACCACTACGCAAGAAAAAATGGGCGGTTTGACCGCAGGATTAAACCTTCCCGGCGGTATGAAATTGCCGTTTTGAATACTAAGCTTAATTTAGTAAATCAATTCGTGCCGCCCGGGTGCGACTTATTAGTTCTTCTCTGGTAAAAAATGCCTGATTCCCGCTCAGTAGAACAACTCCAGTATGCTTTACAGCGATTACCCGGGGTAGGCCCTAAATCGGCGCAGCGTATGGCATTTTATTTGCTGGAACGGGATCGTGAAGGCGCTTTTTCAATTGCCGAAGCCATTAAATCCGCCTTGTCTAAAGTAAATCATTGTCAGCGCTGCAATAATTTTTCTGAAAACGATTTATGCAGCATATGTGTTTCAAAAAGTCGTGATAGCCGGCTGCTGTGTATTGCTGAAACGCCAGCTGATATCGAGGCGATCGAGCAGGCGAGCGCATTTAAGGGCATGTATTTTGTGTTGATGGGGCATTTGTCTCCGCTGGATGGAATAGGCCCCGAGCAACTGGGGATTTCGCGGATGCTGGAATTGATTGAGACAGGTGAAGTGGACGAAGTCATACTGGCGACAAATTTAACCCTGGAAGGGGAGGCCACCTCTGATTATATTGCGGATCTATTGCTTCAACGGGATGTATCCGTTACCCGGCTTGCGCGCGGTGTGCCGGTGGGGGGCGAACTTGAGTACATGGATGCAGGCACGCTAAGTCAGGCGTTTAGTGATAGACGCGAAATTTAATTTTGTCCGTGTTTGAGCTCGTTAGCGCCTATGAACCCGCAGGTGATCAGCCACAGGCGATACAAGCCTTACTGGAAGGTTTAGAGGCCGGGGAACTTTATCAGACACTGCTCGGTGTAACCGGCTCAGGTAAAACGTTCACGGTTGCAAATATCATCGCAAAAACCGGGCGGCCTGCGCTTATTCTCGCCCCAAATAAAACTCTGGCAGCGCAACTGTATTCAGAAATGCGCGATTTTTTCCCGCACAACGCAGTGGAGTATTTTGTTTCCTACTACGATTATTACCAGCCTGAAGCTTATGTGCCTTCTTCGGATACTTATATTGAAAAAGATGCCTCGGTCAATGATCATATTGATCAGATGCGTCTGTCGGCAACCAAGGCCCTGATCGAACGTCGCGACACCATTATTGTAGCGACTGTATCGGCCATATACGGTCTTGGCGATCCGGAGTCTTATCACAAAATGATTTTACACGTGCGCCAGGGCGTGCAGATGGACCAGCGTTCTATTCTTCAGCGCCTGGCCGAGTTGCAATACACGCGAAATGACGTCGAATTACGCCGTGGCACATTTCGTGTACGGGGCGATGTGATTGATATTTATCCGGCCGAATCAGAACAATTGGCAGTGCGCCTGGAGTTATTTGGTGATGAGATTGAAAATATCACGCGATTTGACCCTCTAACCGGTGCGGTTGAAGAAAAGCTGCAGCGCGTAACGGTATACCCTAAAAGCCACTATGTCACGCCACGATCGACAGTATTAAATGTCATTGACGATATTCGTTCAGAACTACGCGCCCGGCACAATGAACTTGAAGAAAATGGCCAATTGGTGGAAGCCCAGCGACTTAAACAGCGCACCGAATATGATCTGGAAATGATGCGTGAACTGGGTTATTGCACGGGCATAGAAAACTACTCTCGTTACCTGTCAGGGCGAAAGGAGGGTGAAGCCCCGCCTACCTTAATGGACTATCTTCCAAAAGATGGTTTATTGTTTGTTGATGAAAGCCATGTGATGATGCCGCAGGTTGGCGCAATGTTTAAAGGAGACCGGTCAAGAAAAGATACGCTGGTAGAATATGGGTTTCGATTACCGTCGGCGAGAGATAACCGGCCTTTGATGTTCGAAGAGTTTGAGGCCCTGATTCCGCAAACTGTTTTCGTTTCTGCTACGCCGGGAAAGTATGAACTGACGCATGCTCCTGAGGTGATCGACCAGGTGGTGCGTCCGACAGGACTGGTTGACCCCATAGTGGAGATTCGACCGGTTGAAACCCAGGTAGACGATTTGCTTTCAGAAATACATCTTCGCGTGGCGCGCAATGAGCGAGTATTGGTCACTACAATCACCAAGCGTATGTCAGAGGATCTGGCAGACTACTATGACGCTCAGGATATAAAAGTACGTTATTTGCATTCAGATATCGATACCGTTGAACGGGTGGAAATAATCCGCGATTTGCGTCTGGGTAAATTTGATGTTCTGATTGGTATCAATCTGCTACGGGAAGGCCTGGATATACCGGAAGTATCACTGGTAGCGATACTGGACGCAGATAAAGAAGGTTTTTTACGATCGACCCGCTCATTGATTCAAACCATAGGCAGGGCTGCAAGGAATGTTAACGGCCGGGTTATATTATTTGCCGATCGTGAAACAAATTCGATAAAACAGGCCGTAGAAGAAACCGATCGTCGACGCGAAAAGCAGGCGGAATACAATACGCAGCACAATATTACGCCCAGGGGCGTGGTAAAGCCGGTGCGTGATATTATTGATGGTATTCCCAGCACACCAAAAGAGAAAATACGCTATGCTCAGGCGGCTGAAATAGTCGACGAATATGGTTCGAAAAAACCAGGTGACTGGGCTAGATTGATATTAAAACTGGAAAAGAAGATGTATGCGCACGCTAAAGACCTGGAGTTTGAGCAGGCCGGTGCCATTCGTGACCAGATTAAGCAGATTCGAGATGAAAACCTGCTAGCTTGAAGGCGGATTTTATGCAAATTAGATTTACCCTGTAACGTATATAAGCTTACTTAACACAATGAACTTAATTCCCGGCACCACCAGCCTCTAACTACTATGCAATTTATTTACAGCGTCCTCGGTTTCGTTCTCGCCATTGGCATTCTGGTGACGATTCATGAGTTTGGTCATTTCTGGGTCGCGCGTCGTGCCGGCGTGAAAGTTCATCGATTTTCAGTAGGTTTTGGAAAACCGCTCAAAACCTGGCGACGCAAAAATGACGATACCGAATACGTGCTGGCGGCCATTCCTCTAGGTGGTTACGTTAAAATGCTTGACGAGCGAGTAGAAGAAGTCGCTGAAGATGAAAAGCACAGGGCGTTTAATCGCCAGTCGCTGGCAAAACGCACTGCGATCGTGGCTGCCGGGCCGCTGGCTAATTTCCTGTTTGCGATCGTGGCTATGTGGGGTCTTTACATTGCTGGCATGCAGGACCATCCGACGATTATTGGCGACATACAGCCGGGCTCTATCGCGGCTCAGGCCGGCTTCAAACCCGGCGAGCGCATCGTTTCTGTTGATGGTGAAAAATTATATGGCTGGCAGGATTCTCAGCTGTACCTGATTCAGCGGACATTTCAGAAAAAAAACGTTCAATTTACCCTCGAAAATCCAGACAATAAAAGCTTACGGCAGGTTCAGGTCGATCTGGCAAATGTTCCAAGCAACGTAATCAGTCGCGGTGTATTGTCTCAGGGCCTGGGTATTACGCCGGCACCATTGGGTAACGTAATTTCTGGTGTGGTTAGCGGCAAACCGGCACAATTGGCCGGCTTGCTGGAGGGAGATGAAATTGTAGACGTTGGCGGCCAGCCTATCGGAAACTGGCAGGATCTGGTGAAAGTAATCAGCGCGCAGCCTGATAAGTCTGTCGATATTAAATATCGCCGTAATGGCCAGCTGTTTACGACGTCATTAACCACTGTCAGTATCGAGTTTAATGGTGAGAAATATGGGCAGATCGGTGTGTATCCTCAGCGCTACCAATTTTCAACCGGAATATTCGAAGGGCTGGGCAAGGCCATAGATTACACCTGGCGTTTCACTTTTATCAGTTTATGGTCGCTGGGAAAAATGATCACGCAGGACGTTAGCACAGACAATTTATCCGGCCCTATTACCATTGCTAATCTGGCTGGTACAACGGTACAAAGAGGAGTGGCAGATTTTATTTCTTTTCTAGTGGTAATCAGTATTTCGCTGGGTTTGATCAATTTGTTACCGATTCCGGTACTGGACGGCGGGCATTTAATGTATTTTGCGATAGAAGCCGTTAAAGGCAGCCCGGTATCCGAAAAATTTATGCTATGGGGGCAGCAAATTGGTATTGGATTGCTGCTTCTTTTGATGTCATTGGCCTTTTACAATGATATTATTCGCTTGATTTCATAAACCATTCTGATAATAGGATTCGCGAAGTCCTTAGAATTCTATAAATAATTAATCTATGCTAAAAAAAATCATCCTTATTGGCAGTTTATTTTTAAGTGCCACTACCAGTTATGCAATCGAACCGTTTATCATTTCAGATGTAAAAGTAATCGGAAACGGCCGCCTCGACGACGGTACAATATTTAACTACCTGCCGCTAAAAGTGGGTGATGAAGTCGACGATGAAGAAGCACGCCACAGCATCAAGGTTTTATTTGAAACCGGTTTTTTTCGCAATGTAAAATTAACCAAAGATAATACAACGCTGGTCGTTGAAGTAGAAGAACGCCCGTCTATAGCTAATATTAAACTGGTTGGAAATAAGGATATAAAAGACGATGAAATTAACGGTATTTTGACCGATGCCGGCCTGACGGATGGCAGAATATTTAACCAGAAGCGAATGAATGAAGTAATTAGCGCTCTAACCGAAGCTTATTTCGCCCGTGGCCGTTATTCTGCCAGTGTTAAGGAGGATATCCAGATACTGGACCAGAATCGTGCTCGCATAACCTTGAATATAGATGAAGGGCGTGTGGCGACAATCGAAGAAATAAATATCGTTGGAAATGAAGCATATTCTGATAAAAAGCTCAAACGCTCCATGGAATTGACTTCAAAAAGAGGCCTGGGCTTTGGGCGGCGCGACCTTTACTCCAAGCAAAAGCTGGAAGGGGATCAGGAGGCGCTGCGTAGCTTTTACAGCGATCGGGGCTATTTTGATTTTGATATTCGTTCTACGAACGTGACGATTAGCCCGAACAAGCAGGAAATCACCATATTCATCAATTTGTTCGAAGGGCCGCTCTATCAGATGGGCAAGCTGAGCATAGAAGGTGGCGAGCGGCTGGATCTGGATAAAGAAGCGCTGTTAATTAACGAAAAATCAAGGGGAATATTTACGGGAAAATCCGCTAAAGGTGTGTATTCGCGTAAAACAGTGAGTAATATTCGTGCACAAATCAGTGATCGATTAGCAGACCTGGGTTATGGTATCGCTTCGGTAACCCCGATTCCAAGCGTCGACAAAACGGCACAGCTTGTCGATGTGGTATTCAAAATAGATGAAAAGCAGCGTTTGTACGTTCGCCAGGTAGATATTATTGGTAATACCGTGACCCAGGATCAGGTGATTCGGCGTGAGTTGCGGCAGTTGGAAGGCGCGCGTTTTTCAGCGGCTGATGTAAGGCGATCTCAGGAACGCCTTCAGCGCCTTGGGCATTTTGAGGAGGTTAGAATCGATACCGTTCCTGTTCCCGGTGTACTCGACCAGGTTGATCTGCTGGTTGCAGTTGTCGAGCGCGAATCCACGGGTAGTGTGAACTTCTCCGTGGGTTATGGTGAGGAAGATGGCGCTATATTCTCGGTGGGTTACGATCAGCGCAACTTTTTGGGAACCGGTAAAGAGGTGGCGATTAAAATAGATAACTCGTCGGTCGTAGATGTCTACGATCTTCGGTATACCAATCCTTACTACACCGTGAACGGCGTGAGCCGGTCCTTTTATCTTAATTCAACAAGAATTGATGC
>JAUVBY010000075.1 GCA_030590945.1 Gammaproteobacteria bacterium | reverse complement strand
GCATGTGATTAAGATGAAATCCCTGCTGGAGAGCCATCGTTCACCAAAGTCTTTTATTATTACGGTGAATGCTGGGGCCATACCCGGCGAACACTGGGTTCAAGATACGCGGGTGGGTGGCGGCAGGATTATTGGCGAAGGCTGTCATTTTATTGATTTGATGCGGCATCTGGCAGGGAGTCCGATTGTTAATTTTCAGGCAACGATGATGGGCAATGTGCCGGGGGTAGAAGTTCGGGAGGATAAGGCCAGCATAACGCTTTCTTTTGCAGACGGTTCTTTTGGAACGATTCACTATCTGGCTAATGGCGGTTCTGCTTTTCCGAAAGAACGCATCGAGGTTTTTTGTGATAATGCGGTTTTGCAGATGGACAACTATCGCGTCTTAAAAGGCTATGGCTGGAAAGGCTTTAAGAAAATGAAACTGATGAAACAGGATAAGGGCCAGAAGGCCTGCGCACAGGCTTTTGTTGACGCGGTTCGAGAGGGAACGGCAGCGCCGATTGGGTTTGATGAGGTGATGGAGAGCTCACGGGTAGCGGTTGAGGTGGCGGAAGCGCTTCGCTAAATGGGATTTACACTTTAGGATTACAGGGTCGGATTAGGCCGTGGATTCCTGATTGATTTTGTACTACACTATTTTGTATTGCAAAATGCAACCATATTGACACCGCAGGAATTATTTTATGCCATCTTTAACTATTAAAAATATACCCGCTGATCTTTACAATGAACTTAAACTGGTTGCTGCGCAACACCATAGAAGCATCAATAGTGAGGTGATTGTTCGTCTTGAACATACTCTATTTCCTAAGAAAATATCGCCTGAAGATTATTTAACTAACATTCAAAAGCTTCGTTCCAGTATTGCTAATGACATCATATCTACTGCAGACATTGATAAAGCAATAGATGAAGGAAGGCCATGATTGTTGCTGACACAAATATTATTTCTTATTTTTTGCTGCCTACCTCGTTTTCAGAATCTGTTGACGCAGTGTATAAAATTGATCCACACTGGGTTGCTCCCAATTTGTGGGAAAGTGAATTTAGAAATGTTTTAGCGCTATATCTGGGTAAAAAACTGATTAACTTTGAAAAAGCGATCCAGCTTAATGATTCTGCGGAATCAATGATGAATAACAATGGGTTTAGGGTGTCGTCCTCACAGGTTTTATCTCTTGTAGCCAAAAGTACGTGTTCGTCCTATGACTGTGAATTTGTTTCTTTAGCTCAACACCTCGATATCAAATTAGTCACACAAGATAAGAAGGTGCTTGGAGAGTTTCCGTCCTGCGCAATATCTATTTCAGATTTTCTTGCCCAAAATAGCTAAGGCCGCAAAAATTGGGTTGTAGCGTAAATTGATAGTTATTGGCGTGATGGCCCCATTTGCTTGTATCTTTATACTTCTCAGTGAAACATATCACTACTACTAATGCGCATGCACCAGATTAGATTTCATAAGGTAGCGTTAAAGAGCATGCTCGGAATAAGTAATTTTCAAATTCACGTAGATTTTGTACTGCGAAATTATGTTTGAAAGAATTGGATTGCTGTTTCATACGCTTCGTCATTTGAAGCCCAGACAAATAGTTGAGCGGGTTCGGCACCGAATGAGCAGGCCGAAGCCGGATTTATCACCTGCGCCTGAGCTCTGCTTAGCTGGTGGGCAGTGCGCGGAATATGCGCATCGCGAGTCGAGCATGTCGGGTTTTGGCGAGTTCAAATTTTTAAATGTAGCTGGCAAGCTTGAGAACTCAGACGCATGGAATGCGCCCGATCAGAACAAGCTGTGGCTTTATAACCTGCATTATTTCGATGATCTGAACGCGACTGACGCGAGCTCCAGAGAAGACTGGCATCGTGCTTTGATTAGTTGCTGGATAGCAGAGAATCCGGCTGGAAAGGGTAATGGTTGGGAGCCGTATCCCAGTTCGCTGCGTATCGTGAACTGGATTAAATGGGGGATGGCAGGCTACGTTCTTGAGGCGGCCTGGCAGCAGTCGCTGGCGGTCCAGGTGCGTTATCTCTCACAGCAACTGGAATATCATCTGATGGGGAATCATTTATTTGTAAATGCCAAGGCACTGGTATTTGCGGGTTTGTATTTTCAGGGGGATGAGGCCGATGTCTGGTTGCAGACGGGGCTGAAAATTTTAAAGCGTGAGATGCCGGAGCAAATCCTGGCCGATGGCGGGCAGTTTGAGCTCAGTCCTATGTACCATGCACTTGCGCTGGAAGATGTACTGGATTTGATAAATATTTCTACGGTTTATGCTGATCGAATTTCTGAAGATAACCATGCGTTTATTGCTTCGTTACAGCCGCTGGCGGTTTTGATGCTGATTTGGATGCGCAGCATGAATCATACGGATGGGGAGCTTTCATTCTTTAATGACTCAGCGCTGGGGATTGCGCCCTCGTCTCAACAGCTGGAGGCGTATGCGCTTCGAATGGGGGTTGTGGCGGGCGGTGGGCTAGATAACTTTATCCATCTTAAGCAGAGCGGGTATATTCGGGTTCAGCGGCCGAATTGGCTTTGTCTGCTGGATGTGGCGCGCATTGGGTCGGATTATCTGCCCGGGCATGCACACGCGGATACCTTGTCGTTTGAATTATCCGCGTTTGGGCAACGGGTATTGGTGAATTCGGGTATTTCCCGTTATGGGGCGGATGAGGAAAGGCTGCGTCAGCGGGGTACGGCCGCGCACAACACGGTTGTTATTAACGGCGAAAACTCATCTGAGGTCTGGAGTGGTTTTCGTGTGGCGAGGCGCGCTAAGCCCGTCGCTTTGGAGATAAATCAGGGTGACGATGTATTGAAGATTAGCTGCTCGCATGATGGTTACCAGCGCTTGCCAGGCAAACCCGTGCACCATCGCCAGTGGGATATTAAGGATAGCGAGCTGACGGTGGCCGATACCATTTTTAGCGCGTTTGATACGGCTGAAGCGCGGTTTCATTTTCATCCCGGGGTGGTGCTGGAACCCGTGGCGGAGAATAAAAGTGGTAAGGTGTTCGTCGGTGAAGGGCGCGAACTGTATTGGGAGGTTTTGGATGGGGACGCGGTGTTGGAGGCCACGCAGTATCATCCGGAATTTGGTTTGTCGCAGGATAATCAGTGTTTGGTGGTTCGGTTCGTATCTGATCGGGTTTCGGTGCGGTTTTATGGGTTTGGTGGATGCGCTGCGCTTATCCACCCTACGGAGGGATGATTTGTATTTTGTTTATAATGGATAACATTTCGTCCGAAGTATTGGAAAGGCAGTGATGCGAATACTTTTTATAACAGATAACTTTCCGCCTGAAGTCAATGCGCCGGCCACGCGAACCTATGAACATTGCAGGGAGTGGGCTGAACAGGGTGCTGAGGTGACGGTTTTGACCTGCGCGCCGAATTTCCCGCACGGGAATGTATATGAGGGTTATAAGAACCGCTTTTTTCAAAAGGAGCAGATGGATGGGATAACGGTTATACGGGTCTGGAGCTATATCACATCAAACGCCGGGTTTAGCAGGCGTATACTGGATTATGTCAGCTTTGGGTTTATGGCTTTCTGGGTGGGGTTGTTTCAAAAGCATGACGTGGTGATTGCGACGTCACCGCAATTTTTCACCACCTGGGCGGCCTGGGGGTTATCCAAAATACGCAGAAAGCCCTGGGTTTTTGAACTGCGCGATCTGTGGCCTGAATCGATTCGTACAGTGGGCGCGATGGAGCATGAAAGGCTTCTGAACTGGCTGGAGAAAATAGAGCTGGGTTTATACAAAAGTGCATACAGGGTGGTTGCGGTTACCCCGGCGTTTAAGAAGAATTTGATTGCTCGCGGCATCGATCCTGAGAAAATTGAAGTGGTGACCAACGGCTCGAATATACAATTGTTTCAAGCACGCGAGCCTGATTTGGAATTGGTTCAAGCTCTGGGTCTGCAAAACAAATTTGTAATCGGATACGTCGGCACGCATGGCCTGGCGCATAGCCTCGATTTTATCGTGCGGTCTATTGCGCTGCTTGATGATAAAGACGTACATTTCCTGTTTATTGGTGATGGCGCGATGAAGGCGTCGCTTATGGCTCAGGCGGAAGAGCAAAATCTGAGCAATATCACTTTTATAGATCCCATTGCTAAAGATGAAGTGCCGCGATATTTATCGGTTATTGATGTCTCGCTGGCGCCCTTAAAGAAATCGGATACCTTTAAAACGGTTATTCCCTCGAAGATTTTTGAAGCCTCGGCCATGCGCAAGCCTACCTTGTTAGGCGTGGAAGGGCAGGCGCAGGAGATCTTGGAGAAATACGGCGCGGGTGTTTGTTTTAAGCCTGAAGACGAGGCGGATTTTCTGGAAAAAGTCAGGCTTTTGAAGAATGATGCCGCTTTGTATCAATCCTGTCAGGCAGGTTGTGAAAGACTTAGCCTTGATTATGACCGAAAACGATTGGGCAGGAAGATGCTGGGGATTATTCAGGGTCTGGCGGAATGAATGTTGCGTTTGTATTCTTCTGAAGTGCCGATAGTTACTGGATTTTGGGTCCCCTATACGGGAAGTATATCGTAATACCTGTATAGGCCAGCTTCGTCATGCCCGCGCAGGCGGGTATCCATAATACCGTTAGATACAGGGTTATGGATTCCCGTCTTCACGGGAATGACGAGAGGGCTTGAAACAGAGTTCTAGAATTTCGCTTATACGGGAATGGCGAGAGGGCTTGAAACAGAGTTCTAGAATTTCGCCTATACGGGAATGGCGAGAGGGCTTGAAACAGAGTTCTAGAATTTCGCTTATACGGGAATGGCGAGAGGGCTTGAAACAGAGTTCTAGAATTCCGCTTATACGGGAATGGCGAGAGGGCTTGAAACAGAGTTCTAGAATTTCGCCTATACGGGAATGGCGAGAAGGTTGTCATCCTCGCGAAGGCGAGGATCCATAATGCCGTTAGATACAGGGTTATGGATTCCCGTCTGCACGGGAATGACGATTGTTCCTGGCAGTAGCTCGCCTGAGGGAATGATGAATAAGAGAAATGCACGTCCTTTAGCGGGTTGACGTTAAAACGTCAAAGCGTTAAAGTGTCTTCCGGAGGTAAAGCCAATGACCGAGCCATCAAAGCGATCCACTGTTTATTTTGAGCCTGAAGTTCATCAGGCATTGCGATTAAAAGCTGCGCATACCCATAGATCGGTATCAGATCTTGTGAATGAGGCGGTCCGCCGCATTTTATTTGAGGATCAGGAGGATCTTGCCGCTTATGCCGATAGAGTGAGTGAACCCGAAATGACTTACGAAGCGTTGCTGAATGATCTAAAGGCGCATGGGAAAATTTGAGCTGGTTTTCAAGCAATCCGTGGCGAAAGATCTACGATCAATCCCAAACAAACAAGTCGCGAGGATTTTAAAACGTATTGAATCCTTAATAGTTGTACCACGTCCGACTGGCATAGAAAAACTTTCGGGACAGGAGTTATATCGAATTAGACAGGGCGTCTATCGCATTCTTTATGAAATCAAAGGTGATGGCTTAGTCATTATCGTTGTTACAATAGGCCACCGGCGCGATGTGTATAGAGTCGGTTAACAAGAGGTAGAAGGTTGACGCCCTTTTTAAAGGCAGTAGTAGAAACAAATGAAAATAATTTCAGTAGTAGGCGCGCGGCCTAATTTTATGAAAATTGCGCCGTTTATTCGCGCGATTGAAAAACACAATACGGCGGCGGCGGAGAATATTGAGCACCTGCTGGTGCATACCGGCCAGCATTACGATGACCGGATGTCTAAAGTATTTTTTGAATCGCTGGATATACCGGCCGCGGATATTCACCTGGATGTGGGTTCGGGAAGCCACGCCTACCAGGTTGGCCAGACGATGATTCAATTTGAGAAAGTGCTGCAGCAGGAAAAACCGGACTGGGTGGTGGTGGTTGGCGATGTGAACGCGACGCTGGCCTGCTCGGTGACCGCGAAAAAAGAACACGTCCGGGTATGCCATATTGAAGCGGGGTTGCGCTCGGGCGATATAGAAATGCCTGAAGAAATTAATCGGTTGGTAACAGACCGGCTTAGCGATCTGCTGCTAACGCCGGATATGCTCTCGGGTGACAATTTGCGCCGCGAAGGGGTTGCTGATGAGTCGATATGCTTTGTGGGTAATATCATGATCGATACGCTTGAAGCGCAACGGCACACAGCAGCGCAATTGGACGTTCTGGAAGTGATAAAGGATAATTTGCTGCAAAAGGGCGCCGTGATTCCGGATGAACCAGGAGAGTATGCCTTGATGACCATGCACCGGCCGTCGAACGTTGATCGTTGGGAGATTCTGGGCGAGATTATTGATTTTTTGATCACGGATGTGTGTAGTAAAGGCACGTTAATCTGGCCCATTCATCCACGCACACAAAAACAATTGCAAGCGTTTGGCTTGTGGGAGCGGGTTCAAAGCAATGAAAAGATCATCCTGTTGCATCCGGTGAATTATCACGAGATGTTGAGGCTAAATATGTCTGCAAGCTGTATGCTCACAGATAGCGGCGGTTTGCAGGAAGAATGCTGTGTGCTGGGAACACCCTGTTTGACGCTACGTTGGAACACAGAGCGCCCGGTGACCCTGCGTGAGCATGGCGGGGCCTCGGTGCTGGTCGGTAACGATGTAGCGCGTATGCGTGAAGAATACGAGAAAACGCTGGGCAATCCTCGGCAGCCCAAACGCCCTGAATTATGGGATGGGCGCACAGCAGAGCGCTGTGTGGAGGCGATAGTTGGGTATAATTAAGTAAACTGTCCCTGGAATAGAGAGCAGAGACCATGTTTCTTTTAAAAAAGTTGATTGGCAACTTATTGATGCCATTGCCGTTCAGCCTGCTGTTGCTGGTTTTGGGCCTGCTGTTGCTCTGGTATAGCCATGCGAATAGCCGAAAGCAGTTTTGGGGTAAACTGCTGGTGAGCCTGGGTGCGGGCGTATTGTTGCTAGCCAGCTTGCCGTATACCGCGCAGAAAATGACCATTACGATGGAGCGGGAGCATCCGCCTATGTTTGCCGTGCCAACCGGCCTGGAATACATCGTTGTGCTGGGCGGCGGGGGCAGCAGTGATCCCTTTTTGCCGCCGCGCCTGCAACTGTCTACCGCGAGTTATTATCGCCTGTTGGAAGGCTTGCGCTTGTATCAGGCCAATCCGGGTGCGACCCTGTTGTTTTCAGGATACGCAGGCTCTAAACCGATCAGCAATGCTTTGCTTTATAGCATGGTGGCCAGGGAATACGGGGTTCCGGCTGGACGAATCCAGCTGTTTGAGACCGCAAAAGATACCGCTGAGGAAGCCGCGTTGATGGCACCGATCATAAAACAGCATAAAGCGGCGCTGGTGACTTCAGCCAGCCACATGCCCAGGGCGCTGGGCCTGTTCCGTGCGCAAGGGGCAGAACCGATTGCTGTGCCTACATTATTTTTGGGTCGGGTGCGGCAGAACCCGCCTTTTCTGTATGAGCGTTTGCCCGGCGCGGGAAGCCTTGGGAATGTGACTGTGATCTGGCACGAGATGGTTGGGTCTTTGTGGCGGAAGTTAAAAGGTATTGGTCGTCAGTTTTCAAATTCCGCGGATGACTGATGAGCTCCCATCGCCTGCGGTAAGCCTGGTGCTTGCGCTCAGCAGGTATTCGCTGGGGACGATAGACCGGGCCGGGCTTGAAGCTGCATTCGAGCAGGAGATCGACTGGGAAGCATTTGATCGTTTCATCCAGGCGCATCGACTGGGTTCGCTGGTTTACGATACGTTCAGTGCTTCAGAGAAAGGCTTGTTCCCAGAGGCAACGGCTGCCTTGCTGAAAAAAGTACATTACTCATCGGTGGTTAATCACCTTTTGTTTAGTGCCAGTGTCGAGGAGATTTTTTGCGTATTTGAACAAAAACAGCTTCGTGTGCTGCTCGTTAAAGGCCTGGCTGTTGAGAGCTGGCTTTATGACAAACAAGGGGTACGTTTGTCGTGCGATATCGATTTATTCGTCGATCGGGAAGATGTTGAGGCGGCTGTGGAATGTTTGACCGAGATGGGCTACGAATTGACCGATTTATCCGGCCGGCTTAAACCCGGTTCGCGTTTGCTTAGGCAATATCTGCGTACACGCAAAGATATGGCCTTGCTGCATGGTAAAACCGGGGCCATGGTTGAATTGCACTGGCAACTGGTGGAAATTCATTCAGCTTTTCCGTTGAGTTTTGTACAGGCGTGGCAAGCCAGGTGTGAATTTAAAATAGAGGAGCAAGCGCTTGCATCGCTTACAAATGCACAACATGCCGTTTATCTTTGTTACCACGGTACGAAACACCGCTGGCACAGCCTTTTCTGGCTTTATGATATCGCGAAATTGATGGTCAGAAACGAGACTGACTGGCCAGTCATATTGGTACAGGCAAGGAAATTGCACGCTGAAGCATCGCTTGGTCTCGCCGTGGTGCTGGCATCGCGGCTATTGCGTGCGCCCTTGCCTGAACCTATACGTCAGCAGTCCGATATCATACAAACGGGTGAGCAACTGGCGGATTCTATAATTGATCAAATACTGCTTCCTTCGCAAGGTCAGGGCGTGGCAGGAGATGGTTTGACGCTGGATGGCGCGCGCCAGCGGCTTGACTGGAACCGCCGTATTCATCCTGAGCGCGAGCATGTCTGGTCGGATTGGTCACGCTATCTTTTTTCGCCGGGCAAGAAGGATTGGGAAAGCTTAAGGTTGCCCGATTTCCTGACGCCGCTGTATCGGCTTTGGCGCCCGATAAGGCTGATATTCAAAGGTACCTGGGATTTTCTCAGGTGAGTAAGCTGTTGATATTTCCGTTTTAAGTGAGCCATTACATGGTAAAACCCTACCAGGTTGTAAGCGTTATTGAGCAATACTTCTAATTGCATCCACCAGTCGTTGCTGATACCATGTATTCCAGCCAGTTTGGATAGATAAATGGATTTCTTCTGGATAAGTTAGTACTGTTTCCAGTCCGTCCATTCAATTACGAGAGAAAATATGGCCACAACTAGTCTCAAGCAGAGAACCCGTTTTTTTGGGCCTCGTATCCCAAAGGCAGGCACTCGTGCATCCGGATTCACGCTGATTGAACTGATGATAGTGGTCGCGCTTATCGCTGTTTTAATCACCATTGCCTTCCCGTCATACGAAGAATATAGAGAAAGAGCGCGCCGCGCGGTTGCTCAAGGTGCATTACAGGCCTTCGCCATCGCAATGGAACGTTACAAAACTGAGCTGGTTGCGCCAACCTATGTGGGGGCTACGGCAGCTAGTTCCGGCGCGGGTCCGGGTTCACCCACATCCGCCGTATTTCCCTCTGAAGCACCGCTCGACGGGGATAGCAAATTCTACAATCTGACGGTTCATGACGCCGGTGTTTCTGATTACGAGTTGCGAGCCGCCCCTAAAAATTTACAGGCAGGCGACAAATGTGGAACCTACTGGCTCAAATCGACGGGCGATAAGGGTATTACCGGTCAGGCAACCGGCGTGGTATCAGCGGACTGCTGGAAATGACTCCTTTTCGCTTCCCATCTCGCGTCCCTGTCCTCTTTCTGGCCAACAGAGGGTTTACCCTCATTGAGGTGCTGGTTTCCATGGGCATACTGTCTATCGGCCTGGCGGGCCTGGCGGCGATGGATGTACTTACGTTTCGTAAGACCAATGATTCATACATGCGTTCTCAGGCTATATTACAGGCGCATGAGATGGCGGCTCGAATGCATGCCAACCCGCTGGGTGTAGAAAATGGGGATTACGACGATCTCGCCGGCAACGGCGCCAACCCGCCTACGCCTAATTGCATCGATCGTTCTTCTGAGCTTATCGGCGCGGCAAGTGCTTGCTACAACGCCGATATCGATACAGATGCCGAACGGGATACGGCTGCACAAAATATCGCCAATTTTGATGCGGATGAATGGCTGGATTCAACCAAAACCATGTTACCCGCCGGTGCGGGTGGCGTCGCAGCCCCGGGGAGCGTGCCGCATTGCCCGGCGGGAGCCACCGCCACGGTCGTGTCCCAGGGGATTTATACCATCTCGGTGTCATGGGAGGAGAGCGTATCGCAGGAATCGGTGGCATCCGGTATTGTGGCGCGGTGCTTTAATTTCGATTTCAGGCCACTGCCATGAACACACAATTGCAATTGCTTGCCAAACGGCCTGGGGCTAAGGCGCGCCAAAACAGGATGAATCCTTATAGAGGTGCTGGTAAACAATCCGGTTTCTCATTGCTTGAATTGATCTTGTCGCTAACCATCAGCGCATTTCTGGTGCTGGGCGTGATAAAGCTGTATTCAGCCTCCAGTAACGCGTTTCGCAGCCAGGGATACCTGGGGCAACTCATCGAAAATGGGCGCGCCGGTTCTGAAATCATGAGCCGTGCCATTCGACTTAGCCGATACTGGGGCTGCACCGGTATAGAAGATGCCAGTGTAACCATACATTTAGGTGGTGTTTCCGCTACCCAACAAGGCATTGTAGGAATAGACCCCGGCAATGGTGATCCGGATGAAATAACGGTTTACCAGGCGGATGATGATTTATCCGTGAGCGTGCTGGATATAGATGACCCGGCTAATGCGGACCCTAATCCCGACCCGATAAGTTCCACGGCGCTTATTCACGTGGCACTAAACTCCGGTTTTAAAGGCGGTGATTTCGCGGTGCTCAACGATTGTATACAGGGTGATGTTTTTAAAATCACGAGTGATCCTGTAGTGTCCGGTGGCGTGGATACGCTGGCCATGGCTGAATGCGGCATCTCCTGCACACAGGAATACGAGGCCGCTCCGGCAACACTGCAAAGAGTCAAGCGGACCCGCTTTTACATTGCCAATAACGGCAGCAACGTGCCCTCGCTGTATATGCAGGAAAATGGCGGTACTGCTATGGAGTTGATCGAAGGCGTGGAAGACATGCAAATTTACTACGGCGAGGATATTGATGACGATGGTAATGCTAATCGATATGTTCGCCCTGCCGTTATTATGGCCGCTTGTACGGCCGATGGAAATTCTCAATGTTGGCGCGGTATCGCGAGCGTAAGAATTTCCCTGTTATTGCGCTCGATTGAGGATGGTGTGACGCAATCGCCGCAAACCTATACTTTTGATGGTAGCTCAGTGACCGCAACCGACAACTACTTGCGCCGTGAGTATATTTCGGTTATTGCGTTAAGAAACCATCGTAGCTAGGGAAGTACTAATCAACTCATGAACTTACATCTTATGTCTGAAAACCCCGTCCTCGTCGTTGTATATCTACGCAATAGCCGTGCTATTACGTGCGATATCCGCCTTGATGACGAAATTTTCAGCCACAATCTGCTTCGTCCAGAGCTAATTAGTACTTCCCAAAGAGGAGTAGAACCGATATGAAGCATTCTAAAATTCTGATCCCGGATAAGCCCAGGCGCACGTCACCTCATCTGAGCAACAAGCAGGCGGGTGCCGCACTCATTGTCTCTATTTTGGTTCTGGTGATGCTCACCCTGCTGGGCGTAACGGGGCTGCGTATGGGTGGCTTGCAGGAGAAAATGACGGGTAATCAAAAATTGCTTGCCCAGGCCGAATTCGCAGCGGAGCGAGGCATTAGCCAGGGAATATCCGATCTTATGAGTGGGGTGATAAATGATACCGGTGCGGGTGAGCGAGTGAGTCTGGTCTGGTCAGAGACGGGCACACGATCGGGTAGTGGTTATACCACAAACTACGCTGTTTCCCACAAGCTGGTGGAAGGAGGCGGGGCGATCGCCCTCGACTCGGCGGGCCTTCCGTACTACAAAATTGAATCGACCGGAAAAAATATAGATGCTTCAGGTGCTGATGGCAAGGCTTCGCTGGATCTGGAAGTCGCGGTGAACCTTACTTACAGTTCGAACTTTAGTACCGGACTGGTCGGCTGCAAAGGCGTCGCGTTTAAAAGCAATACCACTACCAGCAGTTATAGCTCGTCCGGCGCGGTTGCTGCTGGCGATAGAGGTGATGTTGGCACCACCGATGCCGGTTCGGATATTATCCTGCGCAGTAATGCTTCAATATTAGGAGATGCAAGCGCGGTTGGTGAAATTCAATTGCTGGGCGGCGAAGCAAGAGTAGAGCGCGATGCGTACGCAAACGGCGATATTCATATCAAGGATGGCGGGAGCAGCAAAGCGTATATCCGCCAGGATGCCTTTAGCCATGGAAATATCTATTATAGTGAAAATGACTCGAACGCCTCGAACGGGAGCACCCCGAATGACGGGCACGGTACCGATACGCCCAATACCAGTACTGAACCTTATACCCCGCCGGATTGCGATCCGATAGGCGTTGTTGCGCTGCTCGCTGATGAGAAAAGTAAACCTTTTGACAGCTATGAAGCGGGTTGGTCCAGTTACGTTAACGGAGGTAATGACTATTTTAACGATTCTGCAAGCCATTCCATCGGAGTATCCGGAACGAGCACACGTTTTTATTTCAATGATTTTGAATTCATAGAAAAAACGCTCACCATTTTTGGGGATGTAACGTTTTATGTAGACGATGATTTTAAAATGGATGGCAGTCCAAAACTACAATTGGTTTCTGGTGCCACATTGACAATCTATGTCGAAGATCGTTTTGATTTGTTAAGCAACACTGAGGCAAATTTTGGCGGTATTCCCGGCGCTTTTCAGATTTACTCGAGCGCGACAACGTCTCTGTCGAATTTCAGCTACGAAGATTTTGATAGTTCAAAGGTATATATTGACTCCAACGCGAAGTTTGATGGCCTGATCTACGCTCCTTTCGCACACGTCATCGTTAAGTCAAATTCGATCACCAGCGGTGCGATTCGCGGACGTTGGGTCGATTATGATTCTGATGCTGAGTTTCGGTATGACGAAGATCTTGAGAACTTCGGTGGCGGTACGGCCGACGACTATAACCTGGTGTACTGGACTCAGCAATCCTTTGCCGAGTAAAGCAAAGTGATCTACCTGCTTATGGCGCAAATTTAGTTTCTTTGAATATGAGAAAATATAGGCAAACTGGTCTTACTTTTATCGAACTGATCATGGTGCTCGTGATACTGGCTGTGCTGTTGGGCATGGCTGGGCCCAGTTTTATTAATATCACTAAAAATAACCGAATTCGATCACAAATTAATGATTTTCATCTGGCGCTACTGACTGCGCGCAGCGAGGCGATCACGAGGATATCGCGGGTTGCGATTTGCCCCAGCAGCGATGGAGCGAACTGTGCGGCGGGGCCCTGGGATAAAGGCTGGATTATCTTTACAGATGGCACACCCGCATTGGGAACCGTTGATGGCTCGGACGAGGTCCTGCGCTATCACGAGGCATTAACCGGAGGTACTGATTTGATCGGCTCACCCGCTGTCGTTTCCTACATTTCATTCATTGGTAACGGGCAGACAAGGAAAACCGATAGTACAGTCCAAACCGGCACGGTTTCACTTTGCGATGACCG
>JAUVBY010000165.1 GCA_030590945.1 Gammaproteobacteria bacterium | reverse complement strand
GTGAGGTCCGCCTGCAACCGGGCAAAGTCTATATGCAGCCCAGCGGATATAAAATTGAAATGGAAAAACATCCGGATGCCCCGAGCTGGCGACTGATTGGAACGGATGCGGAGGGCGTTTTCTGCCATAAGCCCAGCACGGTATCCGGAGGCGGGAAATCTGAAATATCCAAATCGCTGGATGACGCGGTTATATATGGTCCGATTTTTGTGAACGACCTGGAACGGGATTTAGACGCGGCTGAAGCCATCTTTGAATATGATTACGGCCAGCGCTTAAAGTCCGAATTCGCCGATGAAGACCGCGATTCATCGCGTAAGCCGCTTTCGCCTGATCGTAGTTTGGGCTCGGTTATTAAGCTACTCACGCCCTCCTCCAGTAATACGGATGAATTTAATCAGTGGCTGGCGAGTATTCCCTCCAGAATTCTTTCGCTGGTCTTTATAATTAAACGTATTCATCAACTGGAATGGGGTGAAGACTGGCGACGTCATTACACGGTGGACATTATTAATGGAGAGCCGGGGCACGCGCTGAAGGCTAATAATCGGGAACTGGTGCTGTCCTACCTTCGCGTCGGGCTTGATCCGAAAGGAGAGTGGCGCACCTACAAATTACGCCAGGATTTTATAGCCTGTGAAAAAGTGCAAATGGAAGATGACATCACTGCTTCAATCGTAGTGCCGACTAGCAGTTTGCCGAACACCTCGCCAAAATACACTGGCGACAGCGTAAAATTAACACACAATTGTGAATTTCGTTTATTTCAGCGACCGGATGAAGCCATTCATCGTGGCTTTGATAAGCAAACCGAGTTTGATATGGCCCAGGCGGGAACCTTCATGGCGAATTACGAGCCACTACAGGGCGAGGCGCTTAAGGATGTGGTAGAAGACGTAGTGACGTTTCAGTCTTACACAGCGCCAATGCGCAAGTTGCTGCGTGGTGCAAACAAAGAAAAACAATTTGTGGTCTCGTCTGCACACCCAAAATTGATCAACGGCGAAATCAGCAAAAACCCACGTTATTTACAGCTTCGCCCTGATTTACAAAAACCCTTTCGTAAACACGTGGCATTAATGGGAGCACGCTTGAGCCGCAAACTCGCTCCGGATGCAACAGTTGTGCAATCGGTTGATGCGGTTTTGACCGGCCGACGCAATAACCCGGCTGAACCCGGCATTCGTGCGCTCGCGGTATATAACCCGATTCACTACCAGGAACTTCCTGAGCTGTTTATGGATTTCATTAGCAGCCTGACTGGAAAATCACCGTCAACAACAGGTACCGGTAGCGAAGGCGCACTAACCAAAGGCCCGTTTAACGCCCTGCAAACCACCAGCGACCTTAACAATGCGCTGGTCTCGTATATCCTGACCGGCTATGACGGATTTTCCAGTGCTGCGGGCTATGTCGGACCAAAATTACGCGTAGATCACGATATCAGTTTGCTCATTCCGGAGATCTGGGCGCGCCTGGATCCTGAGCAACGAACCGCTGCGTCATTAATCGATTCCGGTTGCCTTGAGAAACTTCAGGATTTTCAATACGAAGGCGAAACCATTCTGGCCAGTCGTCTTGGTTACCGTATCACCGATCGCTTCGTAACCAGCTTTATGGGGAAAATATTTGACAGCCCGGCGGTCGTATTTGACGAAGCGCTGTTAAAACCTGAACTACAGGATATGCCTATGTACGTCGATGGTATTAAAAATATTGTAGAAACCCAAAAAAGCGTTGCCCAGCGCTATCTCGATGACCGCAGCGTAGAATTTGCCTGCCCACCTATATACGCGCTGCTGCATATTATGGCAACCGGCGCCTTTGAAGGTAAAGACATTCAGCACCCTGACATCAGGGAGCTGTTCAATAAAACGGCATTATTGGAGTCAGACTGGTATCAGGAGCGCCTTGAAACCCAGCAAAATCGTGATGCAGCATTGTGGGAACGGCACATAAAAGCACTGGAAGTGTTTGATAATGATGCAAATCACACGGATATCGCACTGAACATGGATATTAAAGGAAAGCTGCTTAACGCCAGGAAGCGGCTTGAAACCATAAATTCACCGGCTTATATAAATAGCCTTAGTGGAACAATTGGTGCAGACCCTATATAAGAACCTTCGCTACTAATTTGCTTCGCTCTTCATATCAATCATCTCGGATATCTCCAGCGTGCCCTTGATCTCCAGAAACGGACAGGATTGCGCTGCCGCGAGTGCTTCATCCATCGAAGCCATTTTGATAATGCTAAGCCCCGACATCGCGGTTGTACTTCCAGGAGCAGTTTTCCCATCAGGCTGAACAGTATGTGTATCCTTGAAAGGAATCGCGGGACTAACAACCGCGTCACCCAGTGATGACAGCCACTGTTGATATTTGGAAAAATGCTTTTTCCCTTCTTCAGGATTGGAAGGATACTCACCCCCCAGATAAACAAATATGTATTGCGGCATTGTTGTAGCCCCTCATGAATGTACTAGTGAAATAATACCGGGTTTTTTTACTTTTTTGATCGTTATTGCTGTTTTAGAGTCACTGACGAATTCAGAGTCAGGTTTAAGCTTATACGGATAATTTTACACAGAAAAGAGTAGTAAGTATTCAGATTTGTTCCCTCTATTAACTTTCGTGCTCCCTGTGTTGTAAATAATCGTCTGATTTACCTCTGCTGTCGTTAGTTAGCCCAAAAAAAAGCACCGACATGCGGCGCTTTTTATTTTGCGACATCAAGCCTGCTTAGTCGTCAGACAACTCCCCTACTTCTGCTTCTGAAGGCAGTTGAAAGCCTTTCAGATGGTGTGCATCTTCGTCTTCGTCGATAACTTCCAGGCCTTCTACATTGCTTTCTTCGCCGACTACGTCCACGGTCACGTTAAAACGCACCTCGGTATGCAGGATAATTTCTGCCGTATATTCGCCCACTTCCTTAAGTGCGCCGTCAACCAGGTAGACTTCAGATTTCTCAATCGTGATATCGTCGTTTGACATCGCTTCTGCAATATCAACATTCGCTACCGAACCGAACAGGTGCCCTTCAGTATTGACCAGACGGGTAACTGAAATTGAGCGCGTTGCCAGTTCAGCGCGCGCCTTAGCCACATCCAGACGATCGGATTCCTTCTGCGCCAGATCACGACGAGCCTGCTCGACCTTCTCTTTCGCATTTTCAGAAGCAAAAACAGCTTTTTTCTGAGGAATCAGGTAATTGCGGCCAAAACCAGGCTTTACCGAAACCATCTCACCCAGATCACCCAGGTTACGTATATTTTCAAGTAATATGACGTCCATTAGATCACCTCTTAGTTCTTATGGCTGTCAGTATAAGGCATCAGCGCAAGAAAACGTGCTTGCTTGATTGCCGTTGACAGCTGGCGTTGATATTTAGCTTTCGTACCGGTATTACGGGCAGACATGATTTTTCCGCTTTCCGTTACGAAACCTTTTAGAATTTCAAGGTCTTTGTAATCTACCGACGTGATACCTTCAACGGTAAATTTACAAATTCTACGGCGCGTAAAACGGGGGCGATTGCCTTTGCGTTGATTCTTTTTCTTTCTAGGTCCGGCCATTATGCTGCCTCCTCTTTGTCGCTGTCTGCCTTAGCATCAGCATCAGCTTTATCGTCTTGTTTACTATCGTCTTTACTATCGTCTTTACTATCGTCTTTACTATCGTCTTTACTATCGTCTTTACTATCGTCTTTACTTTCTTCAGCCTTTGGCTTTTCAGCCTCGTCTTCAACACGCGCCAAAGGTGAGGCAACGGTTACTGCAGAACGCTTGCTGACCACCAGGTTTCGGATGATCGCGTCGTTAAACTGAAAGCTGGTTTCAATTTCACGTAAGGTCTCAAGGGCAACTTCAATGTTCATCATCACGTAATGCGCCTTATGCACATCATTGATCATGTAAGCCAGCTGACGGCGGCCCCAGTCTTCCACGCGATGAATGTTTCCGCCTGCATCGGTGACCATGGCGCTAAAGCGCTTGATCATTGCAGGCACTTCTTCGCTCTGATCCGGATGGACCAGAAATACGATTTCGTAGTGTCTCATGCTTTCCTCTTGGAATGTTCCCTCCGTCATGACCCTTTACACAATGTTAAAGGATGTATACGGTAGAGAAAGGAGTTAAAAATACCACCCGTTCTAACAACATCAAGCCACGAGCGGCGTTAAGGCGCGCGATTGTATTTTGATTAGGTGAATTGATCAAGCGCAATCGTACCGTTTTCGAGGATTATTTGATGTTTTATACATACATTATTTCGTGAATTACCAATATTAACATTAGCCAATATACTACTAATGGGTAAGAACCACTTGACAGCATCCACCCATTAGAGAGTACACTAACAGGCGTTCGGTCATAGCAGTCTTATGATCGACGCATAACTATTTGTATATAAATTAAGTAACCAACTGATAATAGAGGATATTATGAAAGTAACAAAACTTGCGGCCGTAGCTGCAACTATCTCGCTTGCGACTATGGGTGTTGCCCAGGCAGGCACATTAGAAGATGTAATGGCAAAAGGCGCCGTTACCTGTGGCGTGAGCCAGGGCTTACCGGGTTTTTCAAACCCTGATTCAGAAGGCAACTGGAGCGGTCTTGACGTTGATTTTTGTCGTGCTATGGCTGCAGCCGTATTTGGCGATGCCGGCAAAGCCGAATACAAGCCGCTTTCTGCTAAAACACGCTTTACTTCACTGACATCCGGTGAAATTGATGTATTGCCACGTAATACTACCTGGACAATGAGTCGTGATGCACATCACGGTGATTTCGTTGGCGTGAACTACTATGACGGACAGGGTTTCATGGTTCGTAAAGATCTGGGAGTTGCGAGCGCAACCGAGTTGGGCGGTGCAGCAATATGCACCAACACAGGTACCACTACCGAACTCAACGTAGCGGATTACTTCCGTGCAAACAATATGGAATACACCGTTGTTGCCTTTGAGAAAGCTGATGAAGTTGTAGCAGCTTACGATGCAGGTCGTTGCGATGTATACACAACAGACCAATCTGGTATCGCTGCCCAGCGTACCAAACTGGCTGATCCTGCTGCGCATGTGATTCTGCCTGAGATTATCTCTAAAGAGCCTTTAGGCCCATTGGTACGTCATGGTGACAACCAATGGAGTGATATCGCACGCTGGTCTTTGAACTGCATGATCAATGCTGAAGAAATGGGCATCACCAGCGCCAACGTTGATGAAATGGCTGGTTCCGATAACCCGGCTATCCAGCGTCAATTAGGCTCTGCCGGCGACCTGGGTGATCTCATGGGTATTCCCAATGACTATTGCCATCAAATTGTCAAGCAAGTGGGTAACTACGCAGAAAGCTATGATCGTAACGTAGGCCCGGATACGCCCCTTGGCCTGGCACGCGGCTTGAACGCCCTGTGGAATGCCGGTGGCATTCTGTACGCAGCACCTGCTCGTTAAATCGTAGCAAATATTGAAGGCACTTCAAAACGAAGTGCCTTCTTTATTTTAGCCTACTACAATAATAACTATC
>JAUVBY010000066.1 GCA_030590945.1 Gammaproteobacteria bacterium | reverse complement strand
AGGCTAAGGTCGAGGCTGAAGTGAAAAAAGCCGCACCCAAAAAAGCGAAAACCGCAAAAGCAGCTAAAAGCGAAGGTGATACGTTGACTGATATTAACGGCATCGGCCCGGTGATCGCGCAAAAACTTAACGATGCGGGTGTGAGTACATTCCAGCAGATCGCAGATTTTACGGCTGAACAAATTTCTGAAATTGACGAGAAATTAAACTTCAAAGGCCGTATTGAGCGCGAAGAGTGGGTCGCTCAAGCGAAGAAATTAACCTCTTAAACCAGGAGATAATAAGATGGCACATAAGAAAGCAGGCGGAAGTACCCGAAACGGCCGCGACTCGATATCCAAGCGTCTTGGCGTTAAAAAATACGGTGGCGAAGCGGTATTAGCAGGTAATATCCTGATTCGTCAACGCGGAACCAGGGTTCACCCGGGCGTAAACGTCGGGCGAGGTAAAGACGATACATTGTTTGCACTGGTTAACGGTAAGGTACAGTTTGAAGTCAAAGGCGCAAAGAATCGACAGTTTGTGAGTGTTTACGCCGCATAAAGCAGCAGATACAATCACAGCTAAAGCCCCGGTCTTAATCGACGGGGCTTTTTTTTGCTTAATCGGTCTTACGTTTTGCACCCGGCTCCTGCAGCAGTGCGTGTAATTAAACACAGAGAACACAGAAAAGCACAGAGTACAACAAAGCATAGTTTCTTCTGGGTTCTCTGTGTTCTGTGTGTTAAAGTTTTTCACCTAATGGGCTGCACTGTTGCTAGTGCATTGAGCCATAAATAATCATAGCAGAGTAGAAAAGTGAAATTTGTAGATGAAGCCACGATCAGTGTGACCGCAGGAAAAGGCGGAAACGGCTGTATGAGTTTTCGTCGCGAGAAGTATATCCCTCGTGGCGGGCCGGATGGCGGTGATGGCGGTGATGGCGGTGATGTGTTTTTTATCGGAAATAGCGGCTTGAATACGCTGGCAGATTTTCGCTATACGCGCGACTACCGTGCACAGCATGGAGAAGGTGGTAAGGGACGAAAATGCGCGGGCAAAGCTGGCTCGGACTTATACATTCGCGTGCCACTGGGTACCCTCGTCTACGATCAGGATACGGAAGAGTTCATCGGTGAGGTGCTGAAAGCTGACGAAGTTTTGCTGGTGGCAAAAAGCGGCGATGGTGGCCTGGGCAATACTCATTTCAAATCCAGCATTAACCAGGCGCCACGACGCACTGTGCCGGGTTCAGAGGGTGAGTTTCGACGCCTGCACGTCGAACTGAAGGTGTTGGCCGATGTTGGCTTACTGGGTTTTCCAAATGCCGGTAAATCTACGCTGCTGAGAACGGTGTCGGCAGCGCACCCAAAAGTGGCCGATTACCCCTTTACGACCTTATATCCTGAACTTGGTGTCGTGGATATTGGCAAAGCAGGCTTTGTTATAGCTGATATCCCGGGCCTGATAGAAGGCGCGGCGGATGGCGTCGGTCTTGGGATCGACTTTCTCAAACACCTGCAGCGAACCCGGCTGCTTATGCACCTGGTTGATGTTGCGCCTTATGATCCCGAACAGGCTCCAGTCAAGGCGATTAGAAAGCTCGAAGTTGAAATGCAACGCTTTGATCAAAACCTGCGTGATAAAGAACGCTGGCTGTTGCTTAACAAGGCCGATATGTTGCCGGATGAGCAGTTGGAAACGCTCAAGCAGGAAATCATAGATTCGCTGGAATGGGATGGTCCGGTTTACGTGATCAGCGCAATTTCCGGGCAGGGCTGTGATGTGGTAATGAATGCCATCAGCCAGCGTCTGATTGAGCTTGACCGGATGGAAGCCGAGCAGGCACAGGACGAAGATGAACTTGACACTGAAGAAGTCCAAGATTAGTTCAACAATGGCGAAACACGATAAATCAGTCCTCAAAGAATCAAAGATCTGGGTAGTCAAAATAGGCAGTGCACTGCTGACTCACCCGGAAGCGGGGCTGGATCAAAACATTATCGCTCATCTGGCTGATCAGATTGTTGCCTTACGTAAGCAGGGGATCTCGGTCGTGCTGGTGTCTTCAGGCTCGATCGCAGAAGGCTTGCGTCTGCTTGATATTGGTTATCGGCCCAAACAGGTGCATAAGCTCCAGGCCGCCGCTGCGGCGGGGCAAATGGGCCTGGTGCATTCCTATGCGCTTGAGTTTAAACGTCACGATGTGGTGTGCGCGCAGGTGTTGCTCACCCACGCAGATCTGGCGAATCGTATGCGTTACCTCAATGCACGGCGCACTATACAAACCTTGCTGGAGATGGGCGCAGTCCCCATTGTGAACGAAAACGACACCATCGTTACAGAGGAAATCCGCGCTGATAACGACACACTCGGTGCGCTGGTGGCGAACCTGATTGAGGCAGATGCACTTGTGTTGCTGACCGATCAGCATGGCTTGTATACAGCGGATCCGCGTCATGACGCTGATGCCGAACGGATACACCTGGGTGATGCGGGTGATCCTGAACTTTCAAAAATGGCAGGTGATGGAGGTGTGCTGGGAACAGGAGGTATGGTTACCAAGCTTATTGCCGCGAGAAAAGCTGCGCGTTCCGGTACGATTACGGTGATTGTGAATGGCCGGGAAAAGAATATTTTACAATCAGTTTTAACAGGGTCGGATGTCGGAACCTGGTTGTTTCCCCGGTCTGGAAAAATAAAGGCGCGCAAGCAATGGATAGCGGGTCATGCGGATCTGAGCAGCAGGCTTGTAGTAGATCTGGGCGCTGAGAAAGTACTGAAAACCCAGGGCCGAAGCTTACTGCCGATTGGTATTAAGGCGGTGAAGGGAGATTTTGTACGCGGGGATATTGTCTCGGTCTGTGCACTATCAGGAGAAGAAATAGGGCGTGGAATTATTAATTATACTTCGACGGAAGCAAGTAAGATAATTGGTCACTCAAGTTCGGAAATTGAAAAAATACTAGGTTATGTGGACGACCCGGAAATGATCCACCGGGATAACCTGGTCATGTATTAATGTTAATTCGTTTGCCGGTTTCCCAGTAGGAAATAGGCTTTTTGGCTGAAACTTTCACGATCCTGCTCGGTAAATAACTCATCTGAAAGCAGCTCGATGAGATGATCCATGTCTCTGGCCTGTTCGACGATTCCTTCAAATATAATACCCGCAGCAGGTCCGATATATTCGGTTAACGCAGCGGTCAGGGTAACCACATCATCTTCTGTCAGATGCGTAGGCTCGTTTCTTTGTTTCCTGGTTTTTCTGGCACCTTGTTGAGGTGCTGAATTTTGCGTAGAGGAGTCGTTGTGTTCGAAATCTTCGACCAGTGGCGCTCCTTCAGGATGCATTTCATCTTCGGGAATGGGCGATAAGGCGTTGGTTTCTGCTTGCAGCTTGATCATTTTGTGGATGTCACTTTTTTGCGTGATACCCATCCAGAATTCCATGTGTATTATAGTAGCAAGCTTGATCGATTCCAGCGCCTCTTTGCCACTGGAATCTTCAAGCGAAGCAGCGACAATAGAGCGATTTTTAACCGTGAGGGTTGCGACTTCTCCAGTATCGATAAATATGCAAATGGTGCCGTCTTTTTTAGATGCAATGACCCGTTGCACGTACGTCAGTATTGCCTTCATGGTGAATCGTTAAGTAAATATTGGTCCGGCATACTATGGGCGTACCCGTAATCGTTCATGTGTGTTTTGTAAATAGAATAGACCAGGTCAAATCGCACCTAATATTCAGGTATTGTTCGCTTTTATTCTGCGGACCAGCGAAATAAAACTGCGCCGCATCATTTCAAAGGAGTTGGCAAGCTCACCAATTTCATCGTCCCGATCCGTTACTATTGCATCACCTAAGTCGCCATGGCTGATTTTTTGAGCTTTTTCAGCAATTTCTGTAATAGGTGTAATAATACTGCGACGCACGATGGTGTTAATATAAATATATAGCACGCCAAATACCACGGCAAGCGCCAGCAAAGCAAACAGAGTGCGTTTTACGGCGATGGCGTTGATATTATCCAGTGGCACACCAACCGCAATTCCGCCGATCACGTTACCGACTGTCCAGCCATATCCCGACTCGGTACCATACTTTTTAGAGATAGCCAGAGGGGCTCGCGCCGGGTCACCGTGGCATAACAGGCAGCCTTTTTTGACCGTCGCCGGCGCGGAGGAGAGTAAATAATTTTGTCCCCGAATCGTGCCGGTTTCAACGATGGTTTTTAACCGTTTATTTTGACGAAAACGACCCAGCAATTCTGTTTCCAGGGAGTCCGGGTAATCATCCGCATTGAGCGGGTTATCCGAGAAAATCTTGATGTAATATTCCGGTCGAATCCGCGCAAATTTTGATGCGACAGTTTTGGCCATCACGGTTGAAGAGACTACTATCGGAAAAAATTCCCCTTTTGGGGTGAAATGCGGGCGCGTATCTTCGCGCACGACATTCCGAACTGATTTGACCATGTCTACCAGTAAGGTTAGTTCTTTATTGGCCTGAGATAGTACCTGGGTTTTAGTCAGGTAGTACATTATTGGAATTAGGGCCAGCACCAGTACCAGGAACAAAGTCAGTAAAGACTGATTAAATTTGGAAGAAATTGATGACTGTCTTTTTGCAGTACTTTCGTTTTGGGCCATGAGGTTTCTGTTCTGTTTGACGTTATTGGCTCCACGATACCTCAAAATGAATAGAATTTGAATAGGGAAACGGCAATAAGTAGCTGAATTCTCAAATATTAGATACCTCTAATGCATGGCGGCATCGGATATGGATCAGCTTAAGCATCTGAAAAGCACAAATAGCTCATTAAATGGGGTGTATAAGCGCAAAGTATCCGTACATTGTCCGACCTGTTCCAGGGAGTTCAGATCGCTTTTATTCCAGCCCGTTCCTGTTTAGATGGTGAACATCATAAGACGAGATTTGGGTGCGAATTACTACTGTCCGGTTTGATTTTCGTAGGATCACGTTAAACGGCAGTACAACAATGTTTGCAGAAGACACTTATGTTTAGAGACTTAAAACCTAAATCCCGTTTTATCGTTATCCTCGCGTATGCGGGGATCCATAATACCGTCAGAAACAGGCTTATGGATTCCCGCCTTCGCGGGAATGACGCTTTAACCGGGCAGTAGTGGGTGCGAATAGAAACGGTAGCGCTAACAGCACAATCCGTGTGCGGGAATGGGAGATCAATTATCAGGCCAGGCTGATTAGCCGGCCCGATAAACGATAGTCATACTCAGGCAGCGACTGCCTGGACGCGTTTGTTCAAACGGCTTTTTAAGCGTGCCGCCGTGTTTTTATGCATCAGGCCTTTGCCGGCACTTTTGTCGATGACTGCAGCGGCATTACGATAAGCGACAGGTGCGCCATCTTTATCGCCAGCGGAGATTGCTTTGAGCAATGCCTTGATACTGGTACGAACAGATGATCGGTAGCTGCGATTGCGTTGATTTCGAACAACGCTTTGACGCGCTCTTTTGCGTGTTTGGGGTGAGTTAGCCAAGGTAAATCCTCTAAAATTTAGTGCTATAATTACAGGCGCGCGAATATCGTGGTTTTGTGCCTGAATGTCAAGAAATATTGCGGTATTCTGTCTAAATAGGGTTACGGATTGTTTTTGCGTGACAACTCCCGCTAAGCGACACCAAAGCGCCGGTCCAGATACGCAATGATATCATTGGATTCATACAGCCATCGTTCTTCTTTCTCATCTTCTATGCGCAGACAGGGAACTTTGATTTTCCCGCCCAGCTGCTGCAGTTCATCTCGAACCGGTCCGGGCGCCTGCGCGTTTCTGTATTCCATCGGTAGATTCAGCCGGCGTATGCTGCGGCGCGTTTTAATACAAAAGGGGCAGGCATAAAACTGATAGATTGACATCCGGCTGACGGCATTGTCTATATCAGCCTGTTCCTGTTCATTGCGTTGCATGGATTTAGGGCGAGTGAGGTAGTCGCCAAGCACAATAATACGGCCCAGGCCTTCACGGATTAGTTTTACGATCATATCTATCTATCTATCTATCGGTCTGTCTTTATCTGAGGTTTACTGGTTTATGGGGCAGGGTGCTTAATTCTCAAGAGACAATGCGATAAACTAAGCGCAAATTTACGATATGCCCATTGGGCCCGGAAATGAAAAAAATCAATATTGGTATTATCGGTGGCACGGGTTACACCGGTGTTGAATTGCTCAGGTTGCTCGCAGCTCATCCGGCTGCGAATGTCGTGTGCATAACCTCCCGCAGTGAAGACGGGCGACTCGTCAGTGATTTATATCCGAGTTTGCGCGGTCACTATGATCTGGCCTACCAGACACCTGCGCCGACTTTGTTTGACGATTGTGACGTGGTTTTTGCTGCCACGCCAAACGGCGTTGCTATGAAGTACGCGGAGAGTTTGTATGAGAAAGGCATCAAGTTAATCGATTTCTCGGCCGATTTTCGTATTAATGATGAGGCAATCTGGTCTAAATGGTATGGTATGGAGCATGCCTGCCCGCATCTGTTAGCACAGGCTGTCTACGGCTTGCCTGAATTTAATCGCGAACAGATTCGTGGCGCTACGCTTGTGGCTAACCCCGGCTGTTATCCCACCGCTGTGCAGCTGGGCTACATGCCTTTGTTGAAAAATGACCTGATCGAAACCGATTCTTTGATTGCCGATTGCAAATCGGGCGCGTCCGGTGCAGGCAGAAATGCCTCAACCGGCCTTTTGTATAGTGAGATCAGCGAATCGGTGAAGGCGTATGCCGCGGCCGGCCATCGTCATCTTCCTGAAATTCGTCAGGGCCTGCAGGAAATGACCGGCGAGCCCCTGAATCTGGTGTTTGTACCCCATCTAATGCCCATGATTCGTGGCATTCATGCAACGCTCTATGCCAAATTGAAACGCAGTGATGTGGACTTGCAAGCCATTTTTGAAAAGGCCTACGCGGATGAACCATTCGTTGATGTCATGCCAGCGGGTTCTCACCCGGATACGCGCAGCGTACGCGGAACCAACATGTGCCGTATAGCCGTGTATCACTTGAAAGAAGCTAATCAGGCCTTAGTATTATCGGTGGAAGATAATGTAGTCAAAGGTGCGGCCGGTCAGGCTATTCAAAACATGAATATTATGATGGGCTTAGAAGAAACTACCGGACTCAACCTTCCGGCGCTGGTGCCCTGAGCTGGTAATTTATTAGAGCTCCGATAAGCTCGAATTATCTGATTTTTTCAATGCCTGCCTGTGGCATAATTGGCGCGCTTTGCCCGGCCGGTTTGGCGCGGGCGGTTTTCATGATTTTTAACATTAATAAGGTTTTAATCCGATGGATTTTTTAATTTCAAATGCCTACGCCCAGTCGGCGGGTGGATCCAGTAGCACACTAATGAGTTTGTTGCCGATGATCTTGATTTTCGTGGTGTTTTACTTTTTGCTCATTCGTCCACAGCAAAAACGTACCAAAGAGCATCGTGAAATGGTGACTAATATTGGCAAAGGTGATGAAGTGTTAACCAACGGAGGTTTCCTGGGGAAGGTGACGAAAGTAGGCGATAACTATATATCAGTAACACTGGGTGAAGGTATGGAGGTCAAAATGCAGGCTTCAGCGGTTGCCCAGGTCCTCCCGAAAGGCACGCTTAAGTCGGCCTGAGATCACTTACATCCGTAAGCTTACATTGTCGGCCTTCGAATGACGCGCTACCAGCGCAACTAGAGGCCTTACGATCTGTTGTATAGCTTTTCAATCTGAATTGAGTCGGCGCTAACGTATTTATCGGCGCCGACTTTTACGTTTTAATCTTATGACTCCTTATCCGCTCTGGAAATATATTCTTATACTCGTCGTGTGTGCGATGGGTGTTCTCTACGCCTTCCCAAACTTGTACGGAGAAGATCCCGGAATCCAGATGCGTGGTTCACGAGGTTTAACCATTGAACGCAGCCTGACTGGCGATATTGAAAAAGCGCTGTCGGAAAATGATCTCGGTGTTCTGGCAATACGGTATGTAGATAATAGTATCAATGTCCAGTTTGTGGATAATGATACCCAGTTGCGAGCCCGTGAAGTGCTCAATTCGGCGTTCGGCAAAGACCATACCATTGCCCTGACTCTGTTACCTGCTGCGCCTTCGTGGCTGACAGATCTGGGCTTATCACCGATGAACCTGGGGCTGGATTTGCGTGGTGGAGTGCATTTTTTACTCGAGGTAGATATCCAGAGTGCAGTGGAAAAGGCGCGTGCACGTGGCTTGCTGGATATAAAAACGCAGCTACGAAAATCCGGTGTGCGATATAAAAGTGTGAAAATAAACGATGCCGGGCAAATCGCAATCATTTTGCGTCAGGCAGGGCAACTTGATTTGGCCAGACGCACGATTGCAAAAAATCTAAACGAGTTCAATGTATTGCCGGTTCAAGGTGAGCTGGACCGGTTTCTGGTTGAGCTGCTTCCGGGCGAAGTCGAGAATATTAAAACCTTTGCCGTTCAACAAAATATGATTGCCCTGCGTAATCGTATCGATCAACTGGGCGTGGCAGAACCCATCGTGCAGCAGCAGGGCGATAATCGCATCGTTATCCAGTTGCCGGGCGTGCAGGACCCGGCACGGGCCAAGCTGATTCTGGGGCGGGCTGCGACCCTGGAAATGCGAATGGTGGATGAAAAGCGTAACAGCAGCGCAATTTCAAGCGGGGTTGCACCTCCGGGGTCCAGTTTATACAAGCACCGTGACGGTCGCTCAATTCTACTCAAAGATGAGCTCATCTATTCGGGTGACAATATTGTCGATGCGCAGGCCAGTATCGATACAGAAAATGGTGGTCCGATCGTCAATATTACGCTGGACGCCAAAGGTGCCCGAACCAATCAACGTGTGACCGGCGACAATATCGGTAACCGCATGGCGGTGGTGTATCTGGAGACCATTACCGAGACTCGCAAAGATGCAGATGGCAATGTAATGTTCAACGATAAAGGCGAGCCCCTGCGACTGACGCGTAAAATTCAGGAAGTGATTACCGCGCCGGTGATTCGTGACCAGCTTGGAAAGCGATTTCAGATCTCCGGCCTCGATGGCATTAATGAAGCGCGAGATTTATCACTGATGCTGCGCGCCGGTGCTCTGGCGGCGCCGGTTGAGATCATCGAAGAACGTACGATTGGCCCGAGCCTGGGTAAAGATAACATCGCGCAGGGCTTTAAATCCGTGATGGTGGGCCTGGCGTTGGTGCTGGCGTTTATGGTGTTTTATTATCGTATTTTCGGCCTGGTCGCCAATGTGGCGCTGGTGTTGAATCTGGTGTTGCTGGTGGCAGTATTATCCATGTTACAGGCAACTTTATCCTTGCCCGGGGTGGCGGGTATTGTGCTGACGGTAGGTATGGCGGTTGATGCTAACGTGCTGATCTTCGAGCGTATTCGAGAAGAGCTGCGCAACGGGGTTTCCGCACAAAAAGCGATTGACCAGGGTTATGCGCGTGCCTTTTCAACCATTATGGATGCCAATATCACTACTCTGATTGCAGCAGTGGTATTGTTCGCCTTCGGTACAGGTCCGATTAAAGGTTTTGCTGTTACCTTAAGTATCGGCATTCTGACATCCATGTTTACCGCGATTGTAGTAAGTCGTGGCATTATTTATCAAATTTATGGTCGGCGTAAAGTTGACAAAATCGCGATCTAGCCCGGAACAAACACATGCAGTTACTAAGTAAAAAAACCAGTATCGATTTTCTCGCATTGCGAAAATTAGCGTTGATATTGTCGGTGGTGCTAATGCTGATCAGTGTGGTGGCGCTGGCTACGCGCAGCCTCAATTTCGGTATTGATTTTACCGGCGGCACGCTAGTAGAAGTCGGTTACAACGAGGCCGTTAGAGTGGATACAGTACGTAGCGCTTTGACCAACGCGGGCATAAATGACGCGATCGTTCAGCATTTTGGCACAGCAAAAGACGTAATGATTCGCTTACCTGCATCAGAACGTGAAGACGCTGCAGGTATCAGCGGCGAGATTATGCGTACATTACGCACGGATAGCGGAGAATCGTTGGCCACCAATGTCGAAGGCCAGGATACGGTACAGCAGTGTCTGAGTGACGGTAAAACGGCAGCCTGCAAGGTACAAATGCGACGCGTTGAATTCGTAGGGCCGCAAGTGGGCGATGAGTTGGCAAACCAGGGCGGTTTAGCCATGATTTACGCCCTGATTGGCATTCTGATTTACGTAACCTTTCGGTTTAAGTGGCAGTTTTCGGTTGGCTCAGTCGTAGCGCTGGTACACGACGTCATTATTACGCTGGGTGCCTTTGCGGTATTTCAGTTTGATTTTTCATTATCGGTGCTAGCGGCTGTACTGGCGGTTATTGGTTATTCTCTGAACGATACGATTGTCGTGTTTGACCGAATACGTGAAAATTTCCGGAAAATGCGCAAAGGTGATCGATTTGATGTCATTAATGCTGCGATCAACGATACCCTGCCTCGCACCATACTGACCTCATTGACGACATTGTTTGTAGTGCTCACCTTGCTTATATTTGGTGGTGAAGCGTTGCGCGGCTTTTCTATCGCGCTGATGATTGGCGTGGTTGTGGGGACCTATTCCTCCATTTTTGTGGCTAGCCCTTCGGTATTGATGCTCGGTATACAGCGCGAAGACATGCTGGAGTCAGAGAAAAATGATGACGATGATGAGACGCGAGCGGTGGTATAGTGTTAGCGTAAACGTCAGGCGATACTCTAAAACCCGATATGCGCTGCCCTTTTTGCCATTCTGAAGATACCCGCGTCGTCGATTCTCGTGAAAGCGATGAGGGAGAGACCGTACGCCGGCGTCGCGCCTGTCAGGATTGTGATGAGCGGTACACCACGTATGAACGAATCGAGTTACACCTGCCTCAAGTTGTGAAAAGCGATGGTACGCGCGAGCGATTTGATGAAAACAAACTGCGCGACGGGTTTTCTATTGCCTTACAAAAACGCCCGATTAATGCAGAACAGGTCGAAAATGTGCTGCAGCGTTTGTTGCGGCGTTTTTCGTTCTCCGGCCACGATGAAATAAACAGCGTCGATATTGGTGAGGCCGTAATGGCCGAGTTGCGAGATCTGGATGAAGTGGCTTATGTGCGATTTGCGTCCGTGTACCGCAAATTTCAGGATCTGGATGAATTTAACGATCTGGTGCAGCGTTTGCGTGAAGTTTTACCCGATGATGCATCGGAACAGAGCAAAACCAGCCTGTCGCTGATTTCAGGTGCGCATAAAAAAGATCATTCTAACTAAGTAGACTTACGGGGATGAAATCAGATCCGTTTTACATGGCGCGCGCGCTGAAACAGGCGGAACGCGGGCGTTATTCTACCCAGCCCAACCCTCGAGTCGGTTGTGTGATCGTAAAAGATGACAATATTGTTGGAGAAGGTTTCCATCACGTTGCTGGAGAAGCACACGCAGAAATAAACGCGCTTGAGCAAGCCGGGGCCCTGGCAGAGGGAGCAGATATATTCGTCACGCTTGAGCCTTGTAGTCATCACGGAAGAACGCCACCCTGTGCGGATGCGTTGATCAAAGTGCGCCCGTCAAGGGTGGTGGTGGCGATGACAGACCCCAACCCGCTGGTGTCGGGGCGGGGCATTAAAAAGCTTGAAACACAGGGAATACCGGTTCTAAGCGGCGTATGCGAAGCAGAGGCGAAACAGCTTAATAGAGGGTTTATTAAGCGCATGAAAACGGGGAGACCGTTTGTGACGCTAAAACTGGCCAGTAGTCTCGACGGGCGAATTGCCATGCAAAGCGGAGAAAGTGCCTGGATTACTTCGGATGCCTCGCGCAGGGATGTACACCGTTTGCGACTTGAGAATTGTGTGATTTTGACCGGGATTAACACCGTACTGGCTGACGATCCGCGCATGACGGTACGCCTTTCTTCCGGAGACATTCCCGGGGCTTATCATATCAGCGGGCGCCAGCCGTACCGGGCGGTGCTCGACAGTCGGAGGCGACTGCCGGAGGCAGCGGCTATTTTGCAAGCCCCGGGACAGACCTGGCAATTAGTGGCAAGCGATGAAAATCACGATATACCGGATGATAATGTGATTGCCTTTCCTGTGCTTAACGGACGGTTGGATTTAAACGTAATATTAGACTACCTGGGCGAGCAGCAAATCAACAATGTGCTGGTTGAAGCCGGTGGAACCCTGGCGGCAGAATTCATAAAATCAGGTCTACTTGATGAGTTAGTGGTCTATCAATCACCTGATATTTTGGGCTCCAGTGCGCAGGCGATGTTTAATTTACCGGAAATACTCGAAATGAACAAAAAAATCGAGTTTGAGTATCGAGATTTACGTAAAATCGGTCGCGATTTAAAGCTGACACTTAGCCCTTCGAAATTAAACTGATATGTTTACCGGTATTATTCAGGCCCTGGGCCACATAGAGAAAATCGACATTGATCAATCCGGCTGTCGGCTGGATGTGAATATCAAGGCACTGGCTGACCGGGCAATCAATCCGGGCGATAGTATCGCGGTAAATGGCGTATGCCTGACCGTGGTCAAATATGAGCAGGGAAGTGTTCGTTTTGACGTTTCTTTGGAGTCTTTATCAAAAACCTGCATCGAAGACTGGCGAAGCGGGGATGAACTTAATCTTGAGACAGCGCTGACCCTGCAGACACCCCTGGGTGGGCATATTGTGACCGGTCATGTTGATGGTATTGGTGTCATGCTTGAACGGGAAGATGCGGGTGATGCGATAAAAATGGTATTTCAGGTGCCCGCGGAACTGGGGCGCTATATTGCACAAAAAGGCTCAGTGTGCATTGACGGGGTTAGTCTTACTACCAATATGCTACTTGAAGATCGACAGGACGGTACCACCTTTGCAGTCATGCTGGTGCCACATACCCTGAGCGTAACATCGCTTAAACGCCTGCAAGCTGATAGCCGGGTACACATCGAGATCGATGTGATCGCCCGGTATCTGGATCGCATGCAAGCTTACGACCAAAAGAAATTACTTTAGTGATCAACCATGAAAATTGACCCGATAGAAGACGTCCTGGCAGATTACCGACAGGGTAAAATGGTAATCATGGTGGATGATGAAGACCGTGAAAATGAAGGTGATTTTCTGATTGCAGCGGAATGCATCAGCAATGATCACATTAATTTCATGGCCACGCATGGTCGTGGGCTAATTTGCCTGACCATCACAGAAGAACGCAGCCAGCAACTGGGTTTGTCGATGATGTCCAGCCGCAACAATGCGCGCTTCGCGACCGCATTTACAGTATCAATAGAAGCCGCAGAAGGGGTCACTACGGGTATATCCGCTCAGGATCGAGCTACCACAATCCGGGCGGCGGTAAAGCGTAATGCGAATGAGGCGGATATCGTCACGCCAGGACATATTTTCCCGATTACTGCCCGCCAGGGCGGGGTGATGACGCGCGCAGGCCACACCGAGGCCGGTTGCGATATGGCCAGGCTGGCCGGTTACGAACCCTCCAGCGCGATTTGCGAGATATTAAATTCGGATGGCAGCATGGCCCGTTTGCCTGATCTGATACCCATTGCGCGCGAGCATAATTTAAAAATTGGTACCATCGCTGATTTGATTCACTACCGCATGAAGTTTGATCCCACGGTCGTTAGAGTCAGCAGTAGCGTCATGGATACGGATTATGGCGAATTTGATGCTACCGTATACGAAGACCAGGTTGAAGGCGACGTTCACATGGCCCTTTCCTATGGTGATAATGCCAGTGGAAATACTAGCGTTGTCCGGGTACACGTACACCGCGGTTTGTTTGATATGATTGCTCCCTCGCATGGAAAACCGATCTGGAGTGTTGATGAATCACTAAAAGCGATTTCCAGTGCGGGGCAGGGCGTATTGGTACTTTTAGCGTATAATGAGCGCAAGAATGAACTGATCAGCCGGGTTGAACGATTGGCCAAGGGCGCGTCCATGACACCGTTGCGGCCTGAGCAGAACGCTCCGCCTGAAAATGCGTTGCGCATGCTGGGTGCGGGTGGTCAGATATTAGCAGATCAGGGCGTCAGCAAGTTGGTAGCGCTGGGGCGCGAGAAAAAAGCATTTGGTATTTCAGGATTTGGTCTGGAAATTGAAACCTACATACCTGATCAGGATAGTTTTAAAGCCTGGCAAGAAAAATAGTAAAAATACAGAGAGTTTATGATGAATAAAATTACCGGTTCACTGATCGCGGGCGACTACCGATTTGGCATTGTTGCCGGGCGGTTCAACGAATTTATAACCGAATCACTGCTGAAAGGTGCTGAGGATATTCTGGTACGCCATGGTATTCCTGCCGATAGTATTGATTGCGTCTGGGGTCCCGGCGCATTTGAGATACCCACGGCTGCGAAGGTAATGCTGGATAGTAAAAAATACGATGCGATTATCACGCTGGGCGCTGTGATTCGGGGTGCGACGCCGCATTTTGATATTGTCGCGGGTGAATGTGCAAGCGGAGTATCACGGCTGGCAACGGAATACAAGGTCCCGGTTATATTTGGTGTGTTGACCGTCGATACCATTGAACAGGCTATTGAACGCGCGGGCACCAAAGCCGGTAATAAAGGCGCGGAAGCGGCGATTACCGCGCTTGAAATGATTAATCTGCTGCAGCAACTATAACATTATGGCTACGAGCGGCAGACATCTTGCACGGCGAAACGCGGTGCAAGCCCTTTACCAGTGGGATATAACGGGGCAGGAAGCATCGAATATCAATTCGAATTTCATACACGATGAGCGCCTCAAGGGACGATATCGCGAATACTTTGAGAAAATGATAAAGGAAGTTCCGCAAAATATAGAGAAAATTGACGGGGTGATCGCCACGCATGCCGACCGCCCGGTGGAGAGACTTGATCCGCTTGAAAAATCAATTTTGCGTATCGGTACCTACGAAATATTATTTCAGATCGATGTGCCACCTGGCGTAGTAGTCAATGAGGCGATTGAGATCGCCAAGTTGTTTTGTTCAGATCACGGTTACAAATACGTAAATGGTGTGCTGGATAAAGTGGTGAAAGAGCAGAAAAAGCT
>JAUVBY010000079.1 GCA_030590945.1 Gammaproteobacteria bacterium | reverse complement strand
TGTCAATCAGCAATCGACAGGATTTTCGAATTATTTGTTGCTGTTTATGAGCTCCGGTCGATGGTGATTGGCGACGGGCATTTCCCTGCGTATGGTATTCATCGCATCGATATCAATTGGGCAATAAATCGTGCCGGGCTGATTCGTAAGTTCGCTGATTACTTCTCCCCATGGGTTGATACACAGGCTGTGGCCCCAGGTTTTACGGCCATTGGAATGAGTGCCGCATTGCGCGGGCGCGATTATGTATACCTGGTTTTCGATTGCTCGGGCGCGCAGCAGGATTTGCCAGTGTGCCTGGCCGGTGGGTATAGTAAACGCGGCGGGAACCACGATCGCGTCGGCGCTTTTATTCCGAAGGGCCTGGTACAGTTCCGGGAAGCGAATATCATAACAAATGCTCAGCCCTACACGGGCAAATCCCATATCTACCACAACGAGCGTTTTACCGGCCTTGAAGGACGCAGATTCTAAATATGGTGTGCCATCATTTACATCGGCATCAAACAGGTGGATTTTGTCATAACGTGCGGCCAGATCACCGTGTGGATTGTAGACCAGTGTGGTGTTTGTGGCGCGTTGCTTCCTGTCGTTGGGGACGATGAGGCGATGGCTGCCACCAATAATCCACAGGCCTAGTTCTTTTGCAGTTTCTGACAGGAATTGTTGTACCGGACCCTGGCCTTCGGGCTCCGCAATATTTTCGGCTGTATGTTCATCTCCCATCCACGCGAAGGTTTCAGGAAGAACCGCACATTCAGCGCCGGCTTGCCTGGCATGTTCTAGATGAATGTATGCCGCTTCCAGATTAGCGTTTAGATCGTCGCTGGAATTAAGCTGGATGGCCGCGAATAGCGGGGAGGTGGTGTTGGACTGCTCTGGCATACCTTTAAGGATACCAGAACTGGTATAGAATATTGTACTGCGGGTAGTGGCGGGATGGGTGAAGCCACGCAGCCTGATTTGTGCGCTGTTACAGCGTGTAGAACAGGTGGTTTCCTACCTGGGCGACGAGTTGATCGTCGTCTTTCCAGTTGGGAGAGACAGCAGTAGTGTGATAATGCGTTGCTTTTCCTACGCCCGGCCAGTTGCCGCCATCGATGAACAATTGCGCGATTTTAATCGCGTCTGTCCAGGCCTTGGTGTCTTTAACGGTATGGTATTTAAGCTTTAACCCGGTCCAGCTAAACTGTTTTCGCTGCCAGACGACTTCGCACACGGTATCGGGGTAGTATTTTGCATCTACGCGATTCATGGTTACCGCAGCGACCGCGAGTTTACCTTTGACGGGCTCGCCGCGTGCTTCATGGTAGATGTTCATTGCAAGGCAGCCCAGTTCCTGGCCGGAAATCGGCTCGGGCAGGGTTTCGGCATTTGCGGTATGTTGACCAACCGAGACCAGCAGCAAGGACACACTTAGTGCTAGCGCTTTCAGGTGCTTTGATAATGTGTGTGTTTGCATGAAAAAAATATTAAGTTCAGTTTGAATGCGTATCAGATTCTGATCATGTGTTTTGCAGGCCAGAACCGAAGTAATGTTTTTCTTCAGGCCCGTAGTTTCACAGCATTACGACAGGAAGATATGGTTAAAAGGCATCATTTAGCCATAAATTTTGCAGGAGTATAGGTTTATTGGCTTGTTAAGTCAATATAATATTAAGCCAGTTTAATAATATTAGATTAAACTAATATAATATGTAACTTATACACAACAGATTTACTGTAAAGGCGTGCTGGGATGTAATTTTATGGGTGTAAAAGCGAGTGCCTCTAGTGTATGAAGTCTCACTTCCTGCAGGTTATGCTTGCGATTCAGTCGGGTTTAACGATAATCAAGCCTCTAATTTTTAGCATCAAGAGTATTGTGAAATATATTAGTACACGCGGTCAGGCATCGAGCCTGAATTTTGAAGAAGTCACGTTGGCTGGGCTGGCGCGTGATGGGGGTTTATATGTACCCGAAAGCTGGCCGACGTTTAGCGCGCCCGAGATTCGCAATATGCGCGGGCTATCGTATCCCGAGTTGGTGGTCACCGTATTGCGTCCGTTCATCGGGGATTGCATTGACGAACCAACCTTGCAGGCGATGGCGAAGCGCGCTTATGCGAATTTTAGCCACGCGGCGATTGCCCCAATCAAGCAGCTGGATACAAACCTGTATTTTATGGAGTTATTCCAGGGGCCAACCCTGGCGTTTAAAGATTTTGCACTGCAGTTCCTGGGGCAGTTGTTTGAGCATTTCCTGGCCAGGCGTGGCGAGCATTGTACGATTGTGGGCGCGACATCCGGCGATACCGGTTCCGCCGCAATTGAGGCTGTGCGCGGCATAAAAGGTGTGGAGCTATTTATGCTGCACCCGGACGGGCGGGTGTCCAGCGTGCAGCGAAAGCAGATGACCTACGTCGAAGATAAAAATATCCATAATCTTGCAATCAAAGGGCATTTTGATGATTGTCAAAACCTGGTCAAAGCGATGTTTAACGATACCGGGTTTCGTGATGAGATGAATCTATCCGCGGTCAATTCAATCAACTGGGCGCGGATCGCGGCGCAGGTCGTTTATTATTTCAGGGCGGCGCTTTCTCTTGGCGGGCCGGACCGGCCGATTAATGTGTCGGTACCAACGGGTAATTTTGGCAATATCTTTGCGGCCTATGTTGCACAGCAGATGGGTTTGCCCATTGAGCAATTTATTATCGGTTCCAATCAGAACGATATTCTGACGCGATTTTTCAGCGATGGAAACATGTCACAAAAAGCAGTTGAAGCAAGCTTGTCGCCGAGCATGGATATCCAGATATCCTCCAATTTTGAGCGCTATCTGTTTGAGGTTAGCGGGCGGGATGCGGCGCTGATTACACGTCTGATGGATGAATTTAAGCAAACGGGATCGTTCTCCGTTGATGCGAATTTGCTGGACAAGGTAAAGCGACAGTTTTCAGCCTTTCGGATGGATGACGAGCAAACCCGGGCGGAAATCGCCAGGGTATATCAGGAGACAGGTGAAATTATTGACCCGCATTCGGTGATCGGAATAGCTGCTGCGCGTGCTTGTGCAAAGGATCCATCGATTCCAGTGGTCTGTATGGGAACCGCGGACCCTGCAAAATTTGCAGATGCGATAGAGCCGGCGATTGGCAGGAAAGTACCTTATCCCGCCCGATTGGAGAAAGTGCTGAATGCGAAGGAACATTTTGATGTGCTGGAAAACGATCTGAATGCGGTTCAGGCTTATGTCCGGAAGAAAGTGGAGCAGGCCCAGAACGCTTAGGTGTAAGCTGCCATGCCAGAGTTGAGCGAGCTTGCCACGACAGGTAGATCTCAGTAAGTAAAAGCTGACCGTATGGCTATTGGCCTCTGCGGGCATGACGTCCTTGCAGGGCAACGTGCTACGTAGTTGTAAACTGCTTTATTATCTGAAGATTGGGGCCTTGTTATTTATTTATAAAACCACATTTATAGTAGCTCTTTAAGCAAATTTTAGTTCAAGATGGATTCAGCGCCCAGCGTAAACAATGTGGAGCAGCCCAAAAAACGTATGGGCTGCCTGTCTGTACTTGGTTTGATGCTGTTAACCGTGGTAATTTCGGTCGCCGTTACGGTGTGGGTATTGAATGTATATTTGTTTCCCGGGCGTTTTGAGCCGGTCGAGCTATCGGCGGGTGAGCAACAGACCCTGGATCAAAAACTTTCTGTGTTTGAAGGTTTGAGCTCGCAGAGCGCAAGTCGGACGAAGGCAGAAACGAATCAAAACGAGCAAACCGAAACGCTGCAGCCAGTGCCCTATTCTGAGAAGGGCGCAGACCGCACTTTGTCTTTAAGCGAGCGTGAGTTAAATGCTATTCTGGCTAAAAATACAGATCTGGCCGACAAGCTTGCGATCGATTTATCCGATGATCTGGTCAGTGCGCGCTTACGCATTCCTATGGATCCGGATTTTCCGTTCTTTGGTGGCAAAACGCTCAAGGCACGGGCCGGGCTCGAGATAAAATTTGTAGAGCAGCGGCCGATTGTGGTGCTAAAGGGGGTCAGTGTAATGGGTGTGCCTGTTCCGAATGACTGGATGGGTGGAATCAAGGATATCGATCTTGTGCAGCATTTTGGTCAGACCGAGGGTTTCTGGAAGTCTCTCTCAGGTGGCTTAGAGCATATAAAAGTGGTTGACGGCTGGCTGCAAATTAAACTAAAAGAGTAAAAGCGTCCTTTTTATGCTTGCAAAGATAAAGATGGATGCACCATATAACCATTCTGGGCGATGGTTTAAAATTTATAACCTACTAAAATACTAGGTATTATATACATCAGGTAAAATTATGCGATTAACGACCAAAGGCCGCTATGCGGTAACAGCAATGCTGGATCTGGCGATTAACCACAATAAAGATTCCGTCACACTGCGCAACATCGCCGAAAACCAGAAGATTTCATTGTCTTATCTGGAACAGTTGTTTGCAAAATTACGCAAACAGGATCTGGTCAAAGGCATGCGAGGCCCGGGCGGTGGTTATCGTTTGGCACGTAGCGCGGATGAGATATCCATTGCTCAAATCATTCGTGCGGTGGACGAACCCATGGAATTTACCGATTGTCATGGTTTGGAAAATTGTAAAGGGGGCGAGCGCTGTCTTTCTCATCACCTGTGGGTTCAACTCACGGATCAGTTAGATGATTTTTTATCAAATATCTATCTGGGCGCGTTAATGCGGGAAAGTGAACAAGCGCTCGAGCAACGACGTACCGAACCGCGGCAGACTGGCGATCGTCAAAAAGTCACGGTGCCCATGCACTAGGCTATCCCCTATATAAACACTTAATCGACGAATAAAAAAATGGGCGAACAGAACCAGGAAATCAAAACCCTGATCGGGCGTGAATATAAAGAGGGCTTTAGTACAGATATCGAATCGGATACCTTGCCGCCCGGTCTGGATGAAGACGTAGTACGATTTATTTCGCAGAAGAAAAATGAGCCGGAGTGGTTGCTGGAACACCGCCTGGAAGCCTTTGAACGCTGGAAGCAGATGCCGGAACCCGATTGGGCAAAGCTCGATATTGAACCAATCGATTATCAGGCAATCTCGTATTATTCCGCCCCCAAGCGCCCCGAAGATGGCCCGAAAAGCCTCGATGAGGTTGATCCAAGATTACTTGAAACCTATGAAAAACTGGGTATTCCGCTGGATGAACAAAAAATGCTGGCCGGTGTCACGGTAGCGGTTGATGCGGTTTTTGACAGCGTTTCCGTGGCCACGACATTTAAGAAAACGCTGGCGGAAGCTGGAGTTATTTTTAGCCCCTTATCTGAAGCCTTGCAGGAGCACCCTGAGCTGGTCAGAAAATACCTGAGTACGGTGGTGCCAAGCGGCGACAATTTTTTTGCGGCCCTGAATGCTGCGGTGTTCAGCGAAGGTTCGTTCGTTTATATTCCCAAAAACACGCGTTGCCCGATGGAGCTTTCGACGTATTTTCGAATTAATGCCATGAATACGGGCCAGTTCGAGCGTACCTTGATTATCGCGGATGAAGGTGCCTACGTGAGTTATCTTGAAGGCTGCACAGCGCCGCAACGCGATGAAAACCAGTTGCATGCAGCCGTAGTCGAACTGATTGCGATGAAAGATGCGGAGATCAAGTATTCCACGGTACAGAACTGGTACCCCGGCGATGAGAACGGTGTGGGCGGAATATACAATTTTGTCACCAAGCGCGGCATTTGCAAAGGCGACAACTCCAAAATTTCCTGGACCCAGGTCGAAACCGGGTCCGCGATTACCTGGAAGTATCCCAGCTGTGTATTGCAGGGAGATAACAGTATAGGTGAATTTTATTCGGTTGCGCTGACTAATAATTACCAGCAGGCGGATACCGGAACCAAGATGATTCATTTGGGCAAGGGTTCAAGTAGCACCATTATTTCCAAGGGGATTTCAGCAGGGAAGGGGCAGAACGCGTATCGCGGACTGGTACATATAGCCAAAAGTGCGGAAGGTGCACGTAATTATTCACAGTGTGATTCATTATTGTTGGGCGATCGCTGTGGTGCGCATACCTTTCCGTATATGGAAATTAAAAACCCCAGCGCAAAGGTTGAACACGAAGCGACCACCTCGAAAATCGGCGAAGACCAGCTGTTTTATTGCCGCCAGCGCGGATTGTCTGAGGAAGATGCGGTTTCGATGATCGTTAATGGCTTTTGCAAGGAAGTGTTCAAGGAATTACCGATGGAATTCGCGGTCGAAGCACAAAAATTACTGGGCATCAGCCTGGAAGGTGCGGTTGGTTAAGCCAGCCGTAACGAAGTAATACTACTCTATAAATTATTATGTTAAAAATTGAAAATCTACATGCCAGTGTTGATGATAAGCCCATTCTGAAGGGCGTGAACCTCGAAATTGGTGCTGGAGAAATCCATGCAATCATGGGCCCGAATGGCTCTGGAAAGAGTACTCTGGCAGCGGTTTTGACCGGTCGGGATGACTATGAGGTGACTGACGGCAGCGTTCAGTTCATGGGCAAGGATCTGCTGGATCTGGAGCCGGATGAACGTGCTCATTTAGGTCTGTTTCTGGGCTTTCAATATCCAGTTGAAATTCCCGGTGTCTCGAATATGTATTTCATGAAAGCGTCAGTGAATGCGGTACGAAAAGGGCAGGGAGTGAAAGAACTCGATGCCATGGATTTTCTCAAACTGGTTAAGGAGAAGGTCGCCTTGATGGAAATGAAGGATGAATTTTTACATCGAGCGGTTAATGCCGGCTTTTCGGGGGGTGAGAAAAAACGTAATGAGATACTGCAAATGGCAATGCTTGAGCCTACGCTGGCAATTCTCGACGAAATTGACTCGGGGCTGGATATCGATGCCCTGAAAGTAGTAGCCCGGGGCGTTAATGCACAAAAGCGTGATGATCATTCGGTGCTGATGGTGACGCACTATCAGCGTTTACTGGAGTATATCGTGCCGGATTATATTCACGTAATGTCGGACGGGAAAATTATCAAATCAGGGGATAAGTCTCTGGCGTTTGAGCTCGAAGAGAAGGGCTATGGCTGGATAGATCAGGACGCTGCTTAGTATCACCACTATGACACAATTAATCGATACATTTGTAGATCAACCCGGCGGGGAATTAAACGAAACCGCCTGGTTGGAAGCTGCACGTACACAAGGCGTGGACCGGTTTAACGAGCTGGGTATTCCAACGCAACGGGATGAAGACTGGAAATACACCAGTCTACGTGCTCTGGCGAACAAGCAGTTTTCTTTGCAATCTAACGTTGCCTCGGCGGATTTAATTCCGGCCGTAGACGATGAGGCAATGCATCGCCTGGTATTTGTACAGGGCGTGCTCGACGAAGCAGCCAGTACACCGGGCGATTTGCCTGAAGGCGTGACGCTGATGTCGATGCGTGAAGCGCTGGCGCAGGGCGATGCATTACAGTCGGTACTGCGTAGCGCCATGCCTGAAAAAGCCAATGCGTTTGCTGAATTGAATAACGGCCTGTTTCGTGATGGTGCATTGCTGAAAGTCGATGCGGGTTGTCGTCTGGAAAAGCCGGTTGAACTGGTCTTTATCAGTAGTGGCGAACAGACGCTGTGTATGCCTCGCAACCTGATTATTCTGGAGGCGGGCGCCCGCGCAAGTATTATTGAGCGCCAGCTCAGTGACAATGAATCTACTTGTTTGAGCAATAGCGCAACCGAAATCGTGTTGGCGGAAAATAGTCGCCTTGATTACAACCTGATTCAGTTACAGGGTGAAAAATCCACGCACATCGGTGGCATCTGGGTGCAACAGGCTGCCGGTAGCCATCTTAGCACGCGAACCATGACACTCGGCGGGACGCTGGTGAGGAACGAGCTTAACGTTTCTCTGAATGGTAAAGGCGCGCATGCAGATTGCACGGGCCTGTTTTATGGTCGGCACCGTCAGCACATGGATAATCATACGACGATTCGCCATGCCGCACCCGAATGTACCAGTCGTGAGTTATACAAAGGTATCCTGGATGATCGTGCGCGTGGCGTATTCCACGGGCGCATCGTCGTCGAACAGGATGCACAACTGACGCTTGCTGATCAACAGAATCCAAATTTATTGTTATCACGCGACTCAGAAATCGATACCAAACCGCAGCTAGAAATTTATGCCGACGACGTGAAATGTTCACACGGCGCAACGGTAGGTGAGCTGGATAAAAAACAGTTATTTTATATGCAGTCACGTGGTCTCGATATGAATTTGGCCCGAACATTACTCACCTATGCATTCGCCGCGCAGGTAGTAGAAGAAATTGAAATCGACAGTCTGCGTGAAGAATTAATCAAGCGTATTGCCGAGCAAATGCACCTTTCAGATATATAGCACAAATACTATGAAACACGTAAACATCGACGCCGAACAGCAAGCACGCAGTCCGGGTGTAAAGGTAAGCCTTGAAGAGGACATGTTGCAAAGAACCATCGAGATTGAAGCCTCTGAATCTCCACAAGAAATCGAGATTGATGATTCAACGCTTGCAGCAAACGTGATTGATGCGTTGCGTGAAATTTATGATCCTGAGATTCCGGTGAATATTTATGATCTCGGCTTAATCTACAGAGTGCAAATTGAAAAAGGCGATGCTGAAGTCGATATGACGCTCACCACACCAGGATGCCCGGTTGCGCAAAGCTTCCCGGGCATGGTGGAATCATCGATCCGGAAAGTGCCCGGCGTTAAAAGCGCTAAGGTCGAACTGGTATGGGATCCGCCCTGGACTCAGGACAAACTTAGCGAGGAAGCGCGGCTTCAACTCGGCCTGATCTGAAAAGCATGAACTGGACGAGTGTGGCTCCGGTTGCGGAGTTTAAGGAAGGTGATGTTAAAGTTGTTGATGCCGATGGCGTCATGGTTGCAGTATATAATCTGGATGGCAAGTACATCGCGATTGAAGACGTCTGCCCGCACGACGGCAGCGAAATTGCGACGGGTTGCGTGAAAAACGGGATACTGGAATGCCCGCATCATGGTGCGACTTTTGATTTGCGCAGCGGAGATGTACTAACGCCTCCGGCTTATGAGCCGCTGGAAATGATGCAGGTCCGGGTAGAGAAAGGCGTAGTGGAAGTGCGCGATGGACGCTGGGATTAAGCAGGATATCACGCGTCGTTTTTCAGGCATTACCAGGCTCTACGGTGAGCAGGGTTTAGCCCGTTTTCAACAATCCCATGTAGTGGTGATCGGTGTCGGCGGCGTCGGCTCCTGGGCGGTAGAATCACTTGCGCGCAGTGGTATCGGTCAGCTAACGCTGATCGATATGGATCATATCTCCGAATCGAATATCAATCGCCAGTTGCCCGCGCTTGATTCCACGCTGGGACAGGCCAAGGTTCAGGCGCTAAAAAATAGAATCATTGAGATCAACTCCGATTGCAAGGTCAACTGTATTGAGGATTTCATCAGTGCTGATAACCTGCAAGATTTACTGACTAATGTACGGAACAGTTCTCAAACACTGGTAATCGACTGCATTGACCATGCTAAAACAAAAGCTGCACTCATCGCCTGGTGCAAGCGGCAAAAGTGTGCCGTGATTACGGTCGGCGCGGCAGGAGCCTGTATTAACCCGCTTCGAATTACAATTGGCGATTTATCACGCACAGAAAATGATGGTTTACTCTCCAGAACGCGCAAACATCTGCGCCAGATTCATAATTACCCCCGAAACCTCAAACGTCGATTTTGTATACCCGCCGTCTATTCAGATGAGAAGCGTCTGGAAACGCAGGGTGATACTTGTGAACCCGCCCAGGCGGTTGTCTCGGATTTAAATTGTGCTGGGTATGGGTCGGTGGTGCATGTGACGGCAACGTTTGGGTTTGTGGCGGCGGGTAAGGCACTGGATATGTTGAAATAGGGTTTGGTCCCCAAAAAAAGACAATCAACCCTTGCCTGTATTAGAAACCCCATGTGGCACATGCCCCGTCGGCACATGCTGCCGCGTTGACTCACAATGTCCCTGCTGATCATCAAAATAAATATCTGCCTGGAAATTCTTCAAAAACTCGCCTTTATCCATACCCCCCAGGAAAACGGCTTCATCAATGCGGATATTCCAGGCGCGTAGGGTCCGAATGACACGCTCATGGGTTGGCGCGGCGCGTGCCGTAAACAGGGCGGTTCGGATGGGCGATTGCCTGGGATCATAGGCTGTCTGTATATGGTGCAGCGCAGCCAGAAAAGATTTAAAAGGGCCGCCGGGCAATGGATCGTTTGCCGCTGATTGTTCGTGTTGGGTGAATTCTTCCAGACCTTTTTCCTGAAACACCTGTTCGGACTGGTCTGAAAAAATAACGGCGTCGCCATCAAATGCCACACGCAGTTCTTCGATTTTGCTTCCTTTTTTTCTGGGGTGATGCGGCAGTATAGTGGCAGCAGCCATATTTGCATCTAGCGCGTTGGCGACATCCTGGGGGTCCGCGGAAAGAAATAGATCGGCTTTAAAAGATTGCGCATAACTCCAGGGAGAGTTCCCGCCGGTAAAAGCCGCGCGCGTGATATTTAGCCCGTAGTGTGCAATAGAATTAAAAACCCTCAGCCCTGTGTCCGCGCTGTTTCGAGAAATCAGGACGACCTCTACGAGGGTTGTTGCTTCATTTTTCTCATTCAAGGCAAGCAATTTTTGTACCAGCGTAAACGCAACACCGCGTTTCAGGGTGTCATTTTCATGCTCAATTTGATATTCGCAATAGGCATCAATGCCGTCACGTTCGTAGATTTGATGACCTTCTTCCAGATCAAATAAGGCGCGAGAGGAAATCGCGACGACCAGAATTTGGTCAAAATTTACTGGCATGGAACGGGCGAGGATAGAGAAAAACGGTTGCCCAGGCCAGTGTTTTTGCTAAAGCGGGACACGTAAACGTTGCCCGGTTTTTATACTATCGGGATTAGTCAGGACTTGCGGGTTGGCCTCAAATAACTTGCGGTATAAATTCCCGTTATTGTAAACACGTTGTGCGATATCAAACAGGGTGTCGCCTTGTCGTACCGTAACCCAGCGTGTTTCGTTCTGTCGTTCTTTTTCCATAGGGTCCAAAGAGTCGAGGTATTGGGAATCGGTCTGGAATTGCTCCTGGCTCTTTTTCTCTTCTTTATTGGACATCAATTGGCTAACCAGGTTATCAATATTAGTCGCTTGCCCGGTACTTGCTGTCACGGCCTGCTTAGAATTGCCTGCGGGTTTCGGCTTCTTATTTTTTTCCATCAAGCCATCTACGGCAGTGCGCAATTCAGCCGAAATTGAGCCAGCATCGTCGCTATCTGAGATTTCGACCCGGTTAATCAGATCTGTTTCGCTCAGGTTTATGGATCGGCCCGGACTGACAGTGTCGTTTTGCAGGTCTTGCATTGCGCCCAGATAATCCTGATCACTGCTCGAGATAGTATTTCCGTCGGCGACCAATTTGGCTAACAGTACTTGTGCGCTGTTATCCAGTTTGACCAGTTTCCTCGCAAAATCTGAATTCCTCTTTTTGACGGTCGCGATTTCCTGGTCTTTCTGCGCCAGAACTTGTTTTAAGCGCTGATTCTCTGCTGCTGCACCCTTGAGCTGGGCCTGAATCATTTGAGCAATGAGTTGTGTCTGCTGTTCAACTTTCAGGCCAGCTAGAGAATCGCCGGTCGCCGCTGGAGCCTTAGATTGGGTGGTCTGTGTTGCGGGGTTTTGTGCGCGTGCCTGTAATTGTGCACGGCTTGAAGCGGCACGTTGTTTCTCGGCTTCAAGCTGATTTTGTAAGGTTTCAATTTCCTGCCTGTCTTTAGCAGATAAGCCACTGGTCGAAACCGTTGAATTGCTGGAGGAGGTTTGTTTTACTCCTGCCGGTGGGGTGTTGTCGAGCGAATATAGTTTAAAAAAGTCGGTGGATCCACCGGTGAACATAAACCAGAACATACCGCCAATCAGCAATATCAGTAAAAAGTTTATGAAAATGAGCTTACGAGAGGACGAGGCCATATCAATTTTGCAAAATAGGTTGGTGCCGGTTGTACAAAAGTCTAGCTTCCACCCACTTCATTCGATAATGGTTGAATGGTGGTCAGGCCAAACATTTTCCATAGCTGCATGCCGCCACGGTAATAGCGTAATTTCTCAGGCGGGTAGCCTTCTTTCACCAGGGCTTTAATCGCGCGCGGTGACTGATCACACCATGGGCCATTGCACCAGAGCAACAAGACTTTAGCGTCACTGAAATCCCAGTCTCCGTTGCTGTCAGTCAAGGCGCCGAGCAGGGGCAGGATGTGGCTTGCCGATGAGGTGAACAATACAAATGGAATGTTAATTGAACCGGGAATGGTTTCGCTGTTATAAAATTTCGGCATGCGAGCGTCGATTAGCAAGCCGCTGCCTTGAGCGACATCTTTTCCCAGAAAGTCCAGCAAATCCAGCTCGCCGATGGTGGCCACGCCCGGTGCTGATTCCATTGGGTGAACGCAAAACGGCGGACAGGGACGAGAGGTTTTGGCGAAATCATCGACCAACTTGTTACCGATGTCCTGAATACGCTTTACGGTGACAGGCGTGCCTCGATGATTCACTTCAATCGTAGGCATGGACGGCGTAATTTGAACCTTTATCTGGCTCGAATCGCTTTGTGCAAATGCCGCAGCATGAACGAGTAGTATGGAAAATAACGTGGTGTATAATGCTTTCAACGACTTGCCTCCAGGGTGAACTTTAGTATGGGTTGTTATGTGATTTATTCGAAGAGTATGTCAAGATTTTCTATATAATTCAAGCATTAACAATATCATCGATTGCTTATATCGTTGATTGTTATAAGTTTAATTTAGTTCAACAGGCGGAGTCAGTTAGTTTTGATTTCATTTTCACTTCTAAAGTATTCATAACCTTACCTGAATTATGTCTTTTCTCCTTGATGCACTCGGTAAAGCTGATCATGATCGTCGTCAGTCTGAGGTGCCCGAACTTAGAACATATAATCAGGCCGGGCATTCTCCAATAGGGCGTGTGCTTCGTGGTTTTGCTCTGGCGGGCCTGCTAATTTTATGCTTTGCGCTAGGCTACGCCCTGCGGCCTTATCTGGAAACAGTTGTTTCCGGACAAGCTGAGCCGGGCAGGCTGAATGAGCCGGCACAAGCTCCGGGGAAACCCGCCAATGAAACCGTTTCATCACAGTCTGAGTCCGTGGCGAAAGTGGATTTGCCGCCGCAACCGGCCGGCCAGGCGTATGAGATTGAAGTGATTTCTTATTCTGAATATCCAACTGCGCGCTTTGCGATGATTAATGGCGCAATGGTTCATGAGGGTGAAGTGCTGGTGTCCGGCGAGGTTTTGCTGCTCATCGAATCGGATGCGGTGGTACTGGAAAGGGCAGGTAAGCAGATTCGAGTGAGGATGTAGGCAGGGCAAATCAGGC
>JAUVBY010000152.1 GCA_030590945.1 Gammaproteobacteria bacterium | reverse complement strand
ATGCGCCTGCCCCGCCCTCCGGCCAGGATAACTACGGTAATGTCTTTTTCCATCATTTCACCCGTCCTGTAAAGTTAAAAAGGCATAGGCACACCCAACGACGATACTAAATATCCACGGCCCTTTGCTGCTCATTTCTATGATATCAGCCTCAGCTGGCCCTGATCGAGCCGGCATTCATCATCAACCAGCCGATTCAGATGGCCGGGCTCATGGCTGGCGATCAGCATTGAAACCGTGCGTGATTTGAGTTCGCCCAGCAATCGCGCGATCTGCGCATTTGACTGCGCATCCAGATGCGCGGTCGGCTCATCCAGAAGCAGATACCGGGGGCGCCGTAACAATGCACGTGCCAGGGCGATGCGCTGGCGTTCGCCACCGGAAAGCGTTTTGGCATTCGCATCTTTCAAGTGTGTTAGCCCCACCCATTCAAGAGCCTGATCCAGCTGCACCCGCTTGTCTGCTGCTTCTTTATGCTGAGCAAACTGTAAATTCTTTCTGACGCTGCCCTCAAACAAGTACGGTGTCTGATGTACATACATTACTTGCTCAAGCAGTTTTTTTCGACCCCGGGAAATCGGTTCTACCCCTGAATCATCCTTAAACTCACCCGCATCCGGTTTTAGAAGGCCTGCCATGATACGCAATAAGGTAGATTTACCGGCGCCATTTTCACCCGATAACAATAGTAACTGGCCCGGCTTCAATTCAATAGAAACATCGTGCAATATTTCACGCTTTCCGAATCGCTGACGTATGTGTTTATATTTCATCATCGTCATGCCTGCTGGCCCTTGCCCTGAAAAAAATGCAACAAGGCATTAAGGGTGAAAGCCATTGCCAACAATACAAAACCCAGTGCGATACCCTGCGCAAAATCACCCTTGCGCGTCTCCAGCGCAATCGCAGTGGGTATGTTTCGCGTATGGTGGAGTATGTTCCCGCCCAGCATCATTGAAGCACCCACCTCCGCAATGATACGCCCGTAGGCGGCCAGTAGCGCGCCCCAAAGCCCGAATTTAGCCTCGCGCATTATCAAACCAAAGGATGCAAAACGACCAAGCCCAAGCGTACGGGCCGTTTCCCAGGCGCGTAGCTCCACCGCCTGGAATGCGCTGTGTTGCATTGCAACCAAAATTGGAAAACACAGGGCGATCTGCCCGATCACCATAGCCGGCTGTGAAAACAACAGGTGCAAATCACCAAAGGGGCCCTGTCTGGATAATAATAGATAAAACGTCAAACCGACCACAACCGCAGGCACTGAAAGCAAGGCATTAAAAATAGCCACCAGCAGGCGACGCCCCGGAAAATTTAAATGTGCCAGCGCGAAGGCAATCGCCAGCGCGGGCACGATTGCAATCAGCAGCGCAATCGCCGTAGTTTTGAATGATATGCCGATGATTTCCCAGACCGCCGGGTCGCCGGAAAATACCAGCCCCAGCGCATCGATAGTGACCTGACTGATAGAGCTCACATTAAACCCTGAATTTCATCCGTTGTTTTGCGCATTGGGCTTAAACAGTACCTTGCCCTTAACCTCGTAGGCACCGATCAGCAATTGCCCGTTCTCACTCACCAGCCAGTCGACCAATTGCTGCGCCCCCTGCGTATTGAGATCAGGATAGCGTTCCGGACTTACCAGCATCACAGAATACTGGTTAAACAAAGGCGGAACCCCTTCAAACAGTATGTCCAGATCTACGATATCATTATAAGCCAGCCAGGTTCCCCGGTCGATCATGGTGTAAGCCTGTAATTCGTTTGCAACCTGCAGCGTTTTACCCATGCCCTGCCCCAATTCACGATAGCTGCCTGAGTTTGGGTTGACCCCGGCCTGTCTCCACAGGCGCAATTCTTTTTTATGCGTGCCCGAATCATCACCACGTGACATAAACCCGGTATCTACATTCGCCAGTGAAGCCATTACATCATTTATATCACTTAGCTTTTTCAAACCAGCCGGGTCATTTTTAGGGCCGACCAACACGAAATCGTTGTACATCAACTCAATACGTTCAACCCCGAACCCGGCCTTTATAAACTCCTCTTCAGCCGGTTTTGCGTGCACCATCACCAGATCAACATCACCATCTTCACCCATACGTAGCGCCTTGCCCGTTCCAACCGCAATGACACGCACCTCCAGATCAGTATCGGCCTGGAACCTGGGTAACAAGTACTCCAGCAAACCGGAATTTTCGGTGCTGGTCGTAGTGGCTAGTACAACAATCTTATTGTCTGCCGGTTGCGAGCAGGAAGCCAACAATGTCAGCAGAATGATCGAGGGAAAAACTGATCGTATTATTTTTTGCATGTTCTTATTCTAGCTATTCCGGAATAGGCAATATAGAGCGAGTAAGGTAACAAAAAAAACCCGCCATTGGCGGGTTTTTAGCACTTTATGTAAAACCAGTTTACGCGGCGATCACGTCCTTCATACGTTCCATAGCACGTTTTTCGATTTGACGAATACGCTCAGCTGAAACGCCATACTCGGCCGCCAGATCGTGCAGGGTTGGCTTTTCATCGCTCAACCAGCGTCGCGTCACGATATCGCGACTGCGGTGATCCAGCTCCTTGATAGCCAGTGACAATGAAGCATTACGCTGGCTGGTGTATTCCTGCTGCGCAACAATATACGCAGGATCAGCGGTTTCATTGGTCAAATACTGCTCGGGCGCAGCGCTGAAATTATCATCGTCCGTATCCGCTGGCATATCAAAAGAAACATCACTGCCACTAAGACGGGATTCCATCTCGCGCACGGTTTTCACGTCCACATTCAGGTTTTCGGACAGATTATGCACATCTTCATTCGTCAGCCAGCCCAATTTTTTCTTGGATTTACGCAGATTAAAGAATAGTTTGCGTTGCGCCTTGGTGGTCGCCACTTTTACAATGCGCCAGTTCTTCAGCACATAATCATAAATCTCCGCCTTGATCCAGTGAACCGCATAAGATACCAGGCGCACACCGTGCTCAGGATCATAACGCTTGACCGCCTTCATAAGGCCAATATTGCCTTCCTGAATCAGATCAGTCAGCGGCAGGCCATAACCCATAAAACCACGCGCAACCTTAACCACATCGCGCAAGTGCGCCATGACCAGTTCACGTGCAGCATCAATATCTTCATTTTCGCGAAAACGTACCGCCAGGGCACGTTCCTGTTCAGCATTCAATACCGGCATTTTATTCACGGTATTCATATATGCTGATGCATCCTGCCCAGTGCCAAGATCCATGGCCACGGGCAGTAGTTTAGTTGGTTTGTATGTTGTCATATCATGTGTCCTCTAGATAAAGCAAAATTAAGCCTCTACCCGGATAAACCGAGTAAAACAGTGCGATTTTAGCACTCTAAGCTTAAGAGTGCTAATTTTAAACAAAGTTCCCTGAAAATACGCTTAATATCGCCTATTCCGGGGACAGTTTACTTAATTATTGGGAATTAATACTACTGTCCGGTTTAATTTTCGTAGGATCACGTTAAACGGCAGTACAACAATGTTTGCAGAAGACACTTATGTTTAGAGACTTAAAACCTAAATCCCGTTTTATTGTCATCCTCGCGTATGCGGGGATCCATAATACCGTCAGAAACAGGCTTATGGATTCCCGCCTTCGCGGGAATGACGCTTTAACCGGACAGTAGTATAATTAGGAATAGGCTTAGAACGCGATTTAGACTTTCTGTGTATACGGGTCAAGAATAACGATTTCCCCGGTATCCACGCGCTCCATAAGGTTATCGCCGTGTAAATCCCAGGCCAGAATCGACTCATATTGTTCATAATATTCATACAATTTTGCAATATCCCGGGCAAGCGTTGCGTTATATCGCCTGGTAATACCCCCGATAATCCTGTCATGGTCTGCCTTTTCCTGCCAGTCCATATCCTTTACACAGTGATTGAAATACTCCGTATCCTCATCATTCAGATGCCGGAGTTTTTCCATCACGTATATAAAACGAAATTCGGTTTCTCTACCCGAATAGATTTCCTCCCTGTCCGGAACGGCAACCACATTGTCCTCTTCGTCAAGCACACCTATACGCTGGATATCGGGTACTTTCTGCAATCCCTGCCGGCCAATCGCACCGCAATAAAACTCCAGCCCCAGCGATCGCTTTTCCAGCAATACATGAGTTTCGTCAAACTCATAAACATTGGTTAAAAACGTATTTTCACACTTCTCACAATGAATTTGCGGATAATCACCCGCGACAAAATGTTCTATGATCTGATGGTTTGTCATTCGATATTATTTCTTTTAAGTAGCCTGCAGGCATCACCACAAACGGCGGGGTAAAAATCATCGATCCACAGATGCACCTTGAGCCCCAGCTTTTTTAAATACTTTCTTTTCGGCTTACCATCGGTTAAATAAATCGGGATTTCTGCTTCTTCAAGTACGGCGACCATTTCAGTAATATTGTCTTTATCCGGCGCCCTGAGCGTACACACAAAGGGCGAATAACCCGCCTTCTGTAGTTTCAGAATCAACTGCCTGAAGTAATCCGGGTCTGCGCTGATCGTATTATCCCAGTCTATCGCAACATGCTTTGACCTGGACTTGTCCAACATCAAATAAACGTCAATTAAAAACTCATCATACACTTCAACCAGGTCATGGCCGCGCTCCCGAATACTTTCTATAACAATGTCCACCGCGCGCGCGCGCGCCGCGCCTCTGTAGTAAAACGTCAGCTTTTCATCGGGATCAATTTTACTCACGGCTGGACCTCAACTCGACATCGATATTGCTGAAGATAGGCAAGCACATCCGCGAATTCTCCGGTTTTATGGATACGTCGCCCGCGTTTTTCCTGCTGGTAATCATACATCGGGTCGTAGTATTGAGTCAGCATGCGTTCCAGCCACTCTCGATGAACATCAGCTTTGCCACTACGGCGCTGTTCATAGAGTGCAGCATCCATCAGGCTCAGTATTTCAGCATAACCCTTTCCGCCCAGACGTCTCTTGACCCGTGCCAGGCTGGCGTGCAAATAATTGCTCAAGGCAGCAAACCCTGCTTCCTCATTACCCAGGGCCGCAACGTATTGGTCCAGCATATCCACCACATACTCTTTGAGCGTAATATCAATCCGTGTCTCAACGGATGCTTCAAGCACCACACCGGGCGAGCGGCGCATTTGCTCGTACAAAGCATGCGGGATATGCACCGAACCAATATTCGGGCTTTCATCTTCCAGTACGATGTGGTCCACACCCCGCCGATTCAATTTCAATAACTCAACCGCGACTCGATTCTCAAAATCAATTTGTGTGGGTTGCGGGCTAACCTGCCGCCCGAACGAAGACCCTCGATGATTGGCGAGACCTTCAAGGTCAATTGCGCACTCCAGCCTTTTGAGCAAATGCGTTTTTCCTGAACCAGTACGCCCGGATAAAATCAACGGCGAGATCTGCATCGCCAGGTGTTCAGTCTGATCTAACAGGTATCGGCGCAGGGCCTTATAGCCGCCTTTGACTCTCGGTATCTGTACGCCCGTTTCGTCAAAAATCCATTGCTGGGTAATTTTTGAACGCAGCCCGCCACGAAAACAGTACAACACCCCGTCTGGATGCTCAGAATGAAAGTCCTTCCATCGCGTTACGCGCTCGGTTTTAATATTTCCTGAAACCAGGCGCGCTCCCAACTTAACCGCCGCATCCTGGCCTTCGTTTTTATAGCAAGTGCCCACCTGCTTACGCTCTGCATCATTGAGCAATGGCTCATTAACGCTATTTGGAAATGCTCCCTGCGAAAACTCAACCGGCGCGCGCACATCCAGCATGGGGGTATCCGCGCATAATAGTGCTTCAAAGTCATCAATTTCAGGTAATTCCATCGATTAATTTTATCAAAATTCTAGCCAATAAACGATACACTAAGTGATCGCCCAAAACGATTATGCCACCATGCTTGAATATCTGTTCTTTAATACAGTATTTGCTGAAAAATTTTCGCGGCTGCTCAAAAGCAAATCGCTGGAATTTGAGCAATCATTTGAATCCGTACAGAACGCTATCCTGATCACTACGTCAGAAGACATCGATGACGAACTCTGGGATGAAATTGACGAGGCCTATGATGATCTTTCAGAGCAGGACCAGCAATTGCTACAAAGCAGGCTGGATGACGACAGCAAGATAAACACCGCCGGCATTTACATTCAGCTAAAAGATGATCAGCAAACCATCGCTACGATCGACCCGGATGTAATGAACCGCATGCTGGAGAAAATCAGCATGGACGAATTTAATGCCTTTATCGAGGCCATCGTCAGCGCAGTGGAAGTGCCTGATGATACGCCGTTTTGTAAGCGTAAAGACTGAACGGCTTGTGGGTTTGAAACCTCATATAGCAAAAGAGGACTGAGGGGGACTTAAAATATTCATCGCGCCCTTATAATTCAACCTCGTTTTACCGCTTTAAATCTCCCCCAACCCCTCTTTATCAAAGAGGGGAGCTTTTGCGACAACCTCTCTTACAGAGAGGGGAGTTTAGTTGAATCCAAGGTGTCCTTTTAAGCCTGCTTTCTGATAAAACTACTT
>JAUVBY010000182.1 GCA_030590945.1 Gammaproteobacteria bacterium | reverse complement strand
GCCTTAATTATCTGAAAATGAAATCTAACTCACTTAATCTCTCCGTTCTGCTTACGCTGTTCATTGCCTTTGGTATCCTGCTGAGCTCGCCCGGGCTACTTTCAATAGACGCCTTTCTCGATTCCGGGGCGGCCTCGTTTATCGGCCTTGGGCTCATAAGCCTGGGCCTTGGAATTTGCCTGTTTCTGGTCATAGATGGCAACCGGGGCAACCCATTGCACTGGCTGTTGCTCGCCTTTGTATACCTGGTCTACCTGATGCGTGAAGCTGATTTTCACAAGGCATTCAGCGGTGAAAGCCTGACCAATCTGGATACCTATAGCCTGCTTGAAGTGCCATTAGAAATTCGACTCACGGCGGCTGTTGTTCTATTGAGCATGACGGGCATACTCATTTATTTTTTAGTCCGCTATTCGCGATCAATATTTCGCAGTTTAGCCAGAGGTGAAAATTGGGCGATCGCACTACTGCTCTGGTTTTTTCTGCTACTGTGTTCGCAAATTTTTGATCGTTCAATTTCGACCAGTGGAGCGCACTGGAAATTGACCGCGATCGAGGAATTACTGGAAATTTCTGCTGCTTTATTTGCAGTACTCGCCATCATCCAATTCGCCTTTTTGGGGCGAATCACGCAGAATACACGCACGTGATAAGCTCCTGCGATGGTATAATTTGCGCCCGTAATTTTAAAACACACGCATGCGCAAAATGAAAAACACCAATAATAGTTCGGTGGAAACCAGCATTATCGCTAAAGACACCTCTATCAAGGGTAATCTTGAATTTGTCGGTACACTGATTGTCGAAGGCACGCTTGAAAGCCAGGTCAAAGGTGCTGAACTAATCATTCAGAAAAACGGTAAAATTAGTGGCTCCCTCAATGTTCGCACCCTCAATTGCCACGGTAAAATTGAAGGCGATATTGAAGCTGACAACGTGGTGATTCACAGTTCGGCAGAAGTCTCCGGCGAGATCAAGGCAACCGTACTGGAAATAGAACCGGGCGCGACCATCAATGGAAACATCTGCATGAAAACCAAAAAAACGGCATCAGTACAGCAACTGAGCGATAAATTGGCCGGTGCTCCCCGCTAAGACGGCATACCGGCAAAACTTGCGGCTTTAGGGCACCCTTTGCCCCCGCGAGCCAACAACCATTCAAACCTTTTTTAGCACACGCCACCTTTTATATGGCCAAGTCCAAACCTCGTGTCAATTTTATACATCAGATCATTCAAAATGATTTGAACAAGGAGATACATCAGCATATTCATACGCGTTTTCCGCCGGAACCAAACGGGCACCTGCACATCGGACACGCAAAATCGATTTGCCTCAATTTTGGTATCGCCCGGACGTTTCCCGGCACCTGCAACCTGCGCTTCGACGATACCAATCCAGAGAAAGAAGACCAGGCGTATGTTGATGCGATTAAACAGGATATCCATTGGTTAGGTTTTGACTGGCAGGACAATTTGTTTCATTCATCAGATTATTTTGAGCAGCTGTATGCCTACGCTATCGAATTAATAGAAAAAAACCTCGCGTATGTCGATAGCCAGGATGCGGATACCATGCGGACAAACCGCGGCACCCTGACCGAAGCGGGAGTAGACAGCCCCTACCGGGAACGCAGCATCGCAGAAAACCTAAGCTTATTCACGGCGATGCGAAACGCTGAATACGCGAACGGCACACACGTACTGCGCGCCAAAATTGACATGGCATCACCGAATATTAATTTGCGTGATCCGGTCATATACCGCATCAAACACACGCCGCATCAGCGTACCGGTGATACCTGGTGTATCTATCCGATGTACGATTATACGCATTGTATTTCAGACGCCATCGAAGGGATCACGCACTCGCTTTGCACCCTGGAGTTTGAAGATCACCGGCCCCTGTATGACTGGTTTCTGGACAATATCAGCATCAAAGCACACCCCAGGCAAATTGAATTTTCGCGGTTGAACCTGGACTACACCGTGATGAGCAAACGCCTGTTGACACAACTGGTCACGGAAAATCACGTTAGCGGCTGGGACGACCCTCGCATGCCCACCATTTCCGGCATCAAACGACGTGGGTATAGCGCTGCCTCAATTCGTGAATTTGCCAATCGTGTCGGGGTAACCAAAAAACAGAATACGATCGAACTATCGTCACTGGAAGCCTGTATTCGTGAAGAACTTGAAAGCAGCGCACCACGCGTCATGGCCGTACTCAAGCCCCTGAAAGTAACCATTACCAATTATCCGCAGGAGCAGAGCGAATTACTACTCGCACAAAATCATCCTAAAGACCCGGAGATGGGCACACGTGAAGTTCCCTTCGGTCGCACCCTGTATATTGAACAGGATGATTTTATGCTGGAGCCGGATAAAATGTTTTTTCGCCTTGCACCCGGTCGGGAAGTACGCCTGAGATATGCCTACTATCTGACCTGTGACGAAGTTGTACTGGATGAAAACGGCCAGGTTTGTGAATTACTGTGCCGCTACGATCCCGAGACCAAAGGCGGCCGTTCACCCGATGGGCGCAAGGTGAAAGCCACCCTGCACTGGGTAAGCGCTGAACACGCCATACAGGCTGAAGTCCGCTTATACGACCGTTTATTCAACCATCCAAATCCACTGGCCAATAAGGACGAATCCTTTCTGGAACATTTGAACCCTGATTCCTTGCAGCGTCTCACGGCATGCAAGCTCGAGCCTTCATTAGCCAGCGCGAGCATTGAGCAACGCGTGCAATTTGAGCGCCTGGGGTACTTTATAGCTGACTGCGTGGAGCATTCAGCCCGGACCCCGGTATTCAACCGAATTGTAACCTTGCGCGATACCTGGGCTAAATTAAATAAATAGCGCTTGAAGCAACCGGGAAAAGAGCCATATAAAAGGCACCACAAACACTAACTCGACACAATTCATGGAATTTATTAGCGAATACGGCCTTTTTCTTCTAAAGGCCATCACCATCGTGATTGCCATTCTAGCGGCCGTCAGCGGCATAGTGGGCCTGACCATGCGCCAACACGCTGGAAAGCAGGATGAAACACTGGAACTCATCGACATCAACGAGAAATATGAAGCGATGAACAGTGCGCTAAAACAGGCTTTGATCGATCCTGGCGCGCAAAAACTAGCCGCAAAGGCGGAAAAGAAAAAGAGAAAAGCAGAAGCAAAACAGCAGGCCAAAGAGGCCAAAAAGAGGGCTAAACAAGGCCAGCCTATCGAAGAGCAGAACGTTGCGGAAAAAAAGCACTTATTTGTTCTGGATTTTGACGGCGACATAAAGGCGTCTCCAGTGGATACCATGCGCGAAGAAATTACAGCGCTGTTAACCCTGGCAACCGAAAACGACGAAGTACTGATTCGCCTCGAAAGCGGCGGCGGTGCGGTGCATGCCTACGGGCTCGCTGCATCCCAGTTGCAACGCATCAAGGATCACAAGATTCCGCTAACCGTGTCAGTTGACCGGGTCGCGGCAAGTGGTGGTTATTTGATGGCCTGCGTTGCGGATAAAATCATTGCTGCGCCCTTCTCGATTATCGGCTCCATCGGTGTAATCGCACAAATACCTAACATTCACCGTATACTGAAGAAAAACGATGTGGATATCGAGCAATTAACCGCTGGAAAATATAAACGCACCTTAACGGTGCTGGGTGAAAATACAGACGAAGCACGCCAAAAGATGCAGGAAGAACTGGAAGAGGTACATGACCAGTTTAAGGAGTTTGTAAGCTCACGGCGTCCGGATATGGATATCGAACAGGTTGCGACCGGCGAACACTGGTTAGGGCAACGTGCCCACGAGCTTGGATTGGTAGATGAACTTCAAACCAGTGACGATTATCTAATGGCGCAATCAGATACGGCCAGTATTTTGCAGTTGAAATATACCGGCCACCAGAACCTGATTGAAAAAATCAGTTCCAGAATGTCCATGATTATCGGCAAGTTTGAGAAACACGCCAAGGAAGAGTCTTACCCGAAACTAATGTGATTTAGAGACAGGGCTTCCAGGGCGATCCTGGGTAGTGCTTGAGTAAACTGCTTTATAAGCATTCTACGTGGTTGTACTGACGGAGTGACATCCCCAACAGGCGAATTTCGTCATCCCCGCGAAGGCGAATTTCGTCATCCCCGCGAAGGCGAATTTCGTCATCCCCGCGAAGGCGAATTTCGTCATCCCCGCGAAGGCGAATTTC
>JAUVBY010000169.1 GCA_030590945.1 Gammaproteobacteria bacterium | reverse complement strand
GGGAGACTGAGAGGGATTTGAAATAGTCATGGCGCCCTTATCATTCATCCCCGTTTTATCGCTTTAAATCTCCCCCAACCCCTCTTTTACAAAGAGGGGAGTTTAGCTGATTAGAGATGCGGGTGGTCCCGTCATGGAATCGTCCGGTAAATCAAATCCTGTGAAGCCTGCCCCAGGCGCTGACCACGACGCTCAAATTTAGTTAAGGTACGCGATGCTGGTTTGGGGGTATATTGCCGTGTTCCAGCCACATTCTCCAGCGTCGGGCAAGCTTCGAACACGTCCATGGCCCATTCGGCATAGGGTGCCCAGTCGGTGGCGAAATGAATGCACCCGCCGGCTTTTAATTTGCGGCTAATTAGGCGCGTGAACGGTTCGTTTACAATACGCCGCTTGTGGTGTTTTTTCTTGGGCCAGGGGTCCGGGAAAAAAAGCCTGATCTCACTGAGGGCTCCATCGGGAATGTTCTGCTTGAGCAACTCTATTGCATCCAACTGACACAATCGCACGTTGGTCAAGGCCTGTTGCTCTGTGCGTATCATACAATGCCCGATACCGGGCGTATAAACCTCGGCACCAATGAAATTTATTCCGGGTTCCTGCGCAGCAGAATCAACCAGCGCCTCGCCATCGCCGTAACCAATTTCAAGTACGAGTGGTGCGTCCCGCCCAAATAAATCCTGGAAATCCAGCCCGGCATCTGCACCCGATGCGGGTTCAAATCCATATATTGGCCAAAGGGTTTCCATAGCCTGCTTTTGTGCCGCCGTGGCCCGTCCCTCCCGGCGCACAAAGCTGCGCACGGGGCGATGTTTTATTTCCGGATTCGGGACTCTATAATCAGGCATATCGAGACCAGTTTTGTTGAATCGGGCATTAAGTTTACCCCTCTTTAGCAAAGAGGGGTTGGGGGAGATTTGAGCGTATCAGACAATACTGAAATATCAATAGATTATCTCACCTTTAAAATCCCCCTCAGCCCCCCTTTTGCTAAGGGGGAGGTTTCTTTGTTCTATTGCAACGATAGAATAACGGTATCCTTCAGATTAGGCCGCAACAACCCCTTCCAGCTTGGTTTTAAGTTCGCCATTTTCAAACATTTCCTTGATGATGTCAGAACCGCCAATGAATTCGCCTTTGATATACAACTGTGGAATAGTTGGCCAGTTTGAATACTGCTTGATGCCTTCGCGCACTGCGTTGTCGGCCAGTACGTCAACTGAAGCGAATCGAACTTCGCTTTGCTGCAGAATCTGGGTTGCCAGGCCTGAAAAGCCGCACTGCGGGAAATCCGGTGAGCCTTTCATGAATAAGACGACGTCGTTGGCTTCAACGATCTCTTTAAGTTGTTCCTGAATGTTCATAGTAGTATCTAAGTATAGTTAGGCGCCCGCTTCATCAGGCGTCAGGGTTTTCATTGACAGCGCGTGGATGGCTGCTTCCATTTTATCGCCCAGCACACCATATACCAACTGATGCTGCTGGATGCGTGATTTACCTTCAAATTCAGGGCTCACGATAACGGCTTCAAAATGATGTCCGTCGCCTTCGCAATTTACGCTGCAATCGGTCATGCCGGCTTCGATCCAGCCTTTAATATCTTCCGGGGTCACCATGTAAATAATCCAAATAGAGTGTGCGCTATATTTTGGGGCCTATTTCTCTGGATTCAAGCTTATATTACACTCAAAATAATTGTTGAAATTGTTGATTTGAACTGCCTTTAAGCAGGGTGCCATGAAATAAATCTGAGCGTAAGTGCATCTATCCTGCCTCAGATGACGGATGCGCCTTCGGCTTATCTGCCCCGGTTGCCGCTACTAGCAACAGAACGTCATTTCGCGGGATATGACTATGCTAAAATCCGCGCGATATTTTAACCTTAATTTAAACACCGCATGCCCTCCACAACCAATACGCCACCTGTCCTTTCAGAACTCACTGCCCTGTCTCCCCTGGACGGTCGTTACGGCAGCAAAACCGCTGCTTTGCGCCCTTATTTCAGCGAATATGGCCTGATCTACTACCGGATTCACGTCGAAATCGAATGGTTAATCCATTTGAGCGAACAGGCAGACATTATTGAACTGCCCGAATTCAGTGCGGATACCAAAAATCGACTGCGCGGCATCGTCGAGAACTTTAATGAAACTGAAGCCGCCAAAGTAAAGGAAATCGAGCGCACTACCAACCACGATGTAAAAGCCGTGGAGTATTACCTCAAGCAGGCAGTCGCTGACGATAACGAGGTTTTACCGTACAGCGAATTCATTCATTTTGCCTGCACCTCCGAAGATATCAATAACCTGAGCTACGCCCTGATGCTGAGCGCAGCACGCGATCAGGTCATTTTACCGGGTCTGGCAGAGGTGATTGAGGCGCTTAAAAAACAGGCACGGGATAGCATTGCGGTTCCCATGCTGGCCCGAACTCACGGCCAGACGGCCAGCCCGACCACGGTTGGCAAGGAACTGGCTAATGTTATACACCGCCTCAATGGTGCTAAAAAAGCCATCGCAACCACTCCCATGCTGGGGAAAATAAACGGCGCAGTGGGAAACTTTAATGCTCATTTAAGTGCCTACCCTGAGCTGGACTGGCCGCGCATTGCGCAAGATTTTGTTGAAAATCTGGGGCTGGAATATCAGAGCATGACCACCCAGATCGAACCTCACGATTTCATTGCCGAGTTCAGTCATGCCATGAATCGTTGCAACACCATCCTGATCGATTTTTCACGCGATATCTGGGCCTATATCTCACTAGGCTATTTCAAACAAAAAACTATCGCGGGCGAAGTGGGTTCAAGCACCATGCCGCACAAGGTTAACCCGATTGACTTTGAAAACGCCGAGGGCAACCTTGGCCTGGCCAACGCGCTGATGGGACATCTGGCCGAAAAACTACCCATCAGTCGCTGGCAGCGTGACTTAACCGATTCTACGGTGATGCGTAATCTGGGGGTCGGTGCAGGGTATACACTGATCGCCCATGCCTCGCTATTACGCGGCATGAGCAAGCTAAGCTGCAATGAAACACGTATCGCCGAAGACCTGAACGCAGCCTGGGAAGTGCTCGCTGAACCCATCCAGACGGTGATGCGCCGCTACGGTATCGAAGAGCCTTATGAAAAACTTAAAGCATTAACGCGTGGCCGGGGTGGCATAAACCGGGAAAATTTGCGCACCTTTATTGAAACGCTGGACATACCGGAAGCAGCCAAAGCTGAACTGTTTGAACTCAGCCCCGCAAGCTATATTGGCAACGCCATCACCGCCGCTGAAAAACTACTAAATGAGTGAACCGGTTCGCCTGTCTAAACTAATGGCGCAGCGCGGGCTGTGTTCGCGACGCGAAGCCGATCGTTATATTGAGCAGGGACTGGTACTGGTCGATGGTGTGGTGGTTGACGTGCTAGGCACGCGCATATCGCCTGATCAGGATATTGAGTTAAAACCGGCTGCGCAAAAAACCCAGGCGGCACGACATACTATTTTACTCAACAAGCCGATTGGCTATGTATCGAACCTGCCCGAAGATGGTTACCGGGCGGCGACCGAGTTGATCCAGCCCGAAAACCATACCGGCCCCGGAGATCCCATGCTTTCCTGGGTAGGCATGGCCCCCGCAGGACGGCTGGATATCGACTCCCAGGGTCTGTTGGTTCTGACCCAGGATGGTCGCGTGGCACGAAAACTGATAGGTGCAGACTCTACAGTAGATAAGGAATACTTGATCTGGGTCGAGGGAGATATGGGTGAAGACACATTAAACCTGCTGCGCGAAGGTTTATCGCTGGATGGCAAACGCCTGAAACGTGCCGGCATCAAAAAAATGGATGATCACCACCTTCAGTTCACGCTCATGGAAGGCCGAAAACGGCAGATTCGTCGTATGTGTGAACTGGTCGATTTACAGGTTACGCGCCTGATGCGGGTACGCGTCGGCAACGTTCGACTGGAAAATCTGCCCGTCGGTAAATGGCGTTACCTCAGACAGGACGAGCAGTTTTAAGGCGTGTATAAGCTAATCCGCCCTTTATTGTTCAGCCAGGATGCCGAAAAGATGCACGACCTGGCCATAAACGGCTTGCGGCGCGCTTCCCGATCAGGACTAGCTCTTAAGACTTTAAGTGCAGTGTACGCGAATCGAATAAAACCAAAACCTGTTGAACTGATGGGCTTAAAACTAGCCCATCCGCTGGGCCTGGCCGCCGGCCTGGATAAGCAGGGCGTAGCAGGCGATGCCTTGAGTGCGCTTGGGTTTTCCTTTGTTGAATATGGCACCGTCACACCCCGCGCCCAGCCTGGAAATACCCGACCACGCCTGTTTCGCCTTCCTGAACACCGGGCCATCATAAACCGCATGGGTTTTAACAGCATTGGCCTGGAGACGTTTGTGGCCAATATTCAACAAAGCCGAAACGATCATATCAAGGGGTTAAATATTGGAAAGAACGCCAATACGCCCATCGAAAACGCAATCGATGACTATATTGTCGGCCTGCGAACTGTCTACCCGTTCGCAGACTACATTTGCATTAATATTTCTTCACCGAACACCAAAAATTTACGCAATCTACAGGATGATGAACAACTGGACGCATTACTCAGCGCGCTTAGTCAAACACGTGACGCCCTGAGTGACCAGCATGATACCTATAAACCCATGGCGCTTAAAGTTGCGCCCGATATCAACGAGAGCCAAATCGATGTGATCTGTAAATTACTGCAGAAGCACAAAATAGACGGCCTGATTGCGACCAATACCACGCTTTCAAGAACAGCAGTCGAAGGTCATCCCTTTGCAAACGAAGCGGGCGGTTTGAGCGGGCGACCTGTGGCCGAGCAAGCGACCTGGTGTATAGCGCAGTTTTCGAAACGTCTGCAGGGCGCAATTCCCATTATTGGCGTGGGTGGCATAGAAGATGCCGCCAGCGCGCGCGCAAAACTGGATGCAGGTGCTGTTGCCTTACAGCTGTACACCAGCCTGATTTACCAGGGGCCCGGCATCGTAAGACGCATTGTCAACGAACTATAGAGCCTGATTTGCCCTGCCTACATCCTCACTCGAATCTGCTTACCTGCCCTTTCCAGTACCACCGCATCCGATTCGATGAGCAGCAAAACCTCGCCGGACACCAGCACTTCACCCTCATGAACCATTGC
>JAUVBY010000115.1 GCA_030590945.1 Gammaproteobacteria bacterium | reverse complement strand
CAGGTTTTTTATAATTATTTGCGCCACAATCTACTCCGGGAAATGACTGACAACGATGAACATCACCGTGCCCACCAGAGTAACGATAAATGAATAGGTGAAGGCAACCATCCAGAATGGTTGCATTAACATAAAAACACCCAGCGCGATCAGGAGGGTGGCCAGCATCTCCCATGCACCACGGCGGAGCTGTAGCAGGCCTTTGAAAAAATGGTTCATTTGCGCACCGCCCCGAATGTGATCCCACTCAGCAAGTGTTTGCGCAGCAGAATGGTGAAAATCATCACCGGGATCAGGAAGATCGTGGCGCCCGCAGCTACAGCGGGCCAATCCTGTCCACCAATGCCAATGATGGTTGGAATAAAGGGGGGTGCGGTCTGAGCCGTTCCCGAGGTAAGCAATACCGCAAAGGCATATTCATTCCACGCAAATATCAGGCAGAATATCGCGGTTGAGGCGATGCCTGTGGCGGCCTGTGGTAGAACGACTTTATAAAATGCCTGGAAGCGAGAGTAGCCATCAATAAGGGCTGCTTCTTCGTATTCGAGCGGAATCTCATCAATAAATCCCTTTAACAGCCAAACCGAAAGTGACAGGTTCACCGCGGTATAAAGCAATATCATTCCCAATTGCGTGTCATTTAGACCAATCTGTCTAAACATCAGAAAGATAGGTATCGCGACCGCAATGGGGGGCATCATCCTGGTGGATAAAATGAAAAACAATAGATCATCCTTAATCGGCACCTTAAAGCGCGAAAATGCATAAGCCGCCAATGTTCCAAAAAATATTGATAGAAATGTTGAGCCGAAACCAATGATCACCGAATTTAGAAAACGCTGGCCATAGCGCGATGGTCCGGCGATTACCGTGCCGCGGTCACGTGCGATCTGTTCGTACCAGGTAGTTGGTTCTTTCAGTGTTTCTCGCATGTTTTCCGTAATTCTGGTACGGGTAGTGAACAAGTTCACATAACCTTCGAGCGTCGGTTCAAATACCACCTTAGGCGGATAAGAGATGGAATCCGGCGCCGATTTGAAGCCGGTAGCAATAATCCATAGAAGCGGCATGAGGGTCACCACTGCGTAGGTGATAACCAGCACACCCGCAAACCACTTTTGTCTTTTTGATGGTTCAGTAACAGAAAATCCACTCATCGTTCTTTTACCTTATTCAGCGCTTTGACATAGATCGAAGCAAGACCAAAGACAGTCACAAATAATATGACCGCATATGCCGAGGCATAACCCGTACGCCACTTCTCAAACGCTTCACGTTTCAGGTCGATCGAAGTCAACAGTGTGGTGTTCCCGGGTCCGCCGCCGGTAAGCTGTACCACCAAATCAAACATTTTGAAATTTTCAATACCCCGGAACAGCACCGCCAACATCAGGAAAGGCAATACCATGGGCACCGTCAGCGTCCAGAATTGCCGCCATTTGCTCGCGCGGTCGCATTCTGCCGCTTCATAGATAGAATCCGGGATTGACCTTAGTCCGGCAAGACAAATAAGCATCACAAAGGGCGTCCACATCCAGGTGTCCACAATGACAATGGCCCACGGCGCCAGCGTGACCGAGCCGATCATCGAGAAAGAGGATGCGTCCACCCCTGAGAAGAACTCAATCACGTAATTGAATAAACCGATTTGTGGCTGATAAAGGAAAGTCCAGAAGTTGCCGACCACCGCAGGCGACAACATCATGGGAAGGACGATGATTGTCGTCCACAGATCATTACCCTTGAATTTTTTGTTGATCAGGTAAGCTAAGGCAAAGCCGATCAGAACCTGGAAAAAAATAGTCCAGAACAGAAAGTGTGCAGTAGCCTGCATCGATTGCCAGGTATCAACATCGGTCAGGATACGCTCGTAATTGCGTAGGCCTATATATTCTGCATCACGCAGGCGGTTGGCCTTGAAATTGGTAAAACTGAGATTGATCGTCCAGATTAAAGGGAAAATATTAACTGCCAGCAGCAACACAATCGACGGACCGACAAAGAGCCATGCGATAGCGCGATCTGAAAGCGCGCGCACACGATTGGCGAATGCCGGCGGGGTCGCTTTCGCGATACGATCGACAGGCTTCTTCATGGACATGATCTATCTCTGAAATTATTGATAGTAGGCTCGTGTGGATACACGCAGCCCAAAGAGATGCGCTCCGGAGTCAGCCCCGGAGCGCAGTCAGTACCTTATTTTATAAGGCCTTCGTCTTCGAAGACTTCAGTCCAATCAGCCACTAAGCCATCCAGCGCTTCTTTCGCGGTGCCCTGACCGGCAATAACATACTTGTGTACTCGATCTTGCATCGGTAGCAACAACGAAGCATAGGCTGGCTCAGCCCAGAAATCTTTGACAATGGCCATCGAGTTGAGGAAAGCCTGGTTGTATGGCTGTGCATCGGAGAAACCCGGAGCCTCAACCACAGCACGCATCGCAGAAGCGCCACCCATTTCGGTCCAACGAGCCTGAATTTCAGGCTGGGCAAACCACTTGATATACGCCAGTGCGCCGTCCATATTGTCAGTATTCGCCACCACTGAAATACCTTGTCCGCCAAGCTGTGCGAAATGTCCTTTTGGACCCGGAGGGTTGGCAAAATAACCCGTACGATCGCCACCCACATTCGGGTCAGCGTTTACACCCGGCCAAATGAAAGCAAAGTTCATTTGCAACGCAACCTGGCCTGATTTATAGGCGTCAATATCTTCTGACATATACCAGTTTGATGAGCCCGGAGGTGCGCCAACATCATAAAGTTCCTTGTAGAATTCCAGGCCTTCAACCGCGCCGGCAGAGTTCACAAAGCCTTCGATCTCATAAGGCTTGTCCGGGTTCTGATATTCAAAGCCGTAATTATAAAGTGCATTGGTGACGCCCATGGTGATGCCTTCTGAGCCGCGCTCAGTGTAGATCGCAGCACCGTACACGGTCTTGCCGTCAATATCACGGCCCTGGAAAAATTCGGCTATATCTTTAAGCTGGGCCAGACTTTCAGGCTCGCCCAAATCGTATCCGTATTTTCCTTTGAATTCAGTCTGCAACTCGGGACGTGAGAACCAGTCTTTGCGATAGGTCCAGCCCACTACGTCAGCATAAGCGGGGAGCGCCCAGTAGTTGGGTGTATTTTTAGGCCATTCTGCGTAGCCCGTTACGGTAGCGGGAATAAAGTCATCCATGGTGATGCCTTCAGCCTCGAAGAAATCGTTGAGCTTGACGTAATTGCCATTTTCAGCTGCGCCGCCGATCCATTGGCTGTCACCGATCAACAGATCGCACAGCTTGCCACCCGAATTCAACTCATTGAGCATTCGATCCGCGAAATTAGGCCAGGGAACAAATTCGAACCCCATTTCAATGCCAGATTGTTGCTCGAAGTCTTTACTCAGCTCAACTAGTGCATTCGCAGGGTCCCACGCTGCCCAGCACAATGTAAGTGCTTCAGCCGAAGCGGCAGTGGGCGCGCCCACTGCTAATACAGCTGTCAAAGCCGTTACTTTTAAATATTTTGAAGTTTTCAATTGGTATCCTCCTAGATCGATACGTTAATGGCTCAAGGCCGACAGGTTTAGGCATTCATTCTAAATGACGTACGTACCTCATGTCAAGGCCGACTGTTCTTGTCTCGAATGTTATTGACTGATGGGTGTTGTTTCAATTTGAGAACAAGCCTGAATTTATCTGCACACTTGATCAAATTTCGGACAAAAATACGTTTCGTATGATCTTCAGATCAAGGCTCTTGTTATGCCGCCCCTTGATAGCAACTATTAAGGGATTACTCTATATTCTCAGCTACAGTCGGCTTTTCTTCTGGCATATTCTCTCGGAGCGTTATCTCAATCCGGATTCGCTCCTGCGAAGCTACGGTACTGGTATTCGTTATTTTAGCCTTTAGAACCCGAATTGAACTATGCACCAAATGCCCCACATCCTGTGTAATTACCGCATCCAAAGAGCCATCAACGAGTCGGGCACAAGTCTGCGGCGTCAATTCATGGGCAATAACGACGATACCCTGGGATGGGCCAAACGCTTCGATCGCTTGCATGGCCTCATGGATATCGTGATTCATCAAATAAATACCGACAACCGGAAGATCACTTTGTAGAGCCGCCTTAAATATTTGCGCCGTGCGTACCGGGTCCCCGTAGTCCTCCAACGATGGGCAAACCTTTAAACGCTGAGCATATTTGGCCATGATCGTATCAAAACCCAGGCGTCGTTCCTGACTATCCCGAGACTGTATAGTTTCGGTCTGAACCAGCACCATCCCGCGCTTCTCTCCGGTAAACCTTGCCATAAGCTGCCCAACCGTACGGCCTGCAGCCTGGTTATTAATACCCACGAAGCTGGTGCTTTCGGCGTTTGGTTGATTAGCAACAAAGGCCACAACCGCTATCCCGCGCGCATCCAGCCGAGAGATTGCATCGCGTACTTGCGGGGTTTCAGGGGCCATTATTGCCACACCGTCAACACCCAGTGCCGACAGGGTGTCTATTTCTTCTGCAAGGCGATGCGGATCGTTTGCCGGACCCCGGACAACCGTTACATTAATGCGCTCATGAGCCAACGACTGGTTTGCTTCAGTAATCGCCTCACGAATCAAGCCGATAAACTCATCATCATGATCTGGCAGTAGAAATACCAATTCATATTCCTTGCTACGCGCAAGGTTTGCCGCCGAAAAGTCGCGCACAAAATTGATCTCCTTGATCGCCCTGTTGACCCGTTCTACGGTTACCTGACGCACACCGGGCCGCGCGTTCAGAACACGGTCTATTGTTGCCAGGCTCACTCCCGCTACTTTAGCTAGATCCTTTGTTGTCGGCCTGCCCATCCAATTCCCCGAAAAATAAACATCCTAATTTAAACGTATGAGGTACGTCAACCATTTTGACATATTTGCTGAAGATACCTCACTTTTTATCCAGTAACAGGATTTTTGCGCTTTATGGGTACACAAGCACAGTGCAGCCGCAGCAATAACACCCACGTTCTCCCGGCGCTATTAATGCAATAATACAACGTTACAGATATCATCTGTCTTTGCGCTAAAGCCAGACATAATCAATTGTAGCTCCGTATTAAATAAGTATTGAAAATGGCCTTTGTTGTACCAGAAATAATTAATACAAATCGTTTGCATCTTCGCCAATTTGTCGATGAAGACTGGGAAGATGTTCATGAATACTATTCGGATAAAGAAGCAACCAAATTTACTTTTGGTCGCGCCCTGACAAGGGGTGAAAGCTGGCGTGCGATGGCCAGTATGATTGGCCATTGGCACCTGCGAGGATATGGGCCTTACGCCCTGGAAGAGAAAGCTACTGGAAAAGTCATTGGCACCGCTGGATTTTGGTATCCTAATGATTGGCCGGAACTTGAAATAAAATGGGCATTATCGCGTCAGCACTGGGGCAGCGGTTATGCCAGTGAAGCCTCCCGTGCTGTTCAGACAGTCGCGCGAACGGTTTTTACAGATAAATCACTCATTAGTTTTATTCATTCTGAAAATATGGCCTCAATCAGACTAGCACTTGCCATTGGCACAACTTTGGAAAAACAAGTTGAGTTTCGAGGCCATAATTGGCATATATACCGCCATCCAGGTGAACACGCCCAATGAAACCCAAAGAACAGCGAACTAACTAATTGCGATGCTCCATGCTTAAGCCTTAGCTTGGCAGCAGCTGTTTTGCATAACGCAGCGCTGACAGGCGGCCTATATGTCGATAGCGCATGGGAAGCGCATCGAGAATTTGCTCTCTATCCAGTAGAGCGCAAGGCTCGCCCGGCGGCAGGGCAATGACGACGTCGCGGTCAGCGTCCAACGTATTATTGACCATATCCTTGATTGCGCGTGATGAGGTGTAATCCAGAGAGGGCACATCACTCATATCCAGCACCAGGATCCGGTATTCCTGCTGATAGGCCAGCATTTTAACCATCTCCTTGGCTGAGCCAAAACTCAGGGGGCCACCGATATGGAACAATAAAATACGCCCGTCTGAATCATTAAGAATCGAGGCCTCTTCGTCAGAAACAGGCGTCTCTTCATCCGCACGACGACGGACATTGATTTTTGACAATTGCAAATCTGAATGACGCTTTAAATGCAGCATGGCTGCCATCGTCATGCCGATTCCAACCGCCATGATCAGATCCACAAACACCGTGATGATCAACACGGTGAACATGATGACCACACCCGGCTTCGGCGAACGATGCACGCGTTTCAGATAGTCCCAGTCGATAATATCCGTTCCCACCTTGATCAGGATGCCGGCCAGCACCACGTGTGGAATATTACTGGCGATGGGGCCCATACCGAGCACAATAGCCAGTAATACCAGCGCGTGCAGAGCACCGGAAATGGGAGTAAGCCCGCCCGCACGTACATTGACCACCGTGCGCATAGTCGCTCCCGCACCGGGAAGCCCACCGAAAAAACCCGCGATCATATTACCAATGCCCTGACCGATCAGTTCGCGGTCAGATTCGTGATGGCTGCGGGTAATATTATCGGCCACCAAGGAAGTGAGCAATGAATCGATGGTGCCCAACAGTGCCAGGATTAGGGCTGATTTAATCATGCCCGGCAGTAATTCCAGCGAAATAGCCGGTAGCATGAAGTCGGGCAGGCCGGTGGGGATATCGCCCAGCACCGTCACCCCCTTATCGGGCAGGGCAAACCACAATCCCGTCCCTATCAGCAGGGCAAGTAGCGGTGAAGGGATGAATTTACCTAGCTTCACCGGCGTCAGGTATACAACCGCAATACTCACCACGCCCAGAATGAAGGCAGTTACATTCAGATTAGCGATGGCATCGGGCAGAGCAATGAGCGACGTCATCGGTCCACTCGATGAAGCCTGGCCCAGCAACGGCCCAAGCTGAAGCAGGATGATGATGACCCCGATACCACTCATAAAGCCTGAGACGACGGGCAAAGGTACATAGTTGATATAGCGGCCAATACGCGCCAGACCAAAGCTAATCTGGAACAGCCCCCCCATAATCACCACGGTAAAGGCCAATATCGGCCCCTGCACCGGATCCATCGAGGTGTATTCGGTGAAAATGGCAGCCATGATCACCGTCATCGGCCCCGTGGGGCCTGAAACCTGGGCCGGTGTACCACCAAATAACGCCGCAAAAAAGCCTACGAATATGGCACCGTACAAACCGGCAATAGGCCCGGCACCAGAGGAAACGCCAAAAGCCAGCGCCAGGGGTAAGGCCACCACTGCCGCTGTCAGGCCTCCGAATATGTCGCCGCGAATGTTATTAAAATGAAGTCCGTTTACGATTTGCATATCTTATATTTTTCGTTCTGCTATTTGTTCGATGTGGCCCTGATGCTCATCCCCCACATAAATACCGAATTGACCGGAATTTTTCTCTTCCAGGTATCGCTTTAGAACATGGGCAAGATCAGGACGCGCAAGCTGATCGATTGGTAGCGCCTCCATTTTGAAATACTTTGCCGTTGACGGCAACGGCTCACCCGGCTCCACGTTACACCGGTAATAAATAGAAATCCGCTGGTGATGACGGCCTTCAACCACGGAAAATAAAACCTTGTTATGTACTTCTATGCCGAGCTTGGTCATGGCAGCATTGATACGGGATTCGTCGCCCTCGCCACCGGGCTCAGCGCGCGGAACATCAAAGCGGCCATCGCTCTGTTCAATGAACAGTAGCTGATCATCATGATCAACCAGAATACCCGTCGTTGAATGCACAGACTTACGGCGCTCAAGCAGGCTCAGCGTTTCTTCCGGTAAGTCAATCGCGCAGTAACGCCCCTGATAATATCCAAGCGGGTACAGCGCCATTTTCTCAGCATCCAGAATTTTACCGATCAGAATAACGTGATCCCCGGCAATTATTTTCTCGTACATTTCACAATCCAGCCACGCGGCGCAGCCCTCTATGACCGGGCTGCCGGTCACTTTTTGCTGCCAAGCCACCTGCGCAAATCGATCTGCATCTTTACGTGCAAACCCGTTTGAAATAACCTCCTGATCGACGGAAAGGATATTAATTGCAAACGAAGTGGCACGCCGAAACACCGATGCCAGGCCAGCTGATTGTGCCAGGCATACCAGTATCAGGGGTGGATCCAGCGACACCGAGGTAAACGAATTGGCGGTAAATCCAACCGGCACATCATGCTGGTCAATCGTGGTAACGACCGTAACCCCAGTTAAAAATTTACCGAGAATTTGACGTAAATCCTGTTGAGTTGACTGGTTCATTGTGGCTGGTAATTATACGGATAATTATCTACTGATGCCCGGTTTGATTAGCGCCCTGTTCGCTAAAATGCATAACACGACCCGTGATCAACATAATGAGCAACACCGCCGCGCCGAAAAGGTATAAGCCGTAATGAATTTCAAGGCTGGCTATTGTACCCAGTTTTACCGTTACAATCAGTACCGCGACAACCAGCACGTCTAGCATGGCCCAACGCCCATATTCATGCATCAATGCAAGCATCCGCTTTAGTTTGAGCCCCGAAATCGGGTGTGCTGATGTCAGCCTGAACAGCACCCATAATTTCATCATTGGGACCACAATGCTAAACCCGCTAACAATCAAGAATAGAAGGTACTGCCCGTTGCGGAACAGTTCGACCACGCCCGAGAACACCGAAAATGAAGTGCTGATGACAATCAATTGTGAGATCGTCATCATTGGCGCAAAAATGCCACTGATAAACAGCCCTGTGGCAAGGTAGACCAGAAAACGAAGTGTACGTGGCTCGGCCAATTTAACGATATTTATCACGATTTCAGGGTGTTTAGCAAAGATTCGGTGTAGCGTGAGAAAGTATTGTGTAACCATCCTCTCCCATAAAAAAGCCGGCTTGTATCAGCCGGCTTTCGATGTACTACGACCACATCAACCTAGGAGTTTGTCGGATTTAGCATGTTTCGTTCAAAATCCACGAATATCGATAAACTGAGCCTATCATGATCGTCAAATGGAACAACCATTATCCTCACATGATAAACTCATTTTACTCGATCTCGAGAATTTTGCCCTGAAACAGCCAAACCCGACAGACTCCTAGTACCGATAGTGCTCCGGCTTGTACGGCCCGCCCACTGCAACACTGATGTATTTCGCCTGCTCATCGGTCAGTGTGGTCAGGTTAGCGCCGATACGGCCCAGGTGCAAACGAGCCACTTCCTCATCAAGGTGCTTGGGCAGAATGTACACTTGGTTCTCATATTTGTCCTGTTT
>JAUVBY010000020.1 GCA_030590945.1 Gammaproteobacteria bacterium | reverse complement strand
TTGCGCAGCCGGTAAGTGACAGCCCTAAAAGTAATGATATGATCCAGTGGTTCATTGCTTGTTTGGTAGGTTTGAATATATACATAAGGTTATTTTTCTATGGGTGGTAGATGCAAAGTGGCCACGTTGCCAAGCGCCTCAATTATTTGATTAACCGAGACGAAATTGGAATGGTAGGGGTTATCGGTTTTCGAGCAGCGTAATTCACGAACTTGTGGTTGCCTCTCGGAATGAAGAATCATGGTGGTCACCAGAGGCCGCACTTCACCGCCATCGCCAAATCCAGCGCCAATAAATGCCAATTTTATCGGACTGTTTAAAACATAGCTTATATTCTGATAGGATTTAACAACCGTAAACCGGTCGGCTTCGATGGTACGCGGATCCTTCATCACGGCCTGTGGTTCATAAAGGTAAAACTGGCACCAGGGCTCATAGCTATTGTATCTACCGTGAGAGCCCAGTGCCTCGCCATATTGGATGTAGCTCCGGCTGACGCCACGTGAGAATTCCAGATTCTGGTTCAACTCTACGATTGTGCCGGGCGGGGGAACGCTGCGTGCTTTGTCGTAGTCGAGAGGTGTCGTCTGACAGCCAGCAAGGATGGTTAGTACAAGAAAGCAAAAATATTTTTGTAAGGTCATGGCAAGCTCCGTTTGGTTTCGTATTTGCAAAGAATGACAAATAACGTCCGGCTGCGTGGCGTATTGTGCATTGTAACAGCCTTGCAATGCCCGGGAAAGCAACCATTGGATGTGGTATTCCGCTAAATGTATGCTACTCCCAAACAGAATCATTCAGATGCTCACAATGCACAAATTTGCTATACTCATCGCCTGATTGGCAATATGAAGTGCCTTGATTGAGACTGTCGGAGAATGGGCATTCTTAATGCTGGTTCAGCTTTTTTTCAAACCCTACAAGTAAACGCTACCGTGAATTTGAAACCTACCATCATTACCTTTTCGCTCATTGCTTCTGCATTTTTACTGGTGGCATGCAGCTCAGACCCGGCAACGCCGGAACGTGGAACCTCGTATCAAGCTTCCCGTTCGCAGACTGCGCTGGAGCTTCCGCCTGATTTGATCGATACCACGGTAGAAGAGCTCAAGAAAGTTGCGTCCTCCGCCAGTGCTACACCCGTGCTGCCTCAAATAGAAGGGGTTGAAATCGTTGGCAGTGGTTTGCAGCGTTACCTGCGCGTAGATGCGGATGCGGGAGATACGTGGGGGAAAACGGTAGAGTTTGTCACGCGAAAGAATTTCCCTATATTCGCCCAAAATAAACGCGAAGGTACCCTGGAGACAGACTGGGTTGCAGACCAAACGCTGGAATCCACGACCACTACCAGTATGCGCAAGATTTTTGGTAATGTTCTTGGTAAGCCTACACTGAGCAATAAATATACGTTCTGGTTGGAACTTCTGGATGATTCAACGACGGCTGTGCACGTGGAACATCGACGCCTGGCCAAAGAGGTCGTCGAATCTAAGCAGCATGATAATAACGATACCATTGTAATGCAGGAACAGCTGGGTGATGAATTTCAGCTGGTAAAACTACTCCGGGAGATGGCCACATTTTATAGTGGTGGAGGGGGTGACGGGCCGGTTCAGGTGGTGCAGTTGATCCAGACTGAGCCCGCACAGATTATCCTTGCTGAGGGAGGCGAAGCCGCCTGGGGTCTGGTTGAGCGCGCTATTATAACCTCGCCTTACACTCTGGACGAAGGAGTGCGTGAGAAAAACCTTTTTAAGATTAGAGCACCCAAAAAATCGGGGTTCTGGAACAAGATGTCGACCACCAGGAAGTATGGCGTTCGTCTTGAGCCCATTGCCGGTAATGAGTCAAAAACTCGTATTACGGTGACAACGAAAAGTGGTAACCCGATTGATCATGATAAGGCGTTACCGGTCTTATGGGCGCTAACAGGCGAATTGCGGCGTATGGAAAAACCCACGCAATAAATGCGTAAATAAGCAGTTCTTAGAATCCTAGTATCGCCAAAAACGATCGAGCCTGTATCGGCGCGCGACATCTTTTGGTAAATATTCCGTCGGATCATATCCGGATTTCTCTATTTTCCCGGTTTTGATTTGGTGTAGTGCACCGCCATAGACAGCGTCATCGTATTGTATGCCCTGGTTGCTCAGCTGGGCTAGCTGGTTAAACTGATGTGAGTATTTGGGCAACTCAAGAAAGTTGTAAACTTCATCCAGCACCTGTTCGGGGCGGTCTACCAGATCATCATACTCCACGATATGGATGTATTGGCGATAACGGGGGGTATTGGTCAGGTTGTAAACGGCCTCCACCCATTGGTTTAATTGCCCTCCACTCATCATGACAAAATCGCAACGTTCTTCCAGTGTTTTGGCTTGTTTGGCAATGAAATTATTTTCGCTGGTATAGGAAAAGCGCACAAACGAAGCCAGGATTTCTTTTAAGTCCCGCACCAGAACGATAATTTTTATCGGGTTGCTCAAGTAATGCTCCAGAAAAAAGAGCCGGTCGGGTGTGCCCCAGGCTGAGCGGTCGATAATGACGTCGGCAGGCCAGTCCTGGTAGTAATTTGGCAAAATATTCTCCATCACGTTTCCATAAGACGCCTGATCAGGAAACGATTTAAAGGATTCTGCTTTTCTAAGTGAGGAAAGGCCGCCTATCATATCACCCACCACGCTGTTCGCGGTTACGCTGATACCCGGGTTCTGGTTTAGCAGGCTCGCGAATAGTGTATTGCCCGCGCGCGGCAACCCGCAAAGGAAGTAGTATTTTTTGGGCATATCGTTTAAATGTTCCAACAGATTTATAATGATCGCGGATAGTACACGAAGTATATAGGTGCCCTGGCAACGACCGGACAATTATTGTTGATTGATATTGCCGGGTCATGGGTTTATGCTTCTGATTTCTAGTAGAACACAGCGAAATTAAAAGTGGGGATACTTAAACTAAATGATGCCTAAACCCTATTTGCCGTCTCGCGCGAGCGCGGTAAATTTTTCACGTTGCTTGCGAATTATCTTATTGCTTACCTTGCTACCCATTCACGTATTAGCACTCGATATTCAGCCTGAAGCAGGTACGGGCTGGAGCGATAAGCAGTCGGTTCGAGCTAGTCAATTCATGATCAGCGCAGCAAACCCCCTGGCTGCACAGCTTGGATACGATGTGTTAAAGCGAAATGGGACAGCCATAGACGCGATGGTCGCGGTACAAATGATGCTAAACCTGGTGGAGCCCCAATCATCCGGTCTCGGCGGCGGGGCATTTTTATTATATTGGGATGCACAAGAAAAGAAGTTAATCACCTACGATGGTCGCGAAACGGCACCGGCTGCCGCGATGCCCGATTATTTTCTGGATCAGGATGGAAAGCCGTCAAATTGGTGGAAGATGGTCACGGGTGGTCGCTCGGTCGGTGTGCCGGGCACATTACGTTTGCTGGAAATCGCGCACAAACAACACGGCCAACGCAGTTGGTCGGAATTGATTGAGCCAACAATCAAACAGGCGCGACAGGGTTTTATGGTTTCTGCGCGCCTGTCACAATCAATCAGCGGTGCGAAGGACAAAGGTTTGGCGAAGTTTGCTGCAGCGCGTAACTACTTTTTTACACCCGGGGGTGAGCCCCTGGCAGAGGGTGATTTGCTGAAGAACCCTGAATTTGCAAATACCCTGGAACACGTTTCCAGAGAGGGTGCAGATTATTTATATCGAGGTGTATTGGCCCAATCAATTGTTGATGCGGTCGGTAAAAATGGCGCAAAATCAGGCCTGATGGTGCTTGGTGATCTGGCGGCTTACAAAGTTAAGGTGCGTGAACCTGTCTGCAGTGCTTATCGGGATTATCGGGTCTGTGGCATGGGCCCACCCAGTTCAGGCGCGCTTACGGTTGGGCAAATACTGGGCTTACTGGAACGATTTGACCTGTCCGCAATGGGCGTGGGCGCTGATTCGGTTCACGTGATCAGCGAAGCGGCTAAACTCGCGTTTGCAGATCGCTCACTCTACATGGCCGATAGCGATTTTGTTTCCATGCCGACCAGCGGATTACTGGACAGGCAATACCTGGATCAGCGTTCTCAACTCATTGATGTTGAATACACAGCTGGCCCTGCAGAACCGGGCCAACCACCCTGGGATGAAAGTATTAGCTACGCGGCAGATCATTCTGCTGAACTGCCGGGAACCAGCCATATCAGTATCGTTGATAAAAAAGGTAATATTGTTTCAATGACAACCACCATAGAAACCGGGTTTGGTAGTCGATTAATGGTGGGCGGGTTTTTGCTTAACAATGAACTCACCGATTTTTCGTTTGTACCCGAGATCAACGGGCAAGCCGTCGCCAATCGTATCGAAGGGGGTAAGCGGCCACGCAGTTCCATGGCGCCGAGCATCGTATTTGATGAAAACCAACAGCCGGTGCTGGTCATCGGGTCACCAGGCGGCAGCCGCATTATTAACTACGTGGCGAAAACCATTATTGCGGTGCTGGACTGGGATATGGATATTCAGGAGGCGATTAACCTGGGGCATTTCTCCAACCGGAACGGCGCCACGGATCTGGAATTATCGACTCAGGTTGCCGGCCTGAAAAACGAGCTCGAAGCGCGCGGCCAGTCAATTGAACTACGTGATCTCAATAGCGGGCTGCAAGGTATCATCATCCGAAAAGACGGGCTAATCGGAGGGGCTGATCCGCGTCGCGAAGGTATCGTTCTGGGGGATTAATTGCCTTGCATCTCGAAAAATTATGCTCTTCTGAATTTGTATTCCGGGATTTGGCCGAAGATTTTGGAACAGGGTTAAGCGCCTGTCATGGTAGACTAGCACTAATTAAAAACCTGAATCAGCGTTATGACAAATATTGCCCGTTTTAATATGGTTGAACAACAGATTCGGCCCTGGAATGTGCAGTCACCGGTTTTGCTCAAAGCGATTTCGGCGCTTGATCGTTCTATGTTTGTACCACAGGCGCAGCAATCACTAAGCTATGTGGATTGCCCGATCCAGCTGGATGAATCTACCCGCATGCTCGAGCCCAAGGTGGTTGGGCGACTGGTACAGGCGCTGAGTATTCAGCCGGGTGATCACGTCCTGCTTGTAGGTGCGGGGTCGGGATACACCGCTGCTGTTTGTGCAGGATTGGCTAGTACGGTAGTGAGTCAGGATACGTCGCAGTCAGCACTCGACCGGGCGGGGAAAAATTGTGCCGCAGCGGATAGAAGCAATGTGGGTTTCCAGAAAGTTGAAAAGTTGCATGGCGTTACGGATGGCGTTCAATACGACGCCATACTGCTTCGTGAAGGCATTGCCGAGTTGCCGGATACCTGCCTGGGAAAATTGGCTGATAAGGGGCGCTGTGTTGCGCTGTTGGGCAGCGATTACGCGATGGAAATGATCTGTTACACGCGCGAAGGTGATGAGATCAGGCAGGAGTCGATCATCGAAATATTGACGCCTTTAGAAAATAGCGCCGCGGGTTCCGCTCCGGTTAAGGCAAGTTTTGTATTCTAGCGCGCATTATTAACCAGTATCACTATTCGATAAATCACTTATGAACCTATTTCGTATTTCCCCGGCTTTGTTGATGGCCGGCCTAATTAGTAGCAACGCGAACGCACTTGATTTGTTACAGGCTTACGAGCAGGCACGACTATACGATGCCATTTACATGACGGCCATATCCCGTTACGAGGCCGCACGCCTGGATTTGCCCCTGGCGAAAAGTGCAAATCGCCCCAGCCTTACCGCGGGGCTGGGTTTGCAACATAAAGACGATACTTTTAATTCAAATGATGACACCACGCTATCGAATGACTCGAGAGCGGGAGAACTGTCGGTTGATTTAGACCAGAATCTGTACGATAGATCAACCAACTACGATATTGAGTCTGCGGGTTACTCGGTGGACATTGCTGAGCTTCAATTGGGCATAGCAAAAGAAGAGCTGATCGTTACCACGGTGGTCCTTTATTTGAATGTATTAGCCGCCCTGGACAATCAGACGCTGGCCGAACGTGAACGCACGGCCATTGAAAAGCAGCTCGACCTGGCCACTCAGCGCCTAAACGTAGGCCTGGGCACCAAAACAGATCAGTTTGACGCCAGGGCTCGTTTTGAAGGAGCAAATGCAGAGCTGATAGCCGCACAAAATGATGTGGTGAATACACAGCAGGAGTTAGAGGCGTTGATGGGGCAGCGATTTCAGGCTGACCCCAAGCAGGAAATGCGGCCACTGGATAATGATAAGGTGACGTTTGAACTGGTGGAGGGCGATGCCTGGGTTGAAAAAGTACTGCAGCGAAACCGAAACTACCAGATTAGCCAGCGTCAGATAAATCTCCAGGAAGTTGAAGTTGCACGCAGTATCGATACGCGAATCCCGTCATTTGGCCTGTTTGCAGGTGCCCGGTACGTTGAATCTACAGCAACAACCTTGACCTCGGGTGGCGACAGCCAGAACTGGCTGGTTGGAATTCGTGGTTCAATGCCGCTTTACCTGGGTGGTTCAATCAAGCTCAGGCAAACCCGCGCAGGGCATGCTTACAATGCCGCTGAATATGATTCTGAACAGGCCCGGCGTGATACAGATCGGCTTATACGTGCCGCGCGTCGTGGTGTGCAAGCTCTGCAACGCCAGGTACAGGCTCTCAAAGAAGCGGTGACCGCAGGTAGAAGCGCACTCGAGGCCAAGGAAGAGGGCTTTAAAGCCGGGGTTACTACTAACCTGGATGTGCTGGATGCACAGCGTGATCTGTTTCGCGCGGGGCGGGATTATCTACAGGTGAGCTATAACCTGGTCAACGCGATTGTCATACTGGAGCGCGCCTCCGGTCAGCTTGATGACAAGGACTTAAAGCGGATCAATAGCTGGTTGAAGTAGTGTTTCCCTTAGCCACTGAATGGCGCGTGGATATATGACATGCTCTTCAATATGAACACGTTGTTGCAGTGACTCCGCAGTATCATCCGGTTCGACCGGTATGCGGCTTTGGATAATAGTTTTTCCGTCATCCAGTTTTTCGGTGACAAAGTGAACCGTCGCGCCGTGCCAGGTTTCGCCTGCGTCCAATACACGTTGGTGCGTATCCATTCCTTTATAGGCAGGTAGCAGAGAAGGATGAATATTAATTATTCTGCCTTTATAAAATCGCACAAAATCGGCCGATAATATGCGCATGAAACCCGCGAGTACGATGAGGTCTGGTGCGGTTGGGGCCAGGGTATCAAGCAGGCGCTGATCATATTCCTCACGAGACTGGCCTTTAATGGCCGCGACCACTACTGCGGGGATTCCTGCCTGTCTGGCGCGACCCAGGCCCCTGGCACTAGCTTTATTGCTGATGACCATATCTATACGAGCATCGAGCGTGCCCCGGGTTATAGCATCGATAATAGCTTGCAGGTTTGAGCCTTCACCGGAAATCAATATCGCCAGCTTAAATGGGGTGTCAGAAATCATATCGGTATCGAAACGATGGACAAGCTGTCAGTGATCGGTGCTCAAAAAGTGTTATGTGTAAACCACTTTAGGTTCTGCATCGTCGCTACTTGCAATTCGGCCAATCTCGAATACTCGTTCACCCTGCGCTTCAAGTTGTGATACCGCTGTTTGCACATCGGATTCGGCCAGGCAAATAACCATGCCGATGCCGCAGTTAAAGGTACGTAACATTTCGGCCTGCTCTACCTTGCCATTTTCCTGCAGCCAGCGAAAGATTTCCGGCTGAGGCCAGGCGTCCAGGTTTATAACAGCCTGCGTATAGTCTGGTAATACGCGCGGCAGGTTTTCCGTGAGACCGCCGCCCGTGATGTGGGCCAGCGCGTGTATGTCACAGTTTGAGATCAGATTTAGCAGGCTTTTCACGTAAATTCGCGTGGGCGTCAGCAGGGCATCCCCCAGCGTGCTATCTGCGAAAGGCTGGCTTAAACGGGCGCCGGCATGTTCAATGATTTTCCGTATTAATGAATACCCGTTTGAATGCGGGCCCGATGATGCCAGGCCCAGCAGGATATCGCCTGCTTTAACCTGTTCGGGTGAAATGATGTTGGCTTTTTCCACCAGGCCCACAGAAAACCCGGCCAGATCGTAGTCATCCGCGTTGTACATGCCGGGCATTTCCGCTGTTTCTCCGCCGATAAGTGCCGCGCCTGCTTGCAGGCAGCCTTCCGCGATGCCTTCGATAACCGCCTGCGCCACCGTCAGCTCCAGCTTGCCGGTGGCATAGTAATCCAGGAAAAACAGGGGCTCAGCGCCGGTGACAATGATGTCATTGACACACATCGCGACCAGATCGATGCCGATGGTGTCGTGTTTGCCGGTTTCGATAGCCAGTTTAAGTTTGGTGCCGACACCATCTGTACCGGAAACCAGCACGGGTTGCGTATAATCAGACCAGGGCAGTTCAAACAGCCCGCCAAAACCGCCCAGGCCGGAAACTACACCACGGCGGTTGGTTCTTTTAACGGCGGGTTTAATTCGCTCGATCAGTTCATTTCCGGTGTCGATATTCACACCGCTATCGCGATAGGTTAAGTTGTCGGAATGGCTCATGTTTACCTGGTTTGGATTGATAGCGGGGAGATTGGCTTGATTTTAGCATTTCAGGGTTCTTCTGGTTCCAAAATCCAGCTAAAATAATCTCAACAGACGGGGTAGAATAACCCCCTTAAATCATGTTCTCACAGCTGCCTAATTTACTGACCTTGTCGCGCATCGTAATGGTGCCGGTGGTGGTGGTCCTGCTCAATGCACAGGAGTATTCTTACGCCTTGCTGATATTCACACTGGCCGGAGTGACCGATGGTCTGGATGGCTGGATCGCCAAAAAATATCAACTCGAATCCGCGCTCGGCGCGATGCTGGATCCTATTGCAGATAAACTATTGCTGGCGTCGACCTATACGATGCTAGCCGTGTTGGGCGACATTCCATTCTGGTTGCTGGTGTTGGTCATATTTCGGGATTTGTTGATCGTAGGGGGATATTGGGTGCTGGTGGCGATGGATAAAAAAGCAGATATTCAACCGATTTTTGTGAGCAAATTAAATACCTTTTTCCAGATACTACTGGTGGTGTTGGTGCTGGTGCATCAATCCGGATGGCTGACGCTGGATTTCCTGGTATCCGCTACTATTGCGATGGTTGTACTGACTTCAATATCCAGCGGAATCTGCTATGTACGCGTCGGCATGCGGCAGTTAGAGTGATATGGCTGCTCAATTAATACTCCCTATAGGTGTGGATGATGTCTCCGGCATCGATAACTTCGTCGATACACCCAATAGCACACTGCTGGCGTACCTGAAGCGACAGTTATCGCAACGCGCTAACGGGGAATTCGATTCCTACAGCGGCGTATATCTCTGGGGCGAAGCGGGTTCGGGAAAGTCACATCTTCTGGCTGCGATGTCCCAATGGGTTAAGCAAAATTCTGGAAAGACGGTTTGGCTGGAAGCCGGACATACCTGGGTCCCTCGTAGCGGGGGTGCTTTAAGCCGGGTTTATTTGCTTGACGATGTGGAGAGTTTTATCACGGAGCCCACTGCAGAGCGCGACTTTCTGACGCTGATCGAACGAATAAAGCAGCAAAATGCAATGTTGCTGCTAACTGCAGAGCGACCAGTAAAGAAGCTGGAAATCGCTCTGGATGATTTATCATCGCGCTTAGGGGCGCTCGAGTGTTTTGAGCTGCTGGCGCTGAGAGAGCAGGAAAAACGCGAAGTGTTGCGCCAGCGAGCGCACCAACGCGGTATCGTTTTGAGCGAGGAGGTTCTGAACTGGTTGTTTACCCACACGGCGCGTGATTTGGGTATGTTGTTAGATTTTCTAGAGCAGATTGATGTACAGAGTCTGTCGCAAAAGCGCAGGGTGACCATTCCGTTGATTAAATCGATTTTGGATGCAGATAGAATGTAAAAGCTTGAACCTGATCCGGCGCAAGTAAGTAAATACTGACTTCGATGTTTCCTTGCGATTTGAATCACTCCGAAGCAATATAGTTGTGGTGGTAAGATAAACCTCATTGGTATCAGCGAATAAGAATGTCCGTACCGCATGGACTATGCTCACACGGGGGACGATAAGATTCAGCGTTATCTTTGGTAGGAGAATACCGCCTCCTGTACGTTTTCTGAAATATGATGTCTACCAGTCAAAGCGCAGAGCGATGGCCGGGCCTTGGTAGGTTACATCGTAACTAAAATGCTCTGCACCTCTACCGGTTTCATAATCGTAATCCAGCCAACGGTACCCGCCAAACATGGAAACTGTTTTGTTAAAACGATAATCAAATATAAGTGATGCGTTCCAGACCAAATCGGAATCGCCGGTACCAATATCGGCCCGTGCGATAAAGTTGACTTTGTCTGAGATGGCGTGGGTCTTTCTTAGCCCTGCAAATACATCGATCCAGTCCTGGTCGGTCAGGTTTCGTCTTGGCACGGGGCCAATGCTGGCATCAAGCCTTATGTCCATGCCACGAAAACCTAATAATATATCCAGGCCTTTGACGTTATCAGGCCGGTATATTACACCCAGTTCATAAATGTTATTGGTGAGGTCTACTGTCGCGGGAACGCCGTTCGGCAAAGCGGCTTCAGGTGCGAGTGACAGATGAAAGTAATCGGCAAATAGGCCAAATTTGCCTTTGTTGGCTTCGTAGTGAAATGTAAAAGCCGTATCAATATGCTCCAGGGCATCCGAAAATTCCAGTGAAATCGGGGCGGAAACCGGACCGATCTGTGATGTGCCTTCAATACCAGCTCCCCACAAATACAATGGAGCCAGGGTATGTTTCCATTCGCTTTCTGCTTGTGCATTTCCAATGCCTGCTACCAGGGAACCTGCTGTAAGCATAACCTTTAGAATAAATCGACTCATTGTTTATACTCCTTAAAATTGATTGAAATATTCACGTATACAAGCGCGGTGCTTGTATACGTGAATATTATCGAGGATTATGAATCATAATATTAACGAATAGTCGCATATTATAAAAGAGAGGGGTATGGCTGAGCGTATTTTATAAAGGCATCAAGCTTGCTACGGTTTTGATGAGTCCCGAACGAATGCCCACGGTTGGGGCTTTGACTATCACCAACTTAATTCAGGTTTTCTTCTTACTTACCTTCTTTTTGCCGGTTTTCTTTTTCGTAGCCTTTTTCTTCGAAGTTTTCTTTTTTGCAGTCTTCTTCTTGCTGGCTTTTTTCTTTGCAGTTTTCTTTTTGGTGGCTTTTTTCTTGCCGCCACGCCGGGTTTTCTTTTCGGCTGATTCTTTGATCAGTTCCTGGCACTGCTCCAGCGTGAGCTCGCCCGGTTCCTGATCTTTGGGCATGCGGGCATTGATCTTGCCGTCAGTGATATACGGCCCGTAACGTCCCTTTAGAATAACGATGCCTTCGTCTTTAAATTCTTTGATAATGCGTTCGGCATCAACTTTTTTCTTTTCAGCGATCAGTTCCAGCGCACGCTCGAGTTCCACGGTGTATGGGCTGTCTTCCTTGGGAAGGGAAACAAATTTGTTGGCATAACGAATATAAGGGCCAAATCGACCGATGGCCGCCGATACCGGTTCGCCGTCAGATGTCTCACCCAGTTTTCGCGGTAGTTTGAATAGTTCCATCGCTTCATCATAGGTGATGGAATCTACCTTTTGCCCGGCCAGCAGGCTGGCAAATTTTGGTTTGTCTTCGTCGTCTTTGGTGCCGATTTGCACAAATGGCCCAAAGCGGCCCATGCGTACTGACACGGGTTTACCGGATTTCGGGTCGGTACCCAGTTCACGCGCCTGCATGACCTCTGCCCGACTGACCGATTCTTCTTTATCGATGACCAGTGCATTGAAATCTCCCCAGAATGATTTCATCAGAGGTTTCCACTGTTTTTCGCCGCGGGAGATTGCATCCAGATCATCTTCCAGCTTCGCGGTAAATTCGTAGTCAACGTAGCGCGTGAAGTGATCAGATAAAAATTTGCCGACGATTTTTCCGATATCGGTCGGGTAAAAGCGTTTTTGTTCCAGCGTGACGTACTCGCGGTTGAGTAAAACGCTGATAATCGAGGCATACGTTGACGGGCGCCCGATGCCGTAGGCTTCCAGCGTTTTGACCAGCGACGCTTCTGAATAGCGCGGCGGGGGGTCGGTGAAATGTTGCTCGGTTCGAATTTGCTGCAGGTTCAGTATTTCACCCTCTTCCAGCGGCGGCAGTCTTTTGTCTTCTTTGTCATCCGCTTTTTGATCATCCTTGCCTTCCTCGTATACGGCCAGAAAACCCGGGTGGCGGATGGTCGATCCATTGGCGCGGAACATACCCGCATCTCCTGCAGCCAGATCGGCAGCGACCGTGTCGATGGTCGCGTGAATCATCTGGCAGGCAACGGTGCGCTTCCAGATCAAATCGTATAGGCGAAGTTGGTCGTGTTCCAGTGAATTTGTCAGCGACTGAGGGGTGCGCATAGTAGAGGTGGGGCGTATCGCCTCGTGTGCCTCCTGCGCATTCTTGGATTTGGTTTTATACTGTCGCGGGGCTTCAGGCACCTGATCGGAGCCGTATTCCCCCGCAATATACTGGCGAATTTCAGCAATGGCTTCGCCAGCCAGATTCACCGCGTCGGTTCGCATATAGGTGATCAGTCCGGTGCCATCCAGCCCCTCGTATAATCGCTGCGCAGTACGCATGGTGCGCTGTGCGCTAAAACCCAGTTTACGCGCGGCTTCCTGTTGCAGGGTTGAGGTGGTAAACGGTGGTGCCGGATTGCGTTTACGCTGTTTCCGGGTGACGCTAACCACGCGTAAGCGACCATTTGCAGCCTCGGACAGCGATTTTTCTGCGGCTTTTGCGCCGGACTCGTCGGTGATTGAGAACTGTTTTATTTTCTCGTCATTAAGCAGGGTGAGCCGGGCTTCGATTTTCCGTTCAGCGTCATCGTACTTGTTGGTATCAGCTTCGATAGTCCAGTATTCCTGCGGGTCGAACGCTTCAATTTCAGCCTCACGATCAACAATCATACGCAGAGCGGGGCTCTGTACGCGCCCGGCGCTAAGGCCCCGGCGAATTTTTTTCCACAACAATGGAGAAAGGTTAAAGCCCACCAGGTAATCAAGCGCCCGGCGTGCCTGTTGTGCGTCTACCATGTCAATTGACAGTTCTCGCGGGTTTGCCACTGCTTCTCGAATGGCCTTTTTAGTGATCTCATGAAACACCACGCGGTGCACGGGTTTGTTTTCAAGCAAACCCTTTTCTTTCAGAATTTCATATAAGTGCCACGATATAGCTTCACCCTCGCGGTCCGGATCCGTCGCGAGGTAGATTGCATCGGCTTTTTTAGCTGCCCGGACAATGGCGTTTACGTGTTTCTCATTGCGCTCGATGAGCGAATAATTCATCGCAAAGTCATCTTCAGGATCTACCGAACCATTTTTTGGAAGCAGGTCTCGAACGTGACCATACGAGGCCAGCGCGGTAAATTCAGACCCCAGGTATTTATGCATAGACCGCGCCTTAGCGGGTGATTCTACTATGATCAGGCTGTGTCCCATTGCGTATCCCTTGTCTGTGTTTGGCCGGGTGAGTATCGATTAGTGAGTTCGGGTCTGGGCGTCTTCGAGTATCAGGGCCTCGGTCCAGTCCGACATGGCGGGATTTGATTCGGTACAATTGGTCAATACCATGAGGATCACCCATTTCACATGATGCAGGTCGATGTCATCGACATCCAGTGCCATCAGTCGATCGATCACCATTTCACGCGCACCTGCGCTGATTACACCGCATTGTTCGAGTGATAATAAGAGGCCACGCGCTTCTATGTTGAGTTTATCCGTTTCATCCGGGTGGTAGTGGCGCATCGCATGTTCGCCAATCAAATTGCCATTACCGGCATCGTGCTCATCACACATAATCGCGAGATTCTCCAGCCAGTCAAAGGCCTGATCGATCGTCATATGGTTGAATCCCGCCTGAATGAGTTCTACCATAATGCTTTCTTCATCCGGTTCCTGATCCGGATTTTCCAGCATGTAGTGCTCAAACAGGTAAATGAGTATGTCTAATACGTTTTCTTTCATGGTGCCTCTTTGCCCTAAATTTCAAGCGCTAAGCTTCTCCGTTGAACGAGATATAGTGTTCAGCTTCATATTTTCTGATATCTGCCTCCGGGAAGAGGGGCTAGTTTGCCAGCAAGTTCAAGTTGCAGAAGCGTCGATAATACAAGTTCAATCGGCAAATTGGAATGCGCAGCGATATCTTCCAGTTGAGTGGGGGCGAAATCAACCTGATTCAACACCTTTAGGGCGTCAGGATCAAGAATCTTTTCAGTTTCGGTTGAGGGTGGCAGGCTGGAACGCGTCGACTTGAGTTCTATTTCAAGCCCGGTTTTGATTTCCAGCAGCACATCTGCCGTGGTTTCAACCAGTTTAGCTCCTTGCCGAATTAGCTGATGGCAGCCGCGGCTGGTCGGTGAATGAATCGACCCCGGAATCGCAAATATTTCCCGACCCTGCTCGCCAGCCAGGCGGGCGGTAATCAGGCTGCCACTGCGTGTATCGGCTTCTACGACCAGCACGCCCAGTGATAATCCACTGATGATCCGGTTTCGTTGCGGGAAGTGTGCGCGCCGGGCGGGTGTCATGGGCGAGAATTCTGAGATCATGCAACCATTTCTTACGATGGTTTTAGCCAGCTGCAAGTTATCGCGAGGATATATTTCGTCCAGTCCGGTGGCTACCACCGCGATGGTTCGACCAATTTCATCAATCGCACCCTGATGCGCCGCGGTGTCAATGCCGGCAGCCAGTCCACTAGTGATGGTCAGGCCGGAGGCGGCAAAGCTGGTGGCAAAGTCCCGGGCTGTTTTCAGGCCGCCGGGCGATGCGTTTCGGCTGCCCACCATGGCCAGCTGCGGGCCGGATAACAGTTTTACGTCACCGCGGGTAAACAGCATAGGCGGCGCATCGTCTATTTGCTTAAGCAGTGGGGGATAATCGGCGCTGCTGTGCAATAAAATATTTATGTCATGATGCTTGAGTAGCGCAAGCTGTTGCCCGATTCGGTCTTCATCAATCACATTAAACGCCTTACGCAATGCCTGGCTGCTGATTAGCAAAAGGGCTTTTAGATCATCTATGGAGGTTTCAAAGATGGCCTGAGGATTCGTAAAGTGCGCTAGCAGGCGCCGCTTGCAGGTGTTGTTTAGTTTCACCGCGGCCAGACGAAGGCTGGCAGCGAATGGTTGATCATCTTCCTTGAGTGTGTGTTCCATGGTTATCAGGGCCTGGTATTCCCGCGTATGGCTGGATTTAATTTCGTTCCCGATTCGCGTCAGACTGGAATTCAGACGAATGTTTATGGTGTGATTGCGTGATCACCGACTTTAACAGCGGAGGAGGTTTCCATCAGCAACGCATAACTTACCTGTTCGTAGGTCTTAAATACCATCAGATTGCCAATTCTATTTTCTGGCAGGGTAACAAGCTTGCGGGTAATTGGGTCCCGGATCTGGCCTCTAACCGATAGTACCTGCAGAACATGGCCTTCTTCCAGCCCATCGGATTTTCCACCGGAAATGATGACTACATCCCATCGGCCGGCTTCATTGAGACCTTTTGGGATTGAGAGTATCAGGCTGTCGATCTGAGTTTCGGGCCGGCGGGGGAAGTAACGTGGCAGCTCAGTAGGTTTATCAATGGGGGCAACTCGATCACCCGGATGGATGTCCAGATTAGCTTTGATAATTTCAAGTTCTGCGATTTCACCTTCGTGTCGAATGATGCGTGCCATGCCCAGGTGAACGCCTTCCGTGCCGTAATCGGTACCAGTTGATTTGCTGTAGATATTTCCAGCTTTTTTATCTGTAATGATTCTTCCCTTTTTAAAAATCATATATTCGGTGGCATCAGATGGCTCCAGTCCTTTTACATAGATGCGAGAGTCCTTGCCGAGTATGATTTTTCCATCAACGCCCTGTAAGACATAGGCTGCACTCTCGAGTAAATCCGGTTCGACAATAATAGATTGTGTTAGATAAGGTGTGATCCTGCCGGGTTTGATGGTTGTGATTGCGAATGAGGGTGTGGCGCGGATTTGCGGAGTCAGCTTGTTAACGGTTAAGCGTTTATTCGGGATCAGGCGAATCGAGTCTGATGAGATGATCAGTACATCTCCCGGAAAAATCAGGTTCGGGTTTTCAATTTGACTATTCTGTTCCCACAGCTCCGTCCACAACCAGGGGCTATCAAGAAAGTTTGATGCGATGTCCCACAAGGTGTCTCCCTTGGCGACGGTATAGCGTGTCGTTTCCTCGGATTGTGCTTGAGATTGAGCGCTTAGCAGTAAACAACATGTGATTATGGCTACCGCAAAATGTGAAAAGGTGTCTTTAAATTGAGATATCTGATGCTTCATACTTTTTATCTACGGTTATATTTTTAGTCCAGGCAGACGAATTACCATTGATTGCCATTCATTAGAGGCATGTTATCCAAAAATTAAGGGAAAGTCACACTTAAACCTGATTATTTCGTGTATTTATGTGATGATTGCGCTGAATATTGATTTTAAAAGGAATTATTAGCCGAGTTTGCATATATATTGCCAATATAAAGGCGAAAATCAGGATGAACGAGAAAACCGTGTAAAAAGCGCATAAATCACTTGTTTCGCCCTCATTGGTTTAGTAATATTCGCCGCCCAATTTTTCTAGCTGTGCTTATACCAATGAAAACCTATTCAGCAAAACCGGAGAGCGTTGAACGCGACTGGTTTATCGTCGATGCACAAGATCTGGTGCTCGGTCGTCTGGCCACTGAACTTGCGCGCCGTCTGCGCGGCAAGCACAAGCCCGAGTATACACCTCACGTGGATACGGGTGATTACATCGTGGTGATCAACGCAGAGAAAATCGCTGTAACGGGAAATAAAATGGATGATAAACTGTATCATCATCATACCGGTTATCCGGGTGGTTTAAAAACCGTTAACCTGCGTAAGCTGCTGGAAACTCATCCTACGCGCGTCATCGAATCAGCCGTAAAAGGCATGTTACCCAAAAACAAGTTGGGTCGAGTCATGCTGAAAAAACTTAAAATCTATGCTGGCACTGAGCATGCTCACCAGGCTCAGCAACCCCAACCTCTTAGCTTTTAGCTAAGCCGATACAACACACGTAACTAATATGGCAACGCAAACTTATACTGGCACTGGCCGCCGCAAATCCTCTGTCGCTCGCGTATTTTTATCGAGTGGTTCAGGCGAGATTAATGTTAACAATAAGTCTCTGGACGAATACTTCGGTCGCGAAACAACCCGAATGATTGTACGCCAGCCGCTGGAACTGCTGGATATCCTGGCCAAATTTGACATTCGAGTAAATGTTCATGGTGGCGGTAATACAGGTCAGGCCGGCGCGATTCGCCATGGTATTACCCGTGCATTACTGGAATACGATGAAACCTTGCGACCTGAATTGCGTAGTGCCGGCTTTGTGACGCGTGACGCGCGTCGCGTGGAACGCAAAAAAATTGGTTTGCATAAAGCACGTAAGCGCCCTCAGTTTTCAAAACGCTAATCTTACTGCTTGTTGTATGGGCGACTTCCTGATCGCTGGTTCAGGAGATTTCAAAAAGAGTGGCATCCGCCGCTCTTTTTTATTAGCCTAAGCTCCGCCGAACAAGCGCATTTAAGTCTTGCCATCCACAGTATATAAGCATATAATTATAGACTGAATCATTAATAAGCGTAGGAGCTTGAGAAAATGAGACAAGATAGTGTGAGCTTGCTTAAGTTATTAGGTAATCCATATCGCCTGAAAATAGCCTATTTACTGGCCAGGGGAGAGCAAACCAACGAAAGCATGATTGCAGCCACGGGTTTGTCGGCACAATCATTTACGCATCATTTGACGCGTTTTCGGAACCGTGGGTTCGTCGAGGGAAGGCGCGATGGGCGCAATGTGATATATTCATTGCACGACCCAGTAGGCGGTGTGTCGCATTTATTGAGCGTTTTGGCTGAGCAATACAAAGTATCCTAAGTTTGCTACGCCCGGATATTAAAGTGACACCCGTTCGCCGGTACAGATAAATTAAACGAGAGGAGGAGCTATGTTTAAGGCATTAATCAAAGCATTTACGGGCAGGGCGGGTTTTTTGTCCAGTTTTCTGGCTTTATCAATCATTGCTTTAACGGCGGCAGCGTTATTGTTAAGCTTGCCGCGAATTGAGCAGAAGCTGGAAGACTCTGCGCAGATTATTTTGAGCGAAACACTTTCAGATAAAGATACACTGAAAGGACTTAGCGCCGAAGGGCGTCAGATTCTGCTGGAAGGTGAGTTTGAAGACGCAGCGGGTTTAAGCGCAAAATTAAAAGAAATCGATGGCGTGCGTAGTGTACTCGTTAACGGTCTGGAGGTGAAACCGATGGTGGCCAGGCCATTGCCTGTCCCCGCGACCGACTCGACCACTAATGTAGCCGGGCAGCAAGCAGAACCGGAGCAAACGGGTGAATTGCCTGAAGTAGCCGGCGATGTGGATGCCGCAAACGATACCGGCAATGCAGGTTTAAAGCTTGACGAAAGTGCAGTTGCTACGAATGCCGATGAGAAATCGCCAGAGGAAGTGGCTCTCGTAGATCAGGCATCTGAAGACGATCAATTAACGGCGGTTGGTGAGCCGCTGGCACAACCGGCCCCTGAGGCTGAAGAGAACGCATCTGATGCAGATCAATTGTTAGATCAGTCATCGTTAACGCTCAGGTATGACGGAAAGCAGCTTAGTTTAAGCGGGCATTTAGCTGATGAGCAAATGGCACAGCTGATCGCAGAAAGAGTGGCTCATGTGATCCCGGCAGGTAGTGAGCTGGAAACAAATCTGGATGGAAATGGCAAAGGGTCTCCGCTGAACTGGATGAGGGAGTTTTTGGCCACCGTTTCAGATCTGCCTGACGATGCACAAGGTGTGATAGAAGGGTCTGATGCGCTCGGAGTGCAAATCATTCCGGATCTTGAGCAAACTCTCGCTGTACAACCTCCTGTTCCTGCTGTGGTTCCGGAAGATGTCCCGGAAATACAGGATCCGGAAATACAGAACATGGCTTCATCGCCAGAAAGTGTTTCGGCTGATTTAGAAGAATCAGTGACGGATGAACCCGTTATGGATGAGTCAGGCCAGCCTGAGTCTCTGCCTGATTCCAGTTTGAACATGCCGCTTGAAGTGAGTCAAGCGTCGGAAAGTGTTGAGCCCGAAGCTGAACAGGCGCCTCTGTTCGTGCCCGCAACATTCATCACTGAGTTGAATGCAAGAACTGCCGGTCAGTCGTTGTTTGCGCCCGGTGAATTTGTAATCGGTGAAGCATTGGCAGCAGAGCTGGATAGACTGGCGGAAATGATGCGTCAACACCCGGGTTTGCTTTTGAAAATAGTCGGTAATCTCGATTTTAGTGTTGGTCCGCGCGATGCCAGATTCGTAGGAATTGATCGAGCGCGAGAAATAAGAAGTTATCTGGCGATGCAACAGATCGAGCCGTATCGCATATTCGCGACGCCGCTACCAGGGGATAGCGCGTTTGACCAGCGCATCCAGGTCGTTTTTTATATTTCAGAGTAGGAGTTATTATGTTACTGACAGCATTGGAAATTATAGCGTTTATGGTTGCCGCAACGGTGATCGGTGCGCTGCTTGGCTGGGTTCTGCGCGGCACCCTGGGCAATGAGCAAACGGAAATAGTTGATTTGCGTACGCAGCTGAGACAGCTTAAAAAAGCCAATCGAGAAAGCAAATCGGTTACTGTCGCAGTAAACGATGCCGCGGTTGGTAAGGCGGTTGATTCAAAAGTCAGCGTATCAAGTACTGCTAAGTCAAAGCCGGCAACCGATAAAACAACATTGACAAAAGGCGGGCCGGCGGAATCCGGGGCCGCTGCCACAAAGGCTAAAAAACCAGCGGCAAATAAAACCACAGCGGCTAAATCGGGTAAAAAATCGTCCGTACGGAAAACGCAGGCAGAACGCCAGGCGGATCAAGCCGCGGGGGAAAAAGCCTTTGCAGAGGTGGTTGAGCGTGTAGGTAAGTCCGATACTGATGATAAGTTAACTAAAATTCACGGTGTCGGTAAGAAATATGCCTCGATGTTAAATGATTTGGGTATTTCATCTTATGCACAAATCTCAAAACTCAGAAAAGCAGAAGTTCGTGCTCTGGCCGCAGCGCTTGGTGTGCTCGATGATCGCCTTGAGGCGGAAGACTGGGTGGGCAGTGCTAAGACTCTGATGAAGAGTGCGAAGAAATAGACGTTTTTCAAGTTTACAGAAAAAAAGGCCGCTTTATGCGGTCTTTTTTTATGGGCAGGGTGCGGGGGCAGGGTTAGCCTGTGTTTGATGCGCATCAATTGCGGAGACTGAAGCAGGAACAGCACAAACTCAAGGTTTGAAAATGCCGATTTCCGTGAGCCTGTTTGAATCAAATCCCAGCTCGATTCCCAGCTTTTTGTATCGAACCAGGTTTTTCTTAACTTTATCCGGGGTGACTCCGAACTGGGCGAGCACCTGCCCCTGCGTCATGCCAAAGACAACGCCATTATTGACGTGCGCCAGTGAACCGGTTCTGCCGTTCACCGCGATCGTGTCGATGCGATCTTTCTTGACCAAAAAGTGGATAGTCGTTTTATAGCTGAGCAGATAGCTCAAGGTTCCCTTGCGGTTTATACTTTTAGGACGGCCCCACAGTCTTATCAGTTTTTCAACCGGTTCGCCCAGCTTAATACTTTTAAACCCTTCGCCCGGAATGATGATGCCGACCTTATCAATAATTTCCAGCAGGTGCGTGATAAGGATTTGCTTCTCGATCTCGGATTTTGTTGCAGCGGCTAGAGCCTGCGGCGCATTCACGCCCAGCAGCAATGAGAACAGGATTGCAAGCAAGGATTTGTGTGGAAAATGCACGTTCTAGCTCCCTCCGATGGTCATCTGGTTAATCAGGATCGATCCGCTATGGATATTACCCTTTAAATTCGTGTCGTTGGCAACGCCATTAATACCTTTATACATAACGGATAGCTGTCCTGATAAGGTGATTTCATGAACGGGATATTGTATCTCACCATTTTCAACCCAAAACCCAGCGGCGCCGCGAGAGTAATCCCCGGTCACGGTGTTTACGCCAAACCCCATCAATTCGGTGACCAACAAGCCGCTATGCATGCGTTTTATAAGGTCAGTTCGGCTAATGTTATCATGACTGATGGACAGGTTTCGCACCCCACCGGCATTTCCGGTCGTTTGCATGCCCAATTTGCATGCGGAATAGAGTCCCAGAACGTAGTTGACGAGACGCCCCTGATCAATATAGTGCTGCTGCCGGGTTGCGACACCTTCGGCATCGTATACCGCGCTACCCATGCCTTGTTTGAGGTGAGGGTGCTGAACAATATTAATGTGTTCCGGAAATATAATGTCATCCATTTTCCCCGCCAGGAATGAAGCTTTTTTGTATATGGCGTTGCCTGCCAGTGCAGACATCAGATGCCCCAACAGGCCGGGTGCAATGCTTGCATCCAGAATAACCGGAGCCCGGCAGGTTGTTATTTTGCGTGCATTTAATCGTTGGCATGTCCGCTTTGCCGCTTGTTCGCCAATCAATACAGGAGAATCCAGGGTCTCGAGTTTGCGTTTGGAATCGTACCAGTAGTCACGCTGCATGTTATCGGTCTGGCCGGCGATGACTGAGCAGCTGAGCCCATAACGCGTGCCCCGGGAGAACCCGGTAAAACCATTACTGTTGCGCGCCAGGGAAATCCCCTCGTGCGCGCTAAAACTGGCGCCTTCAGTATTGCTGATGCGTGAGTCGGCATTCAGGGCGGCAGCTTCGCAGATTATGGCCTGCTCAAGCGCGAACTGGCTGAGCTCTTCGGCGGAATAGCGATGCGGGTGGTGTAATTCAAGGTCGGGAAAAGCCCGGGGATTCAGCTCAGGAGGAGCAAGTTTTTGACAGGCATCACCCTCGGTTACACCCGCAATGGATGCAGCTGCTTTTACGGTTGATTCGATGGCTGCATCTGAGAAATCGGTTGTGGATGCACTACCCGTTTTATCGCCTATGAAAACCCGTATTTCCAGGCCTTTGTCCTGATTACGTTCAATGGTTTCCGGTTCGCCATTGCGAACGGAATATTCCGCGCCGGAAACCTGGCTGATTAGAAGTTCCGCTGCGCTACAGTTTGCCTTGCGAGTGAATTCAAACACGCGTTCACTGATATCGTACAGCGTCTGTTCCCGGTCGGTGAGCGGGTTATCACTATGGCTGGGCAGGGCAGAATTGCTCATCCTTCTCCTCCCACGGTCAGGCCATCGATGCGTAATGTCGGTTGCCCGACGCCAACGGGTACGCTTTGACCTTCTTTGCCACACATGCCGACACCACTATCGAGCTGCATATCGTTTCCAACCATGCTGACGCGCGTGAGTACATCCGGGCCATTCCCAATGAGTGTGGCGCCTTTGATCGGATGGCTCAGCTTGCCGTTTTTTATCCGATAGGCTTCCGAGGCACTGAATACGAATTTCCCCGAAGTGATATCGACCTGGCCACCGCCAAAGTTGGCGGCGTATACCCCGTCTTCGACCGAGGCGATAATTTCCTGAGGATCGTGTTTGCCCGGTAGCATATACGTGTTTGTCATGCGCGGCATGGGCAGATGCGCGTAGGATTCGCGGCGACCATTTCCGGTGGCCTGCATATTCATCAGGCGGGCATTTAGTTTGTCCTGCATGTAATTTTTAAGCACGCCGTTTTCAATTAATACGGTGTTTTCAGTCGGCGTGCCCTCGTCATCGATGGTCAAAGAACCGCGCCGGTCTACCAGGGTGCCGTCATCGACCACAGTACATTCAGCAGCTGCTACGGTATCCCCGATACGCCCGCTAAAGGCCGATGTGCCTTTGCGGTTAAAATCACCTTCGAGACCGTGCCCGATAGCCTCGTGCAGCAATATACCCGGCCATCCTGAGCCCAGTACAACGGTCATTTCACCTGCTGGCGCGGCTTGTGCTTCCAGGTTTACCAGCGCCTGGCGTACCGCTTCTTCGGCATACTGCTCAGCCCGGTTTTGCTCAAAAAAATAGCTGTAGGCCAAACGCCCGCCACCACCCATGGAGCCACTTTCGCGACGGCCATTTTCTTCGACGATGACGGATACATTCAGGCGAATTAACGGGCGAACATCTGCACAAAATGTTCCATCACTTGCGGCGATCAGAATCACTTCACGACCCCCTGCGAGGCTTACTGAAACTTCCTGTACGCGCGGATCCAGGCCGCGCGCGTGCCGATTGAGTTTTTGCAGCAGCGCTACTTTGTCGGCATCGGCGAGGCTTGAAATCGGTACGACATCTGAATATAAAGCCGGGTATGCCCTGGAATTTAGGCGTATGGCCTGTGAACCATTCTGGCCGGCATTTGCGATGTTTCGTGCAGATAAAGCGGCGTCTTTCAGCGCGCTGTGAGAAATCTCATCCGAATAAGCAAAGCCGGTTTTTTCGCCGCTAATGGCACGGATGCCAACGCCCTGATCGATCTGATATGATCCTGATTTAACCTTATTATCTTCCAGTGCCCAGCCTTCAAAGCTGGCGTGTTGAAAATAGCAATCTGCGTAGTCCATGCCTGGAAGCATGATGCTGGCCAGGGTCTGCTCAATATCGCCGATCTTCAGGCCTTCCGGTGTAAGCAGAAATTGTTCTGCGAGGTTCATGTGTGTGTGTAATGTCATAGGGTGAAAGATAGGGGCGTATGCTCCGGAAGGCAAGTTTAACGGTTCAACTATTTTTGTTCCGGGTAAAAAATTAATATAACTGAATTTATGCGCCTGTTTATTCTGAATGCCCGGATGCCAAATTAGAATTGCAACCTGTAGTGTAAGACATTAGGTCGCCGGGTAAATGAACATATTTAAATGGTGAAGATACCTTAATTCATATAGTATTCGCGGCGTTCAAAGAAAATTTCATCCTTCTCGTGATTTCTAATCTGTATAAAACCGACAAATGGCTTGTGTGGGTCGCAATCTGCGCGAGCCTGTCGCTGTCGATCTGGGCAAACTACATGGATGATATCGTCAATAATGACGGTACAGAGTATATAAAATCGGCAGGGGCGATGTTGCAGGGCGACTGGGCAACGGCGTTACATACCTACAAATGGCCTTTTTACAGTTTAACCATCGCTTTTACGTCATTGGTCAGCGGCTTATCACTAACGATGAGCGCCTACGTAGTCAACGCGATCTTCAATACCTGGCTGGTGATCGCCTTCATCTCACTGGTTCGCCTGTTGGGAGGCGATCGTAAAACTCTCTGGTTTGCGGTGCTGGTTATCCTGTCGTTCCCGACCATCAATAAATTTCGCCCGTATCTCATTCGAGATCCAGCTTTTCTGGCGCTCTTCCTGAGCGCCTGTTATGCCTTTTTTCTGTATATCAACGGCGGCTTAAAACGCCATAACGCGATCGCCATATCGTGTTTTATTCTGGCGGCACTGTTTCGACTTGAAGGTCTGGTTTACCTGCTAATAAGCCAGGTCTACATAGTTGGCCGTCACGTTAGCACAAGAGGTGGTCGCCTCATTGGTTTGCTTGCGCTATTTGTTTTATTGCTGGTGTTGTTGATATTTATATCCTGGTGGCAGTTTTCGTCTACCGATGAACTGGGCTATGCCAGCGTTTTTACCCAGCCGTTGCGTTTCTTTGAGGCAACCTGGGGGCAATTTGGAGAAACCTTTGCAGAACGCCTGAGGGTGGTCGAAGAGTATGTGCTGATCGGGTATTCGCGTGGTTATGCATTGATGGCGCTATCCTGGTCAGCTGCTTCGATCGTTTTTCTGGAGCTGATTCATGCATTGTATTACCTCTATTTTTTCCTTTGGTTGTTGGCCTGGCGCAAGGGTCTGCTATTTCCTCAGTCTGCTTTGTATGCGCCCTGGCGTTTTCTGGTGCTGGCATCCTTACCAGTATTATTTGGCTTCGTGATGCTGGAGTGGTTTTTAACCTCACGATACACCATTACGGTGGCCGTATTAATGCTGCTCGCGACGCCTTTTTTGCTGGCGTCGTGGTATACGCAACTAAAAGCACATGGGAAAAATAAGGGCGTATTCTGGCTGGTTATCATATTGATTACGCTATCGGGCATTAAGAGTCTCGATCTGGGCACTAAAAAGCACTACCTTAGAACGACGGCTGAATGGATGAGCGAGAATTTACCTGCCGATGCGCGAATTTATACCAACAACCGAATACTCGGACATTATTTCGGGGGGGAGATAAAGATTGGTAATTATTGGTCCGATCGACAATACTACGAAGTGGATGCGCTGCTGTCGAAAAGGCAAATGCAATATGCTGCCATTACGGTAAAACCCCAGCATATGCAGCATCTGCAGCGGGTCACAAATATGTTAAACCGGAAAATACTGGTAATATTTGAAAATGAAAAAGGTGCGCAGGTACGCGTATTTGATTTTTCTCAAATGCCTGATGGCGAAATGCCCGCCCCCATATACGTCAAATAAGATGGCTGGAGAAACAAACACATGAACCCCGATACTCAGACGCCCAGTCATCAGATTGCCACGATACTTTCCGAAGCCCTGCCCTATATTCAGCGCTATCACGGCAAGACACTGGTGATCAAATTCGGCGGCAATGCCATGGTTGATGAGACTCTGAAAAACAGTTTTGCGCGTGACGTCGTGTTGCTCAAGGCGGTTGGGATTAATCCGGTAGTAGTGCATGGTGGTGGCCCGCAAATCAGTGATTTACTAAAGAAAATAGGCAAGGAATCAAAATTTATTGATGGTATGCGCGTTACAGATGGTGAGACCATGGACGTGGTCGAGATGGTATTGGGCGGGTTAGTTAATAAAGATATTGTCAATCTGATCAATCGCCAGGGTGGAAAAGCCGTGGGTTTGAGCGGCAAGGACGGTGGCTTGATTCGTGCTCGAAAACTCATTGTCGAAAAAAATGATGAGCTGCTTAAACGCAACGAGATCATCGACTATGGACACGTCGGAACCGTCGAAAAAATTGATCCTAGCATCGTAAATTTACTCGATAGCGGGTCGTTTATTCCGGTGGTGGCGCCGGTGGGGGTCGGCGCGGATGGGCAAACGTATAATATTAATGCCGATCTGGTGGCGGGCAAACTGGCTATAACGCTTGGAGCGGAAAAATTATTTTTACTGACCAATACTCCAGGTGTGAACAGCAAGGAGGGTGAGCTGTTTCATGAGCTCGACAGCACACAAATTGCTGCACTGATTAAAGATGGAACCATTGCCGGAGGTATGCTGCCGAAGGTCGATTGTGCGCTGGATGCAGTAGCAGGCGGTGTGGGTACCGCGCTGATTATTGACGGTCGAATCAATCATGCTCTGATGCTTGAAATGTTTACAGACTCAGGCGTGGGCACACAAATCAAGATATAACGCCAGGGCGACGCCCGGTGAATATGGGCATTTTGCCCCCGGCTCACCTAAGTTTGCAGAGAAACGGTTTAAATAGCGCGTAATATATCGATTTTC
>JAUVBY010000031.1 GCA_030590945.1 Gammaproteobacteria bacterium | reverse complement strand
TGTCGAAAGATCATGCTTCGAAGTCGTCGAGTCAGTTCGCTGTTACGTTGGATTGGGGCTGCCGTTGGGTGATCCTCATTTCATTACCCGCCATGTTAGCCTTAGTGGTGCTGGGAGAACCTATTATCACGGCCATCTATCACTATGGAAAATTCAGCGATAGCGACGTTACCATGGTTTATCTGAGTCTGGTCGCATTCGTAAGCGGTTTAATTCCAATCATTCTGGTTAAGGTTCTCGCGCCGGGCTTTTACGCGCAGAAAAACACCAAAACACCCGTGAAGATCGGTGTGATCGCAATGCTGGTAAATATAATTTTCAGTCTGCTGTTGTTTAAGCCCATGGCACACGTTGGCCTGGCCTTATCAACGTCCATTGCAGCCCTGGTCAATGCTTCGGCATTATTTTATGTTTTGAAACGAGATAAGGTTTTCGTTGTACAGCCGGGATGGGTTCGTTTTGCCCTACAGATCGGGTTGGCCAGTGCTGTGATGACCATAGTTTTGTGGTGGTGGGTGCCGCCTCTGGAATTCTGGTTACAGGCCGGAGCCTGGAGCCGGTTTTATCGATTACTGATGTTGGTGATTATTGGCGCTTTTTGTTATGGTTCGACTTTATTTGTTCTGGGCTTGCGGCCTCGACATTTGATCTTTAAGCCTGAAATTTAGAATGATGAAAAAAGCTTTGCCTGACAACCGAACTTCGCTGAGCGCTCACCATATAAAGGCCGGGGAGTACCTGAGCGTAGATCTTCAGACAGCACATGAGATGTTGCCCATAGTGCAGAAAATCACCCGTAAGGCAGTGGATGACCTGGAACCCATTGGGCAACGTTTAAATAATATGGTGCCGGCTGATCCGCGCATTGCACAGGTTAAGGTCGAATATGAACGTGTTGTTAAAAACTGGGCGGGGAAAATTAAACGCCTTGGACTGGAAGTGTTAGGTCTCTGGAAAGTTGGTTTCGACGGAGGTGATGGCTGGTATGGCTGGCAATATCCGGAGCGCAGAATTCGATTCTTTCTAGAGTATGATGCGATATTTTCTGAACGGTGTTTGCTTGGTCGCCAGCACGAAACAGGCACGTTTGTTCGCATGATTCGCAAATGAAGGTTTTTCGCAGCTTGCCTGCTGCGGCTCGTTACCTGAGTCAGGAGGCGGGTGGAAGCGTTGTCACCATTGGTAATTTTGATGGCGTGCATCTTGGCCATCAGGCGATGCTTAGCGCTGCACGCCAGCATGCCGATAAGCTGGCTTTGCCTATGCTCGTTTTGAGTTTTGATCCTCATCCCGATGCCTACTTTTCTCCTGATACCGTGCCTACCCGTTTGAGCAGCCTGAGTGAAAGGGTAGTGATGTTGCAAAAATTGGGCGCGGATATCGCGTGTATCGTGCCATTTGATCGAGAATTAGCGGTAATTAAACACGAGGAATTTGAAGAAAAGGTGTTGAATCAACAGCTCCGGGCCAGGTGCGTGGTCGTAGGTGATGATTTTCGCTATGGTGCCGGGCGCAAGGGAAATAGTGCCAGCTTGAGCAAGGCAGCGGACAAACTTGGTTTTAATGTGATACAACTCGATTCGGTCACTGAGGGCACTCAGCGAATCAGCAGCACCCGCATTCGCCAATTATTACAATCAGGCCAGCTGGATCAGGCTGCTGATTTGCTGGGGCAGCGATATAAAATCATGGGGCGTGTAACCCATGGAGATGCGCGCGGCCGAACCTGGGGGTTTCCTACGTTAAATTTGCCGATGCGCCATGCTCGCGCCATTAAGGGGGTTTTCGCGGTACGACTTATCGGCCTGGATGGCAGGACATATGAAGGGGTAGCGAATTTGGGGAAAAGGCCTACCGTGGGCGGACTTAAAACCCTTTTGGAGGTACACTTGTTTAAGTATTCAGGTACAGCCTATGGCGTGCGCGTATGCGTTGAGTTTTGTGCGCAGATACGCCAGGAACAGAAATTTAATTCTTTTGACGCACTCAAAGCGCAAATCCAACGTGACATTGTTAAAGCGAAAACCTACTTCGGGCAACAGAATGAAAATAGCTGATAATCGCCGCTTTGGCTTTTACCTTTTGCTGGCCGCCGTGGTCATTATTTTCGATCAATTCAGTAAGCTCTGGATTTTGAATAATCTGGAACTATATCAATTTATTCCGATTATCCCGTCGTTTTCAATAGTGCACGCGCGAAACTATGGTGCGGCCTTTGGCTTTCTTAATGATGCAGGTGGCTGGCAAACCATATTTTTTACGGTCGTCGCGTTACTTGTAAGCATCGTATTAATCGTATGGCTCAAGCGCATTGCTACAACTGAACGCCAGCTGGCATATGCCCTGGCACTAATATTGGGCGGCGCGATTGGTAATTTGATTGATCGTTTACAATTTAACTATGTGGTCGACTTTCTACTGTTTTATTATCAAAACTGGCAGTTTCCTGCATTTAACGTGGCGGATTCCGCGATCAGTGTCGGGGCGGCTTTATTATTGATCGATAGTTTTGGCTGGAAGCTTATTTCCAATCATCCGGGCCAGACAGGGAAATCCGAACCGCTAAATGGAAAAGATGAATAAGTCGACCCGGGTGGTGGGTCAGGAGGATCGCCTGCTGATTGCGTATACCATTCGCCACCAGGAGCAGGTATTGGAAACGAATGCTCCTGGCGAACCTGTTGAATACATTATGGGAGAAGGGCAGTGGCCGATTCAGATAGAGTTGGCTATGCTTGGCGAGAAGGCAGGTGAGCAGCTGGTATTGCATTATAAAGCGGGTGACGATGTCTTTGGCCGCACGGATCCGGAGCGAATCGTGACCATGGATGCGATAGATTTTAAGTCCGAACCCGATCCCGGCCAGCTAATTGAATTTAACCTGGAAAATGGCGAAATGATCGAAGGCCAAATTCTCAGCGTATTTGCTGATAAAATCGAAGTTGATTTTAACCACCCCTATGCCGGGCGAGATTTAAATATCCTGATTCAAATTGTATCAATATTATGAACGACGTCTAATTATCATGAATATGAAAGTAATGTTAGCAAATCCCAGGGGGTTTTGCGCTGGTGTTGATCGCGCGATTGAGATCGTAGAGCGCGCACTGGAAAAGTTTGGTGCGCCAATATACGTTCGTCATCAGGTCGTACATAATAAATTTGTGGTGTCTAGCCTGATTGAGAAAGGCGCAGTATTTGTCGAAGAATTAAATGAAGTGCCGCGCGGGTCTACGGTTATCTTCAGCGCGCACGGTGTATCCAAAGATGTACGAACTGAGGCGGATGTCCTGGGGCTTAAGGTATTTGATGCGACCTGCCCATTGGTTACTAAAGTACATAGCGAAGTCATGCGCTATCGCAACGAGGGGCGTTCTGTCGTATTGATTGGGCATGCGGGGCACCCCGAGGTGGAGGGTACGCTGGGGCAGGTTAAAAATGGCGTAACCCTGATTGAAACCGTTGAAGATGTGGCGACATTTGAGCCAAAAAATGAAGCCATGCTTGCACATGTCAGCCAGACGACGCTATCGGTAGATGATACGGCGGCAATAATAGTGGCATTGAAAGCACGCTTCCCGGATATTGTTGGCCCACGTAAAAATGATATCTGTTACGCGACGCAAAATCGACAGGATGCGGTCAAAAAACTGGCGAAACAATGTGATGTCGTCCTGGTTGTAGGGTCTCCCAATAGCTCGAATTCTAACAGGCTGAAAGAACTGGCGCGGCAGTATGGCATTGATGCTTATCTGATCGATGGTGCAGACGAAATAAAATCAAACTGGTTGCAGGGTAAAACGTCGATTGGTGTGACCGCGGGCGCTTCCGCCCCGGAAATTCTGGTTGAACAGGTTATCCAGCATCTGTGCACAGAAGGCGTAGATGTGGTTAAAATGGAAAGCCCTGACGAGGGCGTGTCATTCGCGCTGCCGGCGGGTTTGAGCCCTAAAGAACACGCCAGGGCTTAACTATATTTCTGCTGCCGGAGTATTTGATACTTCGTGATATAAACAGCGCAATGCAACGGCGCAGAGCAGAGCAACCTTTGCTCTGCGCGGGGTGCTTAGTACAGACCTGAAATATATACTGACAGGTTTTTAATTTGCCCGGCGCTCAGCGGAAAGGCAATGCCGTTCATCATTGAATCGCTGCGGCTGCCATCTTTAAACGCGAGCAGTTGCTTTTCGATATAACTGGTATGCTGTCCGGACAGGCGCGGAAAGTTGGGTTGCAGGCCTTTTCCATCCGGGCCGTGGCAAGCCATACAGGCGGTTACAGAAAACTCAGCCAGTCCTGCCCGGTAGATGGTCTCGCCGGCGAGGGCCGATTCACCCAGGTCCTGGCTGATTTCGCCCGGGCTTTGTGTCTGGCTGCTATAGTATGCGTCCAGATCTAGCATATCCTGCTCGGACAGCGCAGCGACCATACCTTTCATGGTATCGTCCGCTCGCGCACCTGATTTGAAGTCCGCGAGCTGTTTGGCGATATAACCAGGTTGCTGGCCTGCAATTTTAGGAAATGAGGGTACAACGCTATTGCCATCTGCCATATGACAGGCAGTGCAGGCGGCTGATTTTGCCTTGCCGGCTTCCGCGTCACCGTGTGCCGCATTTTCGCTGGCAAAAACAGGCGCGCTGGTGAGTGCAAATGAAAGGGCTAGCCCGGTGGCAAGCGTAGTTAGTACAGATCTCATTATCTTATCTCCAGCCTGTGTGGCCGGATTAAGCCGGCGTATCTGGCCAATTAAGTGTTGTTCGTTTGTGTGTTCGGGGCTAATAAGATCCCCGCACGCTAAAAATTTAGGTGGCGGATTCTACCATTTCATCAGGTTTAATGGGCGGCCCGTATGAATATATTTGTTTTTCATGGTCGTTAAGGGCTTGCGCTATAATCGTGATATCTATGTTTGGGTTTGGGTTTGGGTTTTATGACACAGGAAATTAATTTCGCTCAGGCGCGCTTTATGTTGAGCAGTCTGGAACGCAAAGACTGGGTGGCTGATCGTGGAGCAGAAGTGGCATTTGTCGGCCGATCAAACGTCGGGAAATCCAGCGCAATTAACGCCATTACCAATCAGAAGTCGCTCGCGCGCACCAGTAAAACCCCTGGACGAACCCAGTTGCTGGTGTTTTTTGAATTGCTGGAAGATATTCGCCTGGTTGATTTGCCGGGTTACGGTTTTGCCAAAACGCCAATTGCGGTTCGTAATCGCTGGCAGGAACAGATTGTTGAATACCTGTCTACGCGCGAATCCCTGAAAGGTCTGGTTATTCCAATGGATATTCGTCGCCCGTTTACCGAGCTGGATCAACAGATGATGTCGTGGACAGACGACCTGCAACTACCAATTCATATATTACTGACGAAGGCCGATAAACTTAGCCGGGGCAAAGCGAATTCGGTTTTGCTGGATGTACAAAAACGCTGGCTGGCTAACTATGATGCCAGTGTGCAGTTGTTCTCAGCGCCGAAACGCCTGGGTGTAGATGTGGCGAGAGAAAAATTACAAAAATGGCTTAAGGGCAACTCTAATAATTCATGAATACTCATCTTGAGTCCAATAGTTCCAATAGCTGCGTTACTAAGCCATTGCAATAGAATTACTATTACAATGGCTTATCGCCTTGCTCTTGAAAATATTGAATCTCAATCTGGCGCATCCAGAATTAATAGAGGTGCCCTAATGCCGTAATACCCCGCGAAGCAGCGTTTCACTTTTTCTTTTTTTGCCTGGACACATTATTTTTTGATGCATGCTTGTGGACGCGATCAAGCATGGATGGGGTTTTATCCTGTTCCCGGTTAAACAGTAGATTCCATAACCAGCCGTCAGAGCGCACCTCGCCAGTCTGGCTAAAGTGTAGTTTTTGCTGGGTTGAACAAATAAGATTCATTCTATTGCGTGCACGGTCGCGCCCACAGAACAATATTCTATCGCCAAATTTCAAAGGCATGCCTTCATCCGGCAACAGATGCAGCTTGCGTCGGCGCTGCAGCAGCAAAGGGATGCAGGGTAAATTGACAAGATGATTGGAAGTGCTGCGCATTAAATCACCCAGCAGCACATCTTCATTATTACGAAGCTTATCCCAGACCGCAGGTGTTTTATCTTTGCGAACACTGAGCACCCAGGTCGTTGGAACTTCATCATCCAGAAGGGCGATTATTCGGCTAATGAGTATGCTGGCCCATTGTTCCGGATTGACCCGGGCCTGACGTAAAAAGTGGCCGGTCAGCGGGGTGGTCAGATTTTCCAGTATTCGGCTGGTAATAATCCGGGTGTGGTCCATTACCAGGCCGGGTTTTAAGGCTTCGCTTAAGTGCTGGTTTACCGACACCTCCTGCCTTAATATGGTAAATATTTTTGGATGTAATTCTTCAGCGGTCAATAGTATTGATAAGTTATTGACATCATTATTCGTGCCTGCAATCACACCAACCGCGTGTTTAAGCTTGGCCTCTACCAGCGTTTCCGCCTCGGTGCCTCGCCCGACAATCGTGTTTTTAGGCGGGTGGGTCCACCTGGGTTTGGCCTCTACCACCGTGACCGGGTTACCCATTTCCAGCAGGCGTTGATACATAGCCTTGCCAAAACGCCCGAAGCCACAAAGAATCCAGTGGCCCTTTGGTGGGAATACGGGCTGGATTAAAGGCGTGTCCGCAGGCGCAGTAATCCATCGCTCAAGCAAATACATGCTGGGTTTTTCCATGGCCAGTACGAAATCCTCTGCAAATGTCTCGTATGGATTAACCACCAAATCTGTTCCGAATGATTCCATATTGCGTTGTGCATCCAGGGTTTGTGCACGGCATATGACCTTCATATTGGGTTCGAGAATTTTCGCAGAAAGTGCGATTTGCAAGTTGGTATTGTCGTTTTGCGTCATCGCAATTACGCCCTTGCAGTTATCAGAATGAATGCCGGCTTTGGTCAGGTTATTAGAATCATCGGCGTTGCCAATCAGAGCGGGCAGGGTGTATTCCCAGTCCTGAGCGTCGATCAAATCGATGCGTTCCGGCTCATTGTCAATCACCACGGCGCGCTGGGAGTTTTGCAACATGGTTTTTACCAACGATTGGCCGGTATTGCCAAAACCGCAGATAATATAAAAAGGGTCTTTTAAGCGTTTGATCTTGCGGCGAAATCTTTGTTCGCTCAGTGCGCGTCGAAATAATTGACTTTGTACCAGGGTAAGCATGGTACCAATCGCGAATAACCAGGCAATGACGCTGGCATAAATAGTCACGGTAGTCCACAAGCGCTGGGCATCCGAAAAAGGATAGGGGATTTCGCCAAAGCCTATGGTAGAACCCATAAAGCTGACAAAATAAAACGCATGGAAAAAACTCATTTTCCACGGATTCCCCTGGTCGTCTACGCCCGGGATCAGAGTCATAACGAGAACTGAAGTGGCGTATACGGTTATCAGCGCCGCCAGCGGCAGGCGCATGCGCCTGAATACCAGCGTGAAAAGATTTTGCATTTGCGTTAGTACCGACTGTAAACCCCGAAGGGTTTACAGTCGTTGAGTTGACGTTTCGATGATTAGAATAATGACCGAGATGATATTAGCGAGCAATGCGCCACCCGATAATGAGACAATGATCGACATGTAGTGCGCATTCATCTCAATTCCCATGCCGTATACCACAACGCCCCATACCATGGTGGCGGTGACCAGTTGTAAATCTGCCACCAGTGAGGTCGCGAGCAGCATAGCGTCGACATGTGTCCGGTGGCCGATTTTCAAAACCGAGGCAATCAGACTGACGACTAACGCAGCAAATAAAGCGTACGCGCTGTGCTGCACGGGATCGGTTAGATCGCCAAGAAAAAAGCCGAAATTCAGCGTTAGCGCGAGCAAAATGAAAAATGCAAAAACTACTTTTTCGAGGTTCATGAGTGTTCTCCTCTATTCTCGTTGTTTATTTTGGTGGTGGATTGAATTGCAGTGTGACTAATAGGGTACTTCCGTACCATCAAAGGCTACGAACGCCCCTGGTTGATAGCTGGAGGCATTGTCGATTACTGAGCTTAGCCCCGCAATTGATGTTTCAACGTTGATCAGACCGGTCTGGTTCGTCATGTCTGTCTGCACCCAGCCCGGATGCAGAGTGATCACATTGATGTTATCTTTTGCCAGGTCAACCGCCAGTGAGCGTGAAATAATGTTCAGGGCGGATTTGGCGGCGCGATATGCATATACACCGCCACTGCCGTTGTCAGCAACGGAGCCCATTTTCGAGCTCATATTGGCAATTGTCGCCCGGCCTTTTTTTAGGCGCGGTAACATGCTTTTTACCGTCATTAGCGGTGCGACCGCATCAATTTTGAAAACTTGTAGCATCTCCTGCTGTTCAATTGAGTCCAGATCCTGCCCGCCATTTTTCGCGCCATATATACCGGCATTGTTGATGAGCAGGTGGATTTCATCGGGTAGTTTCGTCCCTTCGGTGTCCGCCAGCGGTTCAGTTACATCCCATTGTATTGGGATACATGAGGGGTTTTTAAGATTTACCAGTGAGCTTGCTTCATTTCGGTAGGTTGCCCAGACCCGGTCGCCCCGGTTTAGATAGTGTTTCACAAAACCCAGACCAAGGCCGCGATTAGCGCCGGTGATAAATATATTGTTCATGTTTGAATATTAGTCGTCACAGCACAAAGAATGGTCCATGTCGAAAGCCGGTTCATGACCGCTGTCTGTATCGAGTTTCTCACCGGTAGCTTTTGCCGGAATCCCGGCGAAAGTTTGGTGCGGGGGGACATCAGTCAACACTACACTGCCTGCGGCGATTTTCGCGCCCTGGCCAATCGTGACATTGCCCAGCACTTTCGCGCCTGCGCCCAGCAATACGCCACACATGACTTTTGGATGCCGGTCACCCGTATCTTTTCCCGTCCCGCCTAAAGTCACCTCGTGTAACATTGAAACGTTATCGTTGACTACTGCGGTCTCTCCGATCACGACCGAGGTCGCATGATCAATCATGATGCCTTTGCCTATTTTCGCGGCAGGATGTATGTCCATGCCAAATACTTCTGATACCCGGCCCTGTATATACAGCGCCAGTTCGGTGCGCCCTTCGGACCACAGCCAGTGTGCAATCCGGTAGCATTGCAGCCCCATAAAGCCCTTAAGGTAGAGCAGTGGCAGGGAATAACGGTCGCAGGCCGGATCACGATCACAAAATGCCTTTAAATCGGCGCGAATAGCCTCTCCGATCCAGGCATCATTTTTCAAGGCGTCTTCGATAATCTCGCGTAATAGTATTCCCGGCAAGGTTGGATTGTCGAGTTTATGTGCGAGGTGAAGGCTTAGTGTGTCTTCCAGCGAGTTGTGTTTGAGTACGGTTGTATGCAAAAAGCTGGTTAGCAGTGGTTCTTTGTCCGCCTGATATTTTACTTCTTCGCGTATTTTTGCCCAAACTGGGTCTTGCTGGGATTGAATGTCGCGAGGTTTAGACTGTAATTTTTCGGTAGCCATCAGTCTGTTCAATTTGAATTTCCTGAAGTCTACCCTGCTTTTGATGGTGAATACATGGCTATTTGGTGTTGAATATTGTGTGATTCTATGCTCTATGATGCGCGAATTTACTCTACGCTTTAAGAGTTTGCTATGTTTACAAGCGTTTGTCGGGGACCGCTGTAATTACAGATTTATTGTCTGGGAAAGGTGCATTGCTCCCACGCTAGCAGGCTTTGCTTGCGCGTTTGGCCCCAGCGATAGTGACCTACGACGCCTGACGCGCGTATTACTCTATGGCAGGGGATGAGCCATGAAATCGGGTTTCGGCCAATGGCGCTGCCTACTGCGCGGGCTGCACCGGGTGCATCAATCATACGCGCAATGTCCTGATATCGTGAGTAGTGTCCGGCTGGAATTTTGAGCAGGGCTTCCCATACACGCAGCTGAAAGTTTGTACCCTTTATATGAAGATATAATGGATTTTTGTTCTGTGCTGCCGTAAACATCGATTTAATAGTGTTCAGGTGCTGGTTTTCATCGGATACAATTTTCGCGTTTGACCATTCTGCTTCCAGCTGTTTAATTGCGCTTTTACGAGAGATCGGGTCGGTAAAGGCCAGCCAGCAAATTCCCTTGTCCGTACTGGCGATATGGCACTGGCCAAACGGCGAAGCGTAGAAGCCGTGTCGGATGGTGATGCCGTTCCCCTGTTCGCGCACCTGGTTTGGGCTCATGGCGTAAAAATGTACAAAATGGTCATGCACTATGCTGGTGCTTGAGAGCCCGGCATCCAGGCTCAAATCCAGCAGAGAAGTTTGGCTCTTTAAGCGTTCTCTGATGTCTTGCACAGTAAGATATTGTGCAAACCGCTTGGGCGAAATACCGGCCCAGCGTGAAAAAAGGCGTTGTACCTGTAGTTCCGACAAGCCGATATCGCTGGCCAGCGTCTGTAGGTTACGGGCTTCGGGCGACGCCTGATTATGTTTTTCGATCAGGAGTGCAACGCTCGCGTAATCCTGATTATTGAAGTTCTGCTGATCTGATAAATCTGTCATGCTGGCATAAAATTAAGAAATTGAACTTGTACTCGAGCTTAATTCAAAGTAGCGCACACCGGCAATCGGATTCTTGCAGATGGGGTTTGAGTATTGCAGGAAATAAAAAAGCACGTCCTTGTGCAATAATTGAGGAAACAACAGAGTGTTTGATCGCGCCAATGAACTAAATCATCGATGCGATCGATTTGCGTAACCTCTACGCAATCTTTCTAAGCGATCCGGCCTCAGGGCTCCGGCTTCGATTATCCGGGCTATATATTCTTTGCAGCGACATATGGCCCCGTGTTCTTAATTTAAACGGCTAGTCGACCGGTATCGCGACGAATAAAACCTGCCCTTCGCGGTCAATCAACAGTAGCAATGATGTTTTATCACCTTTTAACGCCAGCTTAATCGCCTGGTCAATCATTTCTACTGTCGTTACAACTGTTCGACCGATTTTCTGGATTACATCACCTACGCGTACACCGCGCCCGGCAGCTTCGCTGGCGGGGTCAATATCAGTGATAATTACCCCTTGTGTATCCTCTTTGACACTGTACTGCTTTCGAAGTTCATCGTTTAAGGGACTTAATACGAGGCCCAATGTGTCCTCAGACCGGGATGCTTCTACAGTTGCAACGGACTCAGACTCGTCATCCGTTTTACTGATTAGTGCGGAGACGCTGGTTTGTGATTCATTTCGCCATATATCCAGCGTAACCTCTGAGTTAGCCTGTGTATTGGCGACCAATCGTGGTAAATCGCGCATTTCATCAACGCGTTGATTGTCATAGCGTATGATGACATCGCCTGTTTGCAAGCCTGCGCGTTCAGCCGGGCTATCGGCAATCACTTGTGATACCAGCGCACCATAGGCTTCCTCCAGGCCCAGACCTTCTGCTATATCATCAGTAACCGTTTGAATTTGTACGCCCAGCCAGCCACGTTCTACTGTGCCCGTGTCAATGATCTGGTTTACGATATTTTGGACGAAAGCGGAAGGAATGGAAAAACCGATGCCAACGCTACCGCCGCTGGGCGAAAATATAGCCGAATTTATGCCAATTACTTCGCCTTTGGTATTGAACAGGGGGCCGCCCGAATTGCCGCGATTAATCGGTGCGTCAATCTGGATGAAATCATCGTACGGGCCTGATTGAATGTCACGACCGCGTGCCGATACAATACCAACCGTAACTGTGCCGCCGAGCCCGAACGGGTTGCCAATGGCTATCACCCAGTCGCCGACTTCCGCGGCATCAGAATCGCCAAAGCTAACGTAAGGAAGAGGGCTGTCGGTATCGATTTTCAATACGGCTATGTCAGATTTTTGATCCCGACCGGTGACGGTTGCCGGATAACGCTTGCCGTCTTGAAACACGATTTCTATCTCATCGGCATCCTGAACGACGTGATTATTTGTAATGACTACGCCGTCTTCAGAAATAATGAATCCAGATCCCAGTGATCGCGTCTCACGCGTGCGTGGTACGCTATCCTGCCCGCCGAATTGCTCACCAAAGAATTCTTCTCCAAAAAATCGTTTCAGGAACTCTTCCAGTTCAGGCGCATTGCGATTTCCGAAATGCGGTATGTTTTTGGATGTGGGTTTGGAGCGGCTTATGGTGGAAATATTAACTACGGCCGGTTTGACCGCCTTTACCAGACTGGAAAAACCATCGTTTATATTAATGTTGGTAATGCCTGCGGATGCCGGTGGGGTAGTATTAGCTTCAACTGCAAGTGAGATTATGCCTACACCTATACCGGTAAGCAGCATCGCGGTGGCTGCGAATATTTTAACTTTAGTCGCACGATTCAGGGCATTTTCAGGCTGATCAGATGGGATCGAGTGGCTCATGGATTTATTCCAACGATTTATTAAATTGTGAAACCCTATATTATTGGAAGTCACATTGATTTAAAGTAAATAGGAAGTTACAAATTAGTAATGTTTTCTAATGCATACTTGTGCCCGTTGGTGAATAGAGTTGCAGCGGACGTCGGTCGATCAGTGATAAATAAGTTACTAATTAACTTTGATTGCAGCACGTAGTATCGCTATAATCGCGCGGTTTTATGGCTATGCGTGTGGTTTGCGCGCAAGCTGCTCAAATTAGATTGTTATACAAGATATACAGGATATATTATGGCTGTTCAGAAAAGTAAGAAAAGTCGTTCACGTCGCGATATGCGTCGCTCGCATGATTCCCTCAAAGACAGCACACTGTCTGTTGATTCCACTACGGGCGAATTGCATCGTCGTCATCACATCACAGAGACTGGTTTTTATCGCGGCAAGCAGGTCGTGGTGATGCCGGGTGGCGAGTAACCTCCCCCCGAATAGCGTTTACTCAGGGAAGAGAAACGAATTGAATCATTGAGGTGCTATTTTGATTCGCATAGCCATTGACGCTATGGGCGGGGATGTGGGTCTTGAGACCGCTGTTCCTGCAGCGATTGAGATATTGCATCAAAAACCGGATGTGTCTTGTGTCCTGGTTGGCGACGAGCCCCGGATAAATACTGTTCTGGAAAGCCAAAGCCTGCCAGCCTCGGTACGCGAACGGCTATCCGTGCATCATGCATCCCAGACGGTAGCCATGGATGAAGCGCCTGCTCTGGCGTTACGCAAGAAAAAAGACAGCTCTATGCGCGTGGCGATAAACCTGGTTAAGCTGGGTGAAGCTGATGCGTGCGTCAGCGCGGGTAATACCGGCGCTTTGATGGCGACCGGACGATTCGTGCTGCGCATGATCGACGGAATTGATCGCCCCGCTATTTGCTCTGCCTTTCCGAGGGTTAACGGTGTAACGCATTTGCTTGATTTAGGGGCGAATGTGGATACGCCGCCGGATGGTTTGCTGCAGTTTGGTCTGATGGGAGCAGCGGTTGCGAGTATTGTCCATAATATTGACAAACCAACCGTGGGCTTGTTGAATGTCGGTGCAGAAGATGTGAAAGGCAACGATCAGGTCAAGAAAACCACGGCTTTGTTTAAAGAAAGTGATCTTAACTACATCGGATTTGTGGAGGGAGATGACATCTATTTAGGCGATACCGACGTGATTGTTTGTGATGGTTTTGTGGGGAATGTGGCGCTCAAGTCTTCTGAAGGCGTGGCGAAAATGATATCTGCTATCCTGAAGCAGGAATTCAAACGAACCTTAATGACCAAATGCTCAGCACTGCTGGCTAAGCCCGTGCTGGATGCGTTGAAAAACCGTACCGACCCGAGCCGATTTAATGGTGCCAGCCTGGTAGGGCTTAATGGTATTGTTGTAAAATCTCACGGTGGTGCAGATTCAGTCGGATTTTCTTCCGCCATAAAGGTAGCGATAATGGAAGTCCAGGCTGGTATGATCGATAATATTAAATCTTACCTTAAAAAATCACCATGACGTTCTCGCGTATCATCGGCACAGGCAGCTATTTGCCGGAAAAGGTGCTCAGTAACGATGAACTTTCCAGGACGGTTGATACCAGCGATGAATGGATACGCGAGCGTACCGGTATTCGGCAAAGGCATATCGTAGCGAAAGGGCAATACACTTCTGATCTGGCGCTCAACGCCTCTTTAAAAGCGCTCAAAGCAGCTGACCTGCTGGCCGACGATCTGGATTTGATTGTGCTGGCTACCTCTACGCCTGATGTCGTTTTTCCAAGTACAGCAAGTATTTTGCAGGAAAAACTTAAGGTTCGCGGATGTGCTGCCTTTGATGTGCAGGCGGTATGCGCAGGATTTGCATACGGATTATCGGTCGCCGATCAATACATCAAAGCCGGAACTTGCCAGAAAGTGCTGGTTGTCGGTGCCGAGACATTTTCACGCATTCTGGACTGGACCGATCGCACAACCTGTATTTTGTTTGGTGATGGTGCGGGTGCGGTGATATTGTCCGCTAGCGATACGCCGGGCATTCATTCTACGCATATTCACGCAGACGGACGCTTTCAGGATTTGCTGCACGTACCGACAGGTGTATCGAAGCAGTATAATGAAATGTTCAAAGCACAGACCGCTGTGCAAATGAATGGGCAAAAAGTGTTTAAATGGGCGGTTAAGGAAATGTCCGCCCTGGCTATTAAAACACTGGAAGAGAATGGTTTAGTAGCGGACGACGTAGACTGGATGGTTCCACATCAGGCCAATATTCGCATTATTGAGGCGGTGGCTAATAAAGCCGGTGTACCCATGGAACGCGTCGTCGTCACCGTACACGATCATGGAAATACTTCAGCAGCATCCGTACCACTTGCCCTTGATACGGCCGTACGCGATGGGCGCATTCAACCCGGGGATAAAATTCTACTTGAGGCTTTTGGCGGTGGCTTTACCTGGGGATCAGCATTGATCACTATGTAGAGAAAGGTTTAGATAGCCGTTTTAAGTGCTTCTTCTATATACAATTTAAGCAACCGCTTAACCACGGGCCCTGGTTTTCCGTTACCTATTTTATATCCATCTATTTCGGTTACAGGCATGACAAAATTTGAAGCGGCGGTGATGCAGGCCTCGTCAGCCTGGTAGGCTTCTTGTAGACTAAAAGCCCGTTCATCGATATTGATATTATCCTGTCTTGCCAGCTCCATCATTGCACGGCGCGTCACGCCAGGCAGAATGGCAGGAGACAAAGGGCGCGTGATCAGAGTATTGTCCTTAATGATATAAGCGCTCGAAGACGTGCCTTCGGTAACCATGCCATCTTCAACCATTAATGCTTCATAACAGCCTTGTTCGACCGCGGCTTGCTTGCCCAGGCACTGCGGCAACAGGCCAATCGATTTGATGTCCCGTCGTTTCCAACGCTGTTCCTCGATGGAGATTAATTTAACACCCTGGCGTGTTTCCTTACGGTCAATGAGCGCCATGGGCAGAGTGAAGGCAATAAAACTGCTGCTCACATCATCAGGCGGGAAATGAAAGGCGCGAGGCGCTACGCCACGTGTTACCTGAAAGTACAATAAACCTTCTTCAAAGTTGTTTTGCTTGACCAGTTCTCGTAGTAAATCGATTATTTCCGCGTGTGAATACGGCGCACGCATGCTAACCGCATCCAGGGAGCGATCCAGACGTGCGAGGTGCGGTTCAACATCAATTAATTTACTGTTGACCACCGAAATGGCTTCGTAGATGCCGTCTCCAAATAAGAATCCGCGATCAAATATTGAAATACTGGCTTCATTTTCAGGTAGAAAGCGGCCATTTACACAGGCAATTTTTGTCATGATATTAATGTCTTGATGATGTTGTTGATTTCAGAGGTAAGGGGTTGGAGATGTTTACGCATGACCGTACCGCTTGCGTCGCGACCTCCAAATACATCGTTCAGGGTATTATCTCCTATTTGGGCCAGTACCAGCATGGCTTTAAATTTTTCAAGTTGCGGTTCGTTCAACTTATTGCTCACACAATTGATTTGGGTGGGGGCGCTCCCGGCCACACACAAAGCATCTGTATTGGCCTGTGCCTGTTCAATTTCGCGCACACCGTGGCGTTCGCTAATATCCAGCTCTATATATTGTTCAATCGCCATAAATATCGCAATGACCACATTGGGTTCGGTCGGTTTTTTAAGCGCCTGTTGCAGCGATTTTAACCATTTCTGTCCGTCTGAGTTTAAGAAATGCGCATAAGTTTGTGCGTAGGGGTTTTTTTGGCTAAGTTCTTCTGCCAAACAGATTTCAGTTACCTCACACTCAGGATGCGCGCTTTGGGTATAGGGTATTGATTGAGGGCCCGCGAGCAAAAAGCCAACGTAATAGGGGTTTTTACGCCTGGCACGTTCCCATAGCATGCGTTTTTTTTCATCATTGATCAGCTTAGCTTGCAGGCAGAGTGCGACCCCATTTACCACGTTCATCGCCTGTTCTTCAAACGGTAAAAATTCAAGCAGAAATTGCGCCAGTTCAGTGCCCAGGGGAGAATCAACTACATGTTGGGAATGCAACAGGTTCCGGGCGATTTCAGGGCTTTGATACACCCACCAGGCGCAACGCGCCAGTTCTGGACTGATTGAACTGGAGCGTGCCAGTGCGACGATGGCTTCGGGCTCGCCGAGTAGCAGCATTTTTTCCAGTGAGTGCTGGTTATCACCCATGCGCGTCCAGCGCCCAAGGTGTCGCGGATAACCACCAGGCAGGCCCAGATAATTTTCAGAAAGGAAATTACGTACTTCACGCAGATATGCTTCGTGTCGCTCATTTGGGCACAGTTCGATTCTGGCTTCTCCTTTGTCCGTGAGCGCTGTTAGTACCATGTTCGACTCGTTGATACGGATGGCCTTAACGGCTTGTGCTGAGAGCACGTTTAAACGCAAATTGTCTTCGTTTGAAAGAGGCATTACATTTCAGGAGCCGGGGCTTTAGTCTCGGAGTGTACGCAATTATTTGCGAGACTGAAGTCCCGCTTCCATGGTGTTAAATTCATTGATCAGTTTAACTGTATCCGCTCGCCCCATGGGACGCCAGCTTTACCTTTGACCAGCCAGATGACGGGATAAGAAGGCGCTTGATCAGGAAACGTTCCCTGCGCGTCGGTGAAATAAATGAGTACATCAGCGGCTATATCGAGGCGTTCCTGCCAGTCGAAAACGGCTCGAAAGTCGGTGCCTCCACCACCTGAAATGGGATCGAGCAGGTTGATTTCCTCCCAGGCTTCGAACACTTTTGGAAATCCAGGCGAAATTTTATCATCGATCGCAATCACGGTTACCCGGGCGCGGAGTTGGCCTTTAATCGCATTTATTTCAGCGATACATTCGTTCAATTCCTGATCGCTGATCGACCCGCTCACATCAACCGCGACCAGGGCATTGACCTGTGAACTTTTGAGCATCGGAAAAATCGCAGGATCGCCGCGCCGCGTATTGGGGCGGGCATAGGAATAATCATCGCGTGCAGTCGTATTCAAATGGGTTGCCAGCAGTTGCCGCCAGGGCAGGGCAGGTGCCAGTTCCGCATCAATGAATCGTGATAGTAACGCGCTTAATTTTCCTGTCTGCTGCGCCTGTTGCGCTGCACCTGCGAGGCGTTGCTGCCATTTCTCCTGCAGCGATTCGATCTCCTGCGCACTGAGCGTCGGAGGCGGGGTATTCAGCGGGCCTGAGAGTTCAGGGTTGGCGTCCTGTTCACTTTGTATAGAATCCGGGTCATCACCGACAGTCGCTTGCCCGGGATTAGCACGACTGTTCTGCGAACCGCTACTTTGTTCGCTTTGCGTTTCCTGAGATTGGTTCCCTGTTTTAGTCTTCTGCGCGTGCGACTCATCAGTTTCAGATTGATTTCCGCCTTCTTTGGGATCGTCAGATTTATCGTACAGGTGCTGATCCATGGTTTCTGATGAATCATTGTCAGCGAGCAGGGGATAAATTTCCTCGGCGCTCATGTTGCGGTATTCACCCAAAACCATGGCATTAGGTGGCGGCGTCAAACCCTCGTCCAGCAGAATTGGGTTGATAGCGTAGTCACAGGCCAGATCCCAGCGATGTTTGATCCGGTGCTGGCGGCGCGCAAAATGTGATAAGGCACAATGCAGGGCCTCATGGGCCAGAACGAACTGCAGTTCAGCACCTTTCAGGCTCTCAATATATTCAGCATTGTAGTAAAACTTTTTAGCATCCGTGCCGGTGGTGGCGCACCAGGATGGATCTGAACTTTGCAGTTCCAGCCTGAGAACCAGCGCACCCAGAAAGGGTTTATCTAGAATAAGTTTGGTACGCGCGGCAGATATTTTCTCTTCTGCCAGTACCAATTCAGGCTTTGCCATAGGGCGATTTACTCAAATTTCGTTAGCACGTTTAGTCATACAGCATAATATCGCCTATGGACGTAGCCCATTGGGAAAATTCGGGCACCGCAAATACCTCATCGCCAATCGCGCGCAGCATATCTGAAACCAGCATAACGCCCATTTCTTTCTGGCTGAAGGTTCTGGCATAGGACAGGATATGGCCAATCGTTTTAGCGCTGTCCTGTTGATTTCCGTACTCATGGCTGTGCGCAGCGATTGCGCGCCCCACCAGCGCGGAGGCCAGCGCGTATTGCAGGTCTATTTCCTTAGGCGGGGTGATGTTCTCACCCGCGAGGATGGCATCAAGGTCCGGCATTTTATCCAGGTTGGCGACAAAGGCATTTAATTCGATGCCAGCCGCATGGCCGACACAAGCTTGTAAGGCGCCGGAGAGCAACTGCGGGTGAATGCTAAACTTTCCCAGAGCACGATGCGCAAATTCCCACGAACGGGGTGAGGGAAAAGCCATTGGGTTTTGTGCCGGATCAAAATCAAATAATAGCTCCGGACGGTAGCGTAGAAAACCGATGATTCGCTCATCAATATTGTGCCGGTAGGCCCAGACCACCCAGTCATCAAGGTTAATATCGACGTCATAGTGCGAGAATCGATTAGCCAGCGGTGCGGGCATGGTATAGGTGACACCGCGATCTCCCTGGCGGTTTCCGGCAGAAAAAATTGCCCAGCCATCCGGTACCCGGTAATCACCCAGCTTTCGATCCAGGATTAGCTGATAAGCCGCAGCAGATACGCTAGGTACCGCAGAGGTGATTTCATCGAGGAACAATATGCCCGTTTCACCGTGGCGAGCGGTATCCGGCAGCATAGCTGGAATGGCCCACTCAACGTGGTCATTGGATTTGAATGGGATGCCGCGCAGATCGCTGGGTTCCATTTGCGATAGCCTGATGTCAACTATTTGTACGCCGTGGCGTTCACCAATCTGGTGCACAATTTGTGATTTACCTACGCCCGGCGGTCCCCACAACATAACCGGCGTATGCTGATTATGTTGCGCGCTGTGAAATTCAGTATCGAGTATGGTATTGAGTTGGCCTGGTCGCATAAAAAGAGAGTGATCTCCAGCGGAGAAACAATATGAATAGTAAGGATTTACCCGGGTTCTCACCATTTAAAAGGATGGCTTGAACGCATCTGTAATGATACCATTCTCCGTTCCATTTATTCTCTCATAATCCAGCTTCGTATCGCTTTTAGGCTGTCTTTTACAAGACAATTTAAATCAATATGTCTATGGTTTTTTCCTTTCTCTGAATATGATCATCACGCTTTCACCCTCAAAGGGCCAGAATTTCGAAACACCGGCATCCACCACATCGTTCACATTGCCACAGCAGCTGGATCAGTCGGAAATCCTGATCAAGGCGGCAAAATCAAATAACGTTGAGGCGATTCGTTCATTGATGAACGTAAGCCAAAACATCGGCCAGCTTACGGTTGATCGTTTCCGGCAGTTTAAAACACCATTTACACTTAACAATGCCAAACAAGCTTTATTTGCTTTTAAAGGCGATGTGTACAGCACGATTGAAGTGGAAAGTTATTCCAAAAACGAGCTGGACTTTGCCCAGACGCACGTACGCATGTTATCCGGTCTGTATGGATATTTGCGCCCCTTAGATTTAATTCAGGCTTATCGTCTGGAGATGAAAACGAAGTTGAAAAATCCGAGAGCTGAGAATTTGTATGGGTTTTGGGATCAGCGCATCACAGAATTACTGAATCAGGACCTGGCTCAGCAAGCAGAACCGACCCTGATCAACCTGGCATCCAACGAATATTTCAAATCAATAAAACTTAAAAACCTGAAAGGGAACGTACTGAATATTAATTTCAAAGAAAGTAAGAACGGTAAAACCCGGGTTATTGCTGTTTTCGCCAAACGTGCGCGCGGATCAATGACCAACTGGATTATTCGAAATAAAATAGAGAATAGTGAAGCGCTAAAGTCATTTGATGTCGATGGTTATTCCTTTAATCCGTCGTTATCGGATGAAAAACAATGGACCTTCAGTCGCCCGCAACCTAAAGCCCAAAATTCGGTCTAAAATTTATCATTCGATATTGAATTTAGAGCGGAGCGTATAAAAGGCATGCGCAGAAATATCGTATTCCTGGCTTTGTGTCAGGCGCTGGGGATGTCAATATCTTCGATGTTGCTTAGCTCGGCAGGCCTGGTTGGAGAGTCGCTGGCAAGCGACCCGAAGTGGGCAACCTTACCGCTTAGCGCACAGTTCCTGTTTACCATGTTTGCCACCTTTCCCGCTTCAATGCTTATGCAGCGTAAAGGGCGCCGTTTCGGGTTTATTTTTGCCTGCATCGTGATGATGTTGAGCGGTGCTGGCGCCGCCCTGGCGATTTACTCCGGCTATTTTTACGGCTTTGTAGCCAGCACTATGGGCATGGGTGTCGCAATCGGATTTTTTCAGTATTTTCGCTTTGCCGCTATTGATGTTGCGCCTGCCAAATATGCCTCCAGGGCGGTGTCCTGGGTTTTGGCGGGAGGATTGCTGGCCGCATTTATTGGCCCGAACCTGGCAGCCCTGACCCGGGCGGTCGATGCGGCGCATCCGTTTATGATTACCATGCTTTGTGCGATTCCGCTTTGCCTGGTAATGATGTTTATAGTCTGGCGTATGGATTTACCTTTGCCGACGGCAGAAGAGATGTCAGGCCAGCAGCGTCCACTGGGCATTATCGTCAGGCAGCCTGTATTTATTGTCGCTGTGGTAAGCGCAATGATTGCGTATAGTGTCATGACATTGTTAATGACAGCAACTCCGCTTGCGATGAAAGCACACGGATTTGGCTTCGGGCAGACTGCTTTCATTATTCAGTGGCATCTGGTCGGCATGTTCGCTCCGTCATTTTTTAGCGGGGCCTTAATGAATCGCGTTGGCGTGCTTCCAGTGATGTTGCTGGGAGTGATTGCTTATCTGGTGGTGGTGCTGGTTAATCTGCAAATTCCGAGCATGGCAAGCTACTGGGTGGCACTCGTTCTACTGGGGATCGGCTGGAATTTTTTATTTATTGGTGCGACAACCTTGTTGCACGAGGCCTGGAGGCCAGCAGAAAAAGGTCGGGTCCAGGGCATCAATGATACCGTGGTCTTTTCTATGTCAAGTGTTGCCGCGATGAGTTCGGGTCTGCTACAGGCAAGTATAGGCTGGAAGGCGACCAATTTGGTCTCTTTGCCTGTCAGTGCACTGGCGGGTGGGCTGATTATTTATTTAATGTTACAGCGCAGACGAAGCGCTGTAGTGAGCGCCTGATCCCTACGTATACGGCGGTGGTCAGACCGGGAACTGAACGCCGTGACCCCGGGGATCAGGTTTTAGGTAGCAAAACCAGGCGTGTGCCTGATGCTATATCATGCCAGCTTTTATGTTGATGGCTGAAAACGATCCAGATGAACCCCATTCCCACGATTAGCCAGGAGACGATTGCGATCGAATAACGTATGGCACTTTGTCGCCAACCGATGGTATTTCGTTCATTTTGTCCAGGCTCAGACTGCCCGGTGTTATTTTGCAGTAGCCGGATGCGCCATGATTTCATGCCGATTGTTTGTCCGCCTCGTTGCCAACTGTAGGCAAAATAAAAATAACTGATTCCTAAAATATAGACCTGTTTAAACAGCATCAGCGCAGGCGAGCTCTGAAGATGCTCAGGCACAAGTGGAAACCACTGTGCAGCGACAAATATGATCGCGAACACGATAATAAGATCATAGGTGATGGCGCCCAAGATGCGCGGCAGGCTCGCAGAATCCATGAGTATAGGGTTCGAAAAGTTGGGGGATGCGGATAATACACTGAAATGATAGTAGGCACTAAATAATGAAATACTTATCCAGTAAAAAATATTTATCAACAATCGTGAGATAATTCTTGACAAACATCTTACAGATAAAAGCTACTATAAAGATTAATAAAGACAGATAAGTAACTGATAAATAACGAAAAGAATAGTTTAAGTAGTGAACATAAGTCTTTGCCTGAATACCGGTAAATATTTGTGAATTTTTCACGAATTTTATCCACAAAGTTATCCACAGGTTTCCTGTGAGTAAAAAAGAGTGACTATTTACGCCTTTAAATGGTTATTATCCGTTCCGGAATGACCTTTTATCGGGTTGCTTATATTTCAAATTGATTGGCATCAGGAGGGCTTAATGCCTCGGATAGACTTAAACTGCGATGCAGGCGAAAGCTACGGTGGCTGGACGATGGGAGACGATACGGCGATGTTCAAGCTGGTCTCTTCTGTCAATATTGCCTGTGGCGGGCATGCAGGTGATACGCGTACCATGTCTAATTCGCTGATACTGGCGGTTGAGAATGGGCTTGCAATCGGCGCTCATCCCTCATTCGAAGATAAGCTCAATTTCGGACGCCGCAGAGTTGTTATGTCTGCTCAGGAAATAGAACGAATGGTCGCCTATCAGATTGGTGGTCTGGCGGCAATCGCTGCACTACAGGGAATCACACTGGACCATGTTAAAGTACACGGAGCGCTTTCAAATCTAGCGGCTGTCGATCGAAGTGTTTCAGAGGCTATTGCCCGTGCTACACGCGCGATTTCTCCCGATCTGGCGTTACTTGCAGTAGCCGGAACTGAATTACAATGGGCGGGAGAGCGCGCTAATCTATTAACGATAGCAGAAGGATTTGCTGACCGGGCTTATGATGCTGCGGGACAACTGGTGCCCAGAACACAGCAGGGTGCCGTAATACATGATCCTGACATTGCAGCACAGCGCTGCGTAGACATGGCAACAGGAAAAGGTTTGCCGAAAATAGACGGCGGATTTGTATCCTGTTCCGTACAAAGTATTTGTGTGCATGGCGATACGACCGGCGCGGTTGAAATCACCAGAGCCTGCCGGAAATCATTGGAATCTGCCGGGTTTGACATAGTGAGACCTCAGCATAACCCGGATGATGAGTAAAAATGATTAAAATCTCCCTGCTCAGCGTTGCAAATCTTGCGAATAGCTCGCTATTCACTACGAGTTACAGGAAGATGTTATCTCATTTTTCTTTCGCCACCGGGTAATGCTGAGGTCTCGTCGTATCATTTTCACGTGAGCCTGCCTGAAT
>JAUVBY010000137.1 GCA_030590945.1 Gammaproteobacteria bacterium | reverse complement strand
CGGAACGGTGGCCGAAAAGATGTTTTGGCACCAAAACGTTTGGCGGATAAGGTGGCCAGATGTTCGCTTGTGACCTGTGACTCGCCCTGGCCGGCAACGAAGGTCTCGGCGCGTTTTTTCACCATTTTACGAATAAAACGCGGAATCTTTTGCAGCCGGGCCTGCGCTTCTTCTGTCCAGCTTATGTCCTGCGGATTCCCCTTCAGGGGCTGAATAAGTGTTTCGCTGCGTGGAACATAACTACAAAATTCATCGGTATCCATGATGTTATTTCCGGCTGCCAGAGGTCGTGCCCGGCAGCCACCGCATAATTGACGGTATTCGCATCGCCCGCAGCGGCCCTTTAATTCCGGTTCGCGCAGCTGCATGAATTCGCTTGAGTCCTTCCAGATTGAACTGAAGGCCCGGTCGCGAACATTGGCAACTGAGCGTTCAATATAGGGGCAGGCGGTCACTTTTCCGTCATCGCATATACGCGCATAATGTATTCCAGCGATGCAGCCATCACCTTCGCGCCCACTCAGACGGTTTAGTGGGCTCAGAGGGTTTTGCTGATGTGCCACGCGTTTAAAATGAGGTGCACAACGTGGCCGAATAATCAGATCTTCGAATTTTGCCTGGGCCTTGACAATTTCCTGCAGGGTTTGCTCATAGCGCAGGGGCGAGATATCGCTAAAGGATTCTCCCCGCCCGGTGCATACCAGGAAAAATATATTTAGCACGCGTGCGCCGCAAAGGCGCGCGAATTCGATCATATCGTGCAGTTCATGAACATTGCCGTCGGTGATCGAAAAGTGCAGCTGGAAGGACAGGCCGGCGGCCCGGCAATTCTCTATTCCATCCATGGTTTTTTGCCAGCTGCCTTGTTGGCCACGGAAGGTGTCGTGAAAAGCAGGATCCAGCGAATCAACACTGATACCTGCACCCATCAGACCCGCTTCCATCAGGCTCTTTACGCGCCGTCTGGTCAGCAGCGTTCCATTGGTACCCACCACCATCGCCAGGTCTTTGTTTGCGCCATGGCGAACGATGTCTTCAAGATCCCGCCGGGCAAGGGGTTCGCCGCCGGTCAGTACCACCATGGTTCCATTATCCATTGTTGCCACATCATCGAGGAGCTCGTAGAGCTCTGCGGTGCTCATTTCGTTGGAATGCCCGTCGCGCAGCGTCGTTGCATCGAGGTAACAGTGTTCACATGCCAGGTTGCAGCGCTGGGTGAGATTAATCGCCAGCAGGGAGAGGTCGGGTGTATCCGGCATGGGGTTAGAGATTACGCGGGTCGTCTGCCGCCAGATGAACTACGCCCTGTTGTTCCCAGCGTCTTTTAGCGGCGTCTACTGCCGTATGGTCAACGTGTTTTTCACCCCGCTCTTTCACCCAGGTTTCGATTTCCTGCACCAGCATGCCACGCACCATGTCGGGCGCTTTCGCAATACGCAATCGCGCATCTTCATTCCATGACAGTGTCTCTTCAACCTCGCCGGAGCCCTGAGTAAATGTGTTTAAGACCTGCTCAAGAAACACGCTATCAATAACTAAATCACCGCTTTTCTCAGCAATACTTTCAGCTGCTTTACGCGTCATATCACGGCAGTAACCCGGCGGCACGGATTGCATTTTTCGTTCGGCACCGGCCGTCCATTCGGGTGGCTGGCTCTCCTCTGTTTCGCCTGGCCTTTGCTGCGCCCGTTCTGCCGTAGACTTTTTGGCCTCGGCAGCCCGTGCAAATGGGCAAATACTCTGCTTTTTGTCGACTGAATCAGAATTGTTCTCCTGCATCATTTGCTGCATCGCATCACGCGACTGGGCGAGTCCCGCTTCAGCGGTGTCGAGCGTGATCTCGTTTAATGAATTCTGGCGGGCGTAGTCTTCGATACGCTGGCGTGAGGTATCGCGCATAAACCCTTCGGGTACCCGGCTGAGGCGCGCCAATGCGGCGGCCCGCCAGTGAAGTTCAGTCGATGGCGTGTCCGTAAACGCGGATATATGTTCAATTTCAACCGTATAAAGACCAGTACCACGGGCTTTTTTCTCCGCTCGCATGGCCAGGTTGTTGCGTAGGCTCTCATCGCCTATTGTATTTAGGTGCTCCCGGGCGGGTTCACTCCAGGACATCGGTTTAGGCGTCACACTACGCTTAAGTTCACCTGCATCATAGGCGGTGACGATTTCTTCGATGGCCTGTTCAGCATGTCCGGGCATCAATTGTTTGGTCGCCTGCTCCACAATACTTTCAGTTATTACCGTGTGGCCGCGTTCCTGGGCGTAGCGCAAAATTGCACCTCGTGCCATGTTTTGTACAAAGCTCGGTACGTTTTTCATGCGCGCCTCGGCTTCGACGGTCCACGAGGTGGTGACATCAGCAAGACGTTCAATCTGAGGCTGGTGCTCGAAATGGGTGAGCAATACGGCGCAATCCGCCAGGCGCAAAACGGCTTCACTGTTGCCGCCAATATCCAGTTCCTCATCCGCGTGAATACCGGTTTTACCCATAATCAGCAGTGAAGGTTGAGATTGCTTAAGATACTTTAAAATGGCTTCCCAGGGTTTGCCGTCAAGCAAGGTAGTCGTTATCTTTATATCGTGTTCTTCAGCGATATCGCGCGCAATGGCCAGGTGACCGTCATAAATTTTCGCCAGGCCGGAATCAATGATTTCCTCGTGCAGTTGTTCCTGCTCCTGAAAACGAAATATTTTACCGGCTTCTTCCGAGAGCACACTGGCGATTCGATTGAAAGCAACATAGTGGTAATAGGGGTCGAAGGCTGAAATGACCTGCAAGGGTACATCCCAGCGTTTTGCCAGGGCGATGCCGCGCAACAGGCCACCATAGGCATACGCGGAGCCATCTATTGCCACCACGATTGGGCCTTCACTAATCTGCTGCCTGGGGTTTTTTACTACCAGGGTGTCACAACAACTGCGCCGGCTTACGCGTTCGCATACCGTACCCAGTACGCTATCTTTTACTGCGCCCAGACCCTGTGCGCCCAAAATAAGTAAATCGTATTCACCCTTATTGGTTTCACGCGTCAGTTCACGGTAGTTTTTACCTTCCAGAGAACGTCGTTTAAAGCGAATATTTTCCTGTTCGCAAATTCGATCTATCTGGTCCAGGTAAGAATCGGTAATAATCGAGAGGCCGCGCGTAATCAGATCATCGTGCACATCGCGCTGGCGTTCGAGTTCGTCTTCCTGGCGAAATTGTTCGGGCAGCCCGCCTTCCATTTGGCGAAAGCGGATATCGTGTAATTTGGCGGCATAAACGTGGGCACCGCTAATTTCTCCATTCCATAATTTGGCAATCGCTACCGCGTCGCGTGTGGCCTGATTGGAATGATCCGAAGAATCGGCCGCCAATAGAATTGACTCATACCGGGGCAAATCCTCGGTTTGTGGCTCTGAATTCGTTTTCGAAGCTTGTGCCTGGTTCATAATTATTTTAGAAATACGGTGCCGCGCATTCACCAATAGCCTGGAGAATGGCTGTTTAGATAGAGATCAGTGAAACAACCAGAACCCAATCAACGTCAGCACCACCAGAGCGTTCATGCCAAGCCCGGCGAGAATGAACCAGTCGAAATAGCGTGAACGGTCTTTTTTTGGGGAGCCGTGATGATTCATCTGTGCCTATTTTGCTTTAAACTCAAAATCAACGCTTGCCGAACCACCTGCGGTGACTTCAACGCTGCCTTTTTGCTCTTTAAGCGTGCCATGCCAGGCCTTGATTTTGTATTCTCCCGCGGGTACGCCGTCAATGCTGTAGGTGCCGTCCTCTGCGACCATGGCGTAGTAGGGGTTTTTAGCCACGAATACAAAGCCGTGCATAAAGTCGTGCTGGTCGCATTCAACCTTCATCGCTGTGCCGCGTTTGAGTTTGATGGTTTTTGTAACCTCGCCTTTGTCCGGCTGGCTGATGTTAAAAACGGTTTTCTTGGCGCGTCCGAGAATCTCGTAGGTGTGGATGTTGTGCGAAACCGCATCTGAGTTGGTCGCCACAAAGGAATTATCGTTATGCATGATCTGAATAAATGGATCAAATGCGCAGCCTTCCTGGTTTACGGCGCCTGTTGCCTGGCTATCATTAAAGGCTTTACCTTGTTTAACTTTCTCAAGGTACACGACGACATCATTAAGCGCACCATTATTCACTTTGACGAAGTCTACTTCCCGATTTCCGGTTCCACAAACATCAGGATCTTTGGTTATGGCAAAAATTTTCGGTGCCGGATCATCACCGTTAAAACTCACTTTCCCCGAGATGGTGGCGCCGTCGGCCACATCAACGACTTTATAGGGGGCGGCCAGGGCCAGGGAGGAGCCCAGAATCAGGCTGACGGAAATAGCTGAAATTAGCTGTGTTATTTTCATGTAGAGTTCTCCAGTTTAAAATAATATAGTTTAATAACTTATATTGAATATCAGGGTTAAATTAGGTTGGTTTGAGGTTACTTAATGTAGCGAAGCAGGGCGGTACAATTCGCCCAGCATTTCTACCACGTAACGTCTTTCGACACTGCTTTCCAGGCTATCCAGTTTTATCAGTAAGCGGGCGCTCGAGCGCTCTTTATCCAGCGCGCTAAGGCCTCGGGTCATATCTTTAACCTGGCCGTCTGATCCAGCCAGGCCCGATTCGATGATTCGTTCGATTGCCGCCTGTTTAAGCTGCTCGGCGTCACCATTAAGCCGTGTGAAAAGCGGTATGATTGCATCAACCACCGCGCGATGAAGGCCGGTTTCATTGTTTTCCAGCTGGCTCAAAAGTTGCTCGAGCAGTGATTTTATGTCTACGTCGTCATTTCGAGCAGCTTGTGCCAGTTTAGCCAGCGCGTACGTGGTGTGGATACGAACCGCAATTTCGTTATCAGCAAGCAGTGGTAGCAGGGTATTGATGTCTGTTTCAGTTCCTAGTTCACCCAACACCCGGATGGCCGCGACGCGTAGCTCGCGGTTGGGTTCATCCAGGGCCTGGACCAGGACAAGGTGTATTTTATCTATCATTTCATCAGGCAGCGTGTCTGACTTTGCAATCTGGCCAATAGACAAGATTGCCTCGCGCTTTAAAAGGCTGTCCTGCTGCTCAAAAACATCGAGCAGGGTTGGGATAAGCCTGTTTGTACCGATATTTCCCAGCAAGCGAGCGGCAAGACGTTGAATATCCAGCTCTACCGGGACGACTTCTTTGTTGAACAGCCATTTTGCTGTTTCAGCATTGGCACGGGTAATGTCCAGGAAGTCTTTCAATTCCTGTTCATCCGCGGCGCTTAAGGTCTGCTCCTCGTTAGTATTTTGCGTTGCATTCTCTTTTAATGGGTCATCTTTATCCATATCGAGCTTCGCCTGAGCTTCGAGGCTCTTCTCGGCACAGGTAATAGCCATAGAATCCAGTGTAGACAGAGGCAATGGGTTTTCTCCGTCGCGGATGCTGTTTGAGATTTCTTCCATGGCCCTGGCGACAAAGGCATCACTTTCATCCATCTCAACCTGAGCATGCGTTGCTGTCCGTTCCTTGCGTTTTGTGGTCTCATTCTCAACAGTCTGGTCATTTTCTACATCATCCGAATCATTGCCCGGGGGCTTTTGCTGCCCGGGTTCGCCCATTGATACCGGAATCGTGCGCTGGCTGACGGATGGTGCCAGGCGACCGTGCAAGGCCTCCTTAATCATGTCAAAGGGTGAGCGGGTTTTCGCGTTTACTACATCCGCTGGATAAGTCTTATCCAGATTCGCCAGCGCTTGAAGTGCAGCCAGCCGTACACTTTTATTCGAATCGTAGATGGCTGATCCCAGCAATAACTCGATATCCTTATCCCAGTGCTGCAATTGCCCCAGCGCTAAAACGATATGTTGTTTCTCTTCAATGCCGGGCGCCTTTCTTTTATACAGCAGGACAATATCCTCAATCGCGGCCGTCAGCCGGTATTGCGTAATGAAGTGGCAAACTGTGCCGAAGCAATCGCCTTCACATTCATCTAGTAACCGTATCACCTTCGCCTGCGTTTTCCGGTCCGGTTGCCAATCCAGATTCATTAGCATTTCGAGTACGGTTGATTTTACCAGGGGATCGGTATCATCCAGCATCGGCAGTATTTTTTGCACAAGTTCTGAATAGTCCGCTTCGGCTCCGGAATTAGCCTGTTGGCTAAGTTGTTGAGCGACCTTGATGGCGCTACGGCGCACACCCGCATTTTTGTCCTTAAATAGATGCAATATGATGGGCAGATAATGGATCGCTTTCCGGCGACCAGCCAGGCTATTGAGGGCGTTAATGCGTACCTCGGGAACGTTGTCGCGCAAGGCGCGCGCCAGCGATTTTAAGGTTCCATTTGAGTGACTTTGACCGAGCGCTTTTACTACGCGGCGCCGGGTGCGTGAATCGCCAGAATCAAGTAATTTAATCAACAGGGCTTCGCCTTCATCGCCAATTTGTACCAGTGTTCTAAATATCTGGTCTTCGCTATCTAAATAGTCGCCGCTTTCAAGTAAGCGCTGCAAGACGGGAACGGCGTCATTCACCTGCATGGTTCCCATCGCCTGTATGCTCTCTAATTGCATATCCCACCAATAGTCCCAATCGCTGGTTTCAAAGGCGATATCCTCGGGACGGTCTTCGATGATTTTTAATAGCAACGGAATGGCTTTGTTTTCACCTAGACTGGCGAGCGCCTTAATACAGGCTGTTTTAACCTCGCCGTCCGGGTCGTTGAGCAGGGATTCAATCAGTTTTTCTGAACTGCTGTGATCGCCTAATTCTGCCAGCGCATTTGCCGCGTCGACGCAGACATCAATATCTTCATCTCGAAGGCAATCTACCAGCAGATCGTTGGCACCGTTATGACCCATGGTGACCAGGCTCTGGATTGCATAACAGCGATCAACTTCATCGCCTTCGCTAATGAGTGTTTGCAGTTTTTCTATTACGTCAATATGAGTCACGCGTACGCCTATTTGTAATGAATTTGAAATTAACTAGAGCAACTATTGTGCCAATGCATTGGTCTGAAACAGGGTGGTTTGGCGAGAGCGAGCCCCATATATATGAAATCAAACAATATTGTGATTATTATTTAGGCCTATGAACCGGGCGGGAGGAAGTTTATTACGCAATGGCAGGCGCCAAATTGAACGAATCGTTCAATTTGGCATAATGTGAATATTGGCCTATACGATTGCATTCAATGCAGCTGGACGTGGGACCTGTTGCTGAATTAATTTTGGCGCCATGATTTGCAGGCTAAGGCTCGATTAAGTTAATGATATAACGAAGGAAAAATGGATTTTACCGGCGAACAACCGGGGTTGATCCGCTAGATATGGAAAACTTGGCCTGATATTTGCTTTAGCTGTAATTCAGGTGGGCCTTGTCTGTAGTGGGCTCGTGTGAAAGTGTGGCAAATTCTTGAGGTGTTAAGAAAGAGATGCT
>JAUVBY010000025.1 GCA_030590945.1 Gammaproteobacteria bacterium | reverse complement strand
TGCTGCGTTACGGAATTCCGGACTTTAAGCTGGATAAATCTATTATTGATCGTCGTATGGCGCAAATGCGCCGAGAAGGGGTGCATTTTCATACCAATACGCATATTGGCGCAGATTTATCGATCGGTAAATTGTGGGAAAAATTTGATGCTCTGGTAATCGCTGCCGGCTCTGAAAAACCACGTGATCTGCCGGTCGAGGGGCGTGAACTGGACGGGGTGTATTTTGCAATGGAATTTTTGCGTAAAAACAGTGCCTGGGTACAGGGTGATGTGAGCGATGAGGCTCCTGAAATTAATGCGCAAGGCAAGCACGTCCTGGTAATTGGTGGCGGTGATACCGGTTCGGATTGCATTGGTACCTCCAATCGGCACGGTGCAGAAAAAATCACCCAGATCGAGATTATGCCGCAACCGCCTGAGCAGGAGGACAAAGGCCTGGTCTGGCCCGACTGGCCGAATAAGATGCGCACTTCAAGCTCGCAGGAAGAAGGTTGTGAGCGTCAGTGGAGTGTGGTCACCAAACGTTTTATCGATGACGGCAACGGCAGGGTAAAAGCCGCCGTATGCGCAAAAGTTGAATGGTCAGGCGATGAAGGGGGCCGTATGCGTATGCACGAAATGCCCGGGTCGGAATTTGAAATAAAGGCCGATCTTGTCACACTGGCGATGGGTTTTGTGCATCCGGTGCAACGGGGTATGCTTAACTCGATGGATGTTGATTTTGATGCGCGGGGCAATGTTCGGGCTGATACCGAAGGTGATTTGGCGTATCATACTTCTGTCGAAGGCGTATTTGCGACCGGTGACGCCCGTCGCGGGCAATCACTGGTGGTATGGGCAATACGCGAAGGCCGTCAGGCGGCGCACGCAGTGGATGCCTATCTAATCGGAAGAAGCGACTTACCACGGTAGAACGGCACATCTCACCTCTGGAATCTCCCATTTCGGCGTTCAAAAATGATCATTTACACTTTGTAAACTCTCATTTTTGGCCTTGAACTGAAATATTCCAGAGGTGATCTGAGCCGTTCTACTAATATTTTATATTGGGTTGTTACCCTGGAAAGAAAATGACAAGCGAACTAAAAAATGATCGTTTCCTGCGCGCTTTGCGCCGTGAAGAGACGGATTGCACGCCCATCTGGATTATGCGTCAGGCAGGGCGGTATTTACCGGAGTATCGGGCGACGCGAAAAGTCGCGGGCGATTTCCTGACGCTGTGTAAAACACCGGAGCTGGCGTGCGAAGTAACGCTGCAACCGCTCGAGCGTTTTGACCTGGATGCCGCTATTTTATTCTCAGATATTCTAACCATACCCGATGCGATGGGCCTGGGGCTCAGTTTAAATGAAGGTGTCGGCCCGAAATTTGCGAACCCGGTGCGCACCGTTGACGCGATTAAAGCTTTGCCTGTCATCGATGTCCAGGAAGAACTGGCTTACGTGTTTGATGCAGTGCGCCTGATTCGATCGGAACTAGACGGTCGCGTCCCGCTGATCGGGTTTACCGGCAGCCCCTGGACCTTGATGACCTATATGGTAGAAGGGGGTAGCAGCAAAGATTTTAAATTCGCCAAGGGTATGCTGCACTGCGAACCCAAAATGTCACATGTACTGCTGGATAGAACCGCCGATGCGGTGATTGCTTATCTCAAGGCGCAGGTTGAAGCCGGAGCGCAGGCACTGATGGTGTTTGATACCTGGGCCGGGGCGCTCTCCACCCCGCAGTACATGGAGTTTTCGCTGGCGTATATGTGGAAGATCGTCAACGCACTCAAGGAGGACGAAAAAACCAGAGATATTCCGGTCACCTTATTCAGTAAAGGTGGCGGATTGTGGCTGGAAAAGATCGCCGCGACGGGCTGTGATGGCGTAGGCCTCGATTGGGGTGTACCGATTTCGTATGCGCGGGAACTGATCGGTGATCGTGTCGCCCTGCAGGGCAATCTGGACCCGACGGTATTGTACGCAAACCCGGAAACCGTGCGACGCGAAGCAAAACTGGTTCTGGATGATTTTGGTGCACACCCCGGGCATATCTTTAACCTTGGTCACGGTATTCATCCGGGTATCGACCCCGAAAACGTGAAGGCGCTGGTAGATACGGTTCACGAACACTCCGCAAACATTCGAAAGCAGGAAGCGGGCTCGTAGGGTGTGATAAGCGGAGCGCATCCACCGCTCCGCCAAAAGTTTTGCGAAATCTCCAGCACAGGTGCAAGATTCTACTCACCAGTGAATCACATGTGGCTCTATGGGTGATAAACTCGGCGCATGATACAGCGAACCACCAAGATACTTCGAGACCTGATTGGTTTTGATACGACCAGTCACCTTTCCAACCTGGCATTACTGGAATCCATTCAGTTGCTACTGGATGCGCTGGATATTCCCTATGAACTGACCTTCAACGCAGACAAAAGCAAAGCGAATTTGTTTGCGACCATCGGTGACGATAGTGTGCCTGGACTGGTGTTATCCGGGCACACCGATGTGGTTCCGGTTGCAGGCCAGAACTGGTCCAGTGATCCTTTTGCCCTGCGCGAGGCTTCAGGAAAACTCTATGGCCGTGGCACCTCTGATATGAAGGGTTTTGTCGCGGTATGCCTGGCGATGGCGGATACCTTCAAGCAGGCTGCGCTGCCCATACCCATTCATTTTGCATTTTCGTATGATGAAGAGATCGGTTGTCTCGGGGTGCGGGATCTGATTGCTGAGCTTAATGATCGAAAAATTAAACCACTTGCGTGTATTGTGGGTGAACCCACCAGTATGCAGATCGTCAGTGCGCATAAGGGCATGCTCGACACCTTATGCAGCGTAAAAGGCTGTGCGGGCCATTCCAGCCGGCCGGACATGGGCGTAAACGCCATTGTGGCTGCCTCCGGATTGATCGATAAAATTCAGTCCCTGGCTGATGACATTAAGACTAACGGACCGTTTGACGCACGTTTTACGCCACCGCATAGCACCCTGCATGTAGGAAAAATCAATGGCGGCACGGCAGTAAATATCATCCCCCAGCTTTGTGAGTTTGAATACGAGATTCGTAATATTCCCTCCCAGGATCCGCGTGAAATTGCGCATAAAGTTGAGCAGTATGCGCAACAAAGGCTTTTACCTGCCATGAAGGCGGTCGCCTCGCAGAGCGATATCACCTGGCAAACGCTGGCGCAGTTTCCAGGGCTGGATACGCCTGAAGCCGCCCCGCTAAACACCTGGATGCAAGCTGTTTTGAAGGACCAGTCTGAGCTGGGCGCAGTCAGTTACGGTACCGAGGCTGGATTGTTTTCGGATATCGGTATACCCACCATTGTCTGTGGTCCGGGTTCGATCGATCAGGCGCATAGGCCGGATGAGTTCGTCGAAATCAGCCAGCTGGAAGGCTGTATTCAGTTCATGTTTTCGGTGCTTGAACATCTGCAGGGAGGAGAGCTTCCTTTGTCATGATTTATCTCGGACTGGGCTCAAACCGGGGCGACCGGCGCGATTTCCTGGCCCGGGCGCTGGCTCAGTTAGCGCAGAGTGGCTTTGAGATATCCCGGGTTTCCCCCGTCGTTGAATCGCCTGCCTTACTTAAAAAGGATGCGCTGCCCGAATGGGACAGACCGTACTTAAATCTGGTTGTGGAAGGGCTTACGCCACATTCGCCCGATGAGATGCTGCAGCTGGCGAAAACCATTGAGCAAGCTCTGGGGCGTGATTTAAGCGCTTCACGCTGGTCGCCACGGAACATCGACATCGATTTATTGCTGTGGAATGATGAGCGAATCAATACGCCTGATTTGATTATCCCGCACCTTGAGATGCACAAGCGTAGCTTCATCATCACCCCTTTAATGCATCTTGCGCCACACCTTGTTATCCCCGGTATTAAACTAAGTCCGCTGCAGATCTCCCGACAAATTCGGCCAATTCCGCTCTGGATGGGGGTGGCGAATATTACGCCGGATTCATTTTCCAGCGCGGGGAATGTTCAAACTATGTCGGCGCTGGAAACTCAGTTCGAAACCTGGATCGAGGCAGGGGTGCATATATTGGACATAGGGGGGGAGTCAACACGCCCCGGCGCAGACCCGATTACTGCAGAGGATGAATGGACCCGGTTACAGGCGGTTTTCGGGGTGCTTGCGAAACTGCGCACAAAATATGCCTTGATGCCCCTGATCAGCGTGGACACACGGCACGTCAAGGTTGCACAAAAGGCGCTGGAAAACGGGGCAAACTGGGTCAATGATGTTACCGGGCTTTCAGGCTCTAAAATGCAGGCTTTAGTAAAAGAACGGGAAGCAAATATCATAGCAATGCACAGTTTAAGTATCCCGGTTCAACCTGGAGAGGCGCTCGATACGACACGCCCCGTTGATCAGCAATTGCTCGAATGGCTGGATGCTCAGCATACCTGCTGGAAGAATGCGGGGCTGGATATCGGAAAAATAATCTTTGATCCTGGCGTTGGTTTTGGAAAAACCGTGTTGCAGAATCAGGATATTATCAAGAAAACAGCGAGCCTGCGCCAGCATGGGTTTCGATTGCTGGTGGGTCATTCACGGAAATCGTTCATGAACGGGTTTACAAACCGGGTCTTCGCAGAGCGGGATATGGAAACGCTTGGTTTGTCGCTGGCAATGTGTGAGCAGGGTGTAGATATTATTCGCGTTCATGATCCGCTCAACCATATTCGGGCGTATCGCGCCTGGGCACAGATCAGAGCGGTATGAGTAGCCTCGCTGACAAGGCAGACCGGCACGCGCTCTATGAGCAGGCTGTACAATGCGTTGAGGCTGAAATAGATATGGTCGATGCAAGCTTCGAGGCTATTCGCGGTTACGCCGCGCAAACCCTGCGCGAAGATTTTTGCGGTACGGCCCAGACCAGTATTGAATGGATTCAGCGCCGTCCTGATAACGTGGCGATCGGCGTTGATCTGGATGGGGAAGTACTTGCCTGGTCCAATGATAACCACCTCGATCATTTGATGCTGGAAGAGCGCGGACGCATCGAGTTGTTGCAGGAGGACGTGCGGGCACTGGAGATTGAGCCTGTGCAAATGGTGATGGCGATGAATTTCAGCTATCAGTTATTTGATACGCGCCAGACCTTGCGGGACTATTTTACTAGCGTCAGGCAGGGCCTGTCAGACGATGGTGTTTTTTTTCTGGATGCCTTCGGAGGTTATGATTGCTACAAGGAAATTGAAGAAACCACCGCTTGTGAAGGCTTTGATTACATCTGGGATCAGGCTAGCTACAATCCCATTGATAGTGGCATGCAATGTTATATCCATTTCACCTTTCCCGATGGCTCACGCCTTGATAAGGCCTTCAGCTACTACTGGCGTATGTGGACCTTGCCCGAATTACAGGAGTTGCTGGAAGAAGCCGGATTCGAAAACGTGACGGTCTACTGGGAAGGCACAGACGAGGAAAGCGGGGAGGGGGACGGTATTTACACACCTGCTACACTTGGCGATGCTGATCCGGCCTGGGTGTGTTACCTGTCGGCAGAAATATAATTGTAATTATGAGTTACCCCATATCGTCATTCCCGTGTAGACGGGAATCCATAAGCCTGTCTCTAACGGCGTTATGGATACCCGCCTTCGCGGGTAAGACGAACTGCCGGGAATTGAGTTTTAAGCCTCTAACTACAAAAATCTTCCGTAAAACTTATTGTACAACAGCTTGAGGTGCGAACCACAATGCCAGTACCCGCTAGTCGTAAATTCAACGGCATATCTACGTTGATACCGTTCCAGTGCGCGTTTTTGAAAATTCATCTGCACCGCGGGCGATATAGCGCAGCTGCGTAACCGTGGTTGCCGTCAGGGTTTTAAGTTCAGCCGGCCGGCAATCCAGCGCTTCGATGCCCGCGTTGAAGACCAGTGCAACCATCGCGTCGGCCTGGATTTTTGCATCGGCTGCCGGATAATTTTGTGTGTGCTGGATGTAGTCGGCCAGCTCAACAATAAAATATTGTAGTTCGCGCGATACCGCTTTTCTAAAAGCCAGCGATGTGCCGGAACGTTCGCGCAATAATAGGTAGAATACGTGCGGGCTGTTGCGGATGAATTCCATAAAGGTTTCCACCGAGGTGCGAATTACGCTGCCTCGATCGCGGATTCGTTGTCTTGCTTTACGCATCAACTGGCGCAACACCACCCCGCCTTCATCCACCAGCGTCAGGCCCAGTTCTTCCATGTCTTCAAAATGCCGGTAAAATGAATTAGGAGCAATCCCTGCCTCACGGGCTACTTCTCTCAGGCTTAAGCTGGAGTAACTCCGCGACTGGCTGAGCAAATGAAAAGCCGCATCAATAATGACGCGTCGAGTTTTCTCCTTTTGTTGGGCCCGGCTCTGACTCATTTCCTTATTTTATCAGAATTAATCTAACAAGATATGATAACAAAGGACGCTTGTGTAAAGTATATTACTAATTATACTTAGACGGATGTCTTTCAATAATTATTTAGCGTACACTTGTACACTCAAAAATTGTAAGTAATACCAGCATGAAAAAACCACCTTTGATTTGGCTGAACATTGTGATTTTTACGCTTACCGGACTAATCACATTGATCGGTGTTCCCGCTTACGCGGTGGTTCATGGCTTTGATGGCTGGCAAGTTGCGGCCATGCTGCTCGGTATCGCATTCTGTGAAATTTCAATCACCGCCGGTTACCATCGCCTGTGGTCACATCGCGCCTATGAGACGCATTGGCTTATAAGGCTGGTTCTGGCGATCGGCGGCACGTTCGCCACCCAAAACAGTATCCTGCACTGGTCGTCTGATCACCGTATGCACCATCGTTTTGTAGATGATTTGCAGAAAGACCCCTATACCGCCAAACGTGGTTTCTGGTTTTCTCATGTCGGTTGGATGGTTCGTGATTACGGCACCGGTCAGGGCCCCGATTACAAAAACTGTAATGATCTTAAAAAAGATCCAATTGTTATGTGGCAACATCGCTACTATGCACCGTTGGTACTTAGCGTTAATCTTGGAATCCCGCTTGTGATCGGCCTCTGGCATGGCGATCTGATGGGCATGCTCCTGCTATTGGGTGTCGCAAGATTGGCCATCTCCCACCATTTTACATTTTTCATCAATTCGCTGGCGCACATCTGGGGGAAGCAACCCTATTCAGACCACAACACATCCAGAGACAACGGGATTCTGGCATTTTTAACCATGGGCGAGGGTTATCACAATTATCACCACAATTTCCAACGCGATTACCGCAACGGCATCCACTGGTGGCAGTATGACCCGACCAAGTGGTTAATCCGGGGCCTGGCTAGCGTCGGACTGGCTAAAAACCTGTATCGTGCTCCGATTGCGAAAATCGAAGCTTCGCGCGCCCGGATGTTGTTAGTCACTACCTCGCAGAAAGTAATGAGCCTGCCGCAGGCAGATGAGCTCATTTTACGCCTGCAGCATGAATACGAAACCTTGCTCAATAAAATTAACGAGTTTTCGCACGCACAAAAACAATGGATGGAAGCGCATAAAAAATCTGTGATCGAAGCGTATGATCTGCAGCTATTGAAGAAAAAAGTCGAGCTTATGAAAGCTAATTTCCTGCAGCAAAAAAAATCGTGGCTCGCGCTGCATGCTGAGTTAGCGGTCTGAGGATCAGGACCCCGGGATTTAACTGAATCTTCGGCTTTTATTATGGTCTGGGTAGATCAAGAATATTGGACCATGAACCTGTGCACAGCGCATTGACAATTAGTTTTGGCGTGACCGTCGTTAGCCCCGGAAAGAAAGCCCAAAAACATAAAACTGACATAGCTGAGTAGAGTGAAAAGGGCAAGTACGCGCATGGCTGTAGAGACGCTGCGCCAGGCTACGTAGGCACAGGCCAGCATAGCGAGCACCATTTCTATACGGATGACAATATTGCCATAGTAGCGTGGATCCCAATACGATACCGGGCTTTCAAAACGCCAGTCACTCAATGGCAGAAAGTGGCGGTGTGCGTCATCGTGGTGCAAAGGAAGATCAGGCAGCACCGCACCCAGCGCAACAGCGGCCGCGGCCTGCCAGCCCGTCTCAGAACGCCAGATGAAAATACTTAGAGCCAGGTGGGCAGGGGTATTCATGCTTGAATTTTAATCGCTTGTTTGTCGGTAGCCCGGTTAAAATTCACGCATGACTCTTTCTGCCCCGATGATACAGCGCAAAATCATCCATATTGATATGGATTGTTTTTATGCGGCGGTAGAAGTGCGGGAGAACCCGCAGCTCAAAGGTCGGCCCGTGGCAGTAGGGGGCTTGCCGGGCCAACGAGGTGTCGTCGCAGCATGTAACTATGAAGCGCGCGCATTTGGAGTTCATTCTGCGATGCCGATGTCTATTGCATTTCGGCGATGCCCGATGTTGGTTCGCCTGCCCGTACGCATGGATTTGTATAAACAGGTTTCAGTGCAGATTCGCGCAATATTCGATGATTACACAGAACTGGTTGAGCCGCTTTCGCTGGACGAGGCCTATCTGGATGTGAGCGGTATAAGCCATTGTCGTGGTAGCGCCAGTTTGATGGCCCGTGAGATCCGCCAGCGTATACTGGACGCCACCGGCCTAACCGCATCAGCAGGTATTGCACCGAATAAACTCATTGCCAAGATCGCCAGTGACTGGCGGAAACCAAATGGCCAGACGGTGGTTACCCCGGAACAGATTGACGACTTTATACGGCCGCTGCCGGTAAAGAAGATATATGGTGTGGGCAAGGTTACGGCTGAAAAGATGCATAAATTGGGATTGCATACCTGCGAAGATTTGCAGGCGCTGGACTGGACACAGCTCTGTGAGCATTTCGGTAATTTTGGTGAACGCCTGTACCAGCAATGCCGGGGCCGGGACGAGCGCAAGGTGAACAATGACAGTTTAAGCAAATCCCTGAGTATTGAAGATACCTACGCCGTCGATCTGCCCGATCTTGCAGCGTGCCAGAATGCGCTGGAGGCGCTATTTGATGGCTTGTTAGCGAGACATACGCGTGCACACGAGAAAAGCAGGGATAAAGCGCAGCGATTGGGGCGTGCTCCCCAGCCTCTGCAACCCAAAACGCTGGTTCTAAAAATGCGCTTTCGAGATTTTGTCACCACCACCGCGCAGCAGGCCGGGCGCAAGCCGGATTTGGCAATCTATCGACAGTTATGCGTGCGCGCGTATGCGAGAGGTCAACGACCAGTGCGCCTTTTAGGACTGGGCATGATGTTTGATATGGCCCAGGTGACAGAGCCATCCCCGGAGTAATGATATCCGGTAAGCTTTGTTATAATAGGCTACATCTTATCAGGAACTGAGCATGAATAAACCCAATGGTAGCGGTCTATCGCGCATTGTGAAGGCGGGCCAATGCTCTTTGCTTGGCTTGAAGGCTGTGTACAAACACGAAGCCGCGTTTCGCCAGGAATTACTGGGCGTGCTTGTGTTGTTACCCGTTGCATTCTGGGTCGGCAATACGCCGCTGGGCATCAGCTTAATGATTTTTGGCCTGGGCCTGGTATTGCTGGTGGAAGTACTTAATTCGGCTATTGAAGCCATTGTGGATCGTATTGGGCTGGAGCATCACGAACTCTCGGGTCGGGCTAAAGATCTGGGTTCGCTGGCGGTGCTGATGGCGATTTTATTGTGTGCGCTGATATGGGCTGGAGTTTATTTGTCCGGAGCTTGAAGATTGGATTCTTTGACGCAGTTTCTGCGGGACTGAAGCCCCGCTTCCTTTAGATATCAGGTGATTTAAGCCGTAGATTTAGTTCCCGTAACTCCACCATCACGCCTTTCAGCGTAGGCTTTGCGGTTTTCTTCTTCCATTACGTTGACCACGATACCGATGACCATGTTCAGGAATGCAAACGCCGTAAAAAATATAAAACTCAGGTAAAACACCCAGCTTAGAGGATACACTTCCATAGTTTCGTACATTACGTCAGTCCAGTCCTCAAAGCTCATGACGCGGAATAAAGTCAGTAAAGAGATAGAGATGTCGCCTTTAGGCAGGGGGAGTTTTCAGGCTTCCTGTTCTTTATCCCGTTCTACCATCGCGTATGCAGAATGATTGTGGATAGATTCAAAATTTTCAGCTTCGACGGTATACGCAATAACCGTTTCCATCTTATTCAGGCGCGCAGCTACATCGCGCACCAGATCTTCCACAAATTTTGGGTTATCGTAGGCGCGTTCTGTTACCACTTTCTCGTCGGTTCGTTTGAGCAGGCTGTAGAGTTCCGAGCTGGCTTCGGATTCAGCCACATCGATCAGGTCTTCTATCCACAGATCTGTTCGGGCCCGGGCAGTAATCGTAATATGCGATCGTTGATTATGCGCGCCATATTCAGAAATCTTTTTTGAGCAGGGGCATAAGCTGGTGGCCGCGACGACCACACGTGTTTGTGTACACAGCTGGCCGTCTTTAATCTGTCCAATCAGGGTAACATCGTAGTCCATCAAACTTTTTACACCTGAGACAGGCGCGGTTTTATTGATGAAAAAAGGAAAATTCATCTCGATATAACCGGTATTGGCTTCCAGCCGTTCGCTCATCTCGGCGAGCATATCCTTAAACGATTCGATCGATATTTCGCGCTCATGGCTATTTAATATGTCCACAAAACGTGACATATGGGTGCCCTTGAAATGGTGCGGCAGCTCAACGTACATATTGAATGTTGCAACGGTGTGCTGCTCATTACCAGCGCGATCCAGAATCCGTACGGGATGGCGAATGTCTTTAATCCCCACCTTGTCGATGGCTATATTACGGGTGTCCTGGCTAGACTGAACGTCAGCGATCGATTTGGAAGAGGTCGACATGGTGCTTTTTATGGCTTCGATTACTTACTTTTCAAGGATAAAGTTTTGAATTGACGCTTCGATGCCTTTCGCATCCAGGCCCAGTTGTTCGTAAATTTCAGCCTGGGTGCCATGCTCTGTGAACTGGTCTGGTATGCCAATATTTAGTACCGGCAAGGTATAGCGATGGCTTTGCATGAACTCATTTACCGCAGAGCCCGCCCCGCCGGCAACCGCATGGTCTTCAACCGTGACAAAATAATCGTGTGATATTGTCAGTTCGTGCAACAGCGTTTCATCCAGTGGTTTGGCAAAGCGCATATTAACCAGTGTGCAATCAAGTTCGCTGGCGGCAAGTTCGCAATGCCCGATGAAATCGCCCCAGGCTAAAATGGCGATGCGCCTGCCCATCTCTTTATCTGCGTTACTTTGGCGCAGCATTTCGGCACGACCAATCTCGATGCTTTGCATTTGCTCACGTTCAGGTGTGCCATTACCGCCACCACGCGGGTAGCGCACTGCAGCTGGACCCTGATGCTGGTAGGCGGTGTATAACATGTCCCGGCATTCGGCCTCGTCTTTGGGGCACATGATGATTATCTCCGGGACACAACGCATGAAGGCGATGTCGAATACACCGGCGTGTGTGGCACCATCTGCACCCACAATTCCAGCGCGGTCGATAGCTAGCGTGACATCCAGTTTCTGGATCGCCACATCATGAATTAACTGGTCATAGGCGCGCTGTAGAAAGGTCGAATAGATCGCTACCACCGGTTTGATATCTTCACAGGCAAGGCCGGCGGCGAAGGTCAGTGCATGTTGCTCTGCGATGCCTACATCGAAATAGCGCTCTGGATATAACTCGGAAAATTTCACCAGCCCGGAGCCTTCGCGCATCGCAGGTGTAATCGCTACCAGCTGTTCATCCTGGCTGGCCATATCACACAGCCAGTCGCTGAAAACATGGGTATAGCTGCGTTTACCGCTGCTCATTCTGATCTTCCCGGTATCCGGGTCAAAGGGCGAGATGCCGTGGAAGGTGCAGGGGTTGCCCTCAGCAGGTTCATAGCCCTTGCCTTTTTGGGTGACGATGTGCAAAAACCGCGGGCCTTTGAGTTTGGCCATGTTTTTAAGAACCGACACCAATAGCGGTAGATCGTGGCCATCCACAGGACCAATATAATTAAAGCCCATTTCTTCAAATAGCGTACTCGGCATAACCATGCCCTTCATGTGTTCTTCCCAGCGTCTGGCCAGATTTTTTACAGGTGGAGGCAGGGTGCTCAATACTGTCTTGCTGCCTTCACGCACGCTGCTGTAGGTACGGCCGGAAAGGATGCGCGAAAGATAGTTCGACATTGCACCCACATTCGGTGAAATCGACATGTCATTGTCGTTCAGAATAACCAGCAGGTTGGTATCCAGATCGCCCGCGTTATTTAGCGCTTCATAGGCCATGCCGCCGGTTAGTGCGCCGTCGCCAATGAGTGCAATGACTTCGCGTTTTTCACCCTTTTGTTGAGCTGCTACGGCCATGCCCAGAGCAGCGCTAATCGACGTTGAAGAGTGTCCGGCCCCGAAGGTATCGTATTCACTTTCTGAGCGCTTTAAAAACCCCGACAGCCCGCCCAGTTGACGGATACTGCGCAGCTGATCGCGGCGACCGGTGAGTACCTTATGCGGATAGGCCTGATGGCCGATATCCCAGACCAGGCGATCGTAAGGCGTATTAAACACATAGTGCAGGGCGATAGTGAGTTCAACGGCGCCTAAGCCAGGGGCCAGATGACCACCCGTTATGGCGGTCGATTCGATCAGGAAATGACGCAATTCTCTGGCCAGCTGGATCAGTTGTTCAGTATCCAGCCCGCGGAGGTCCGCAGGACGGTCTATGTTTGCCAGCAGAGAGTTAGGGTTTGTTTCGCTATTCACGTTAGTGCTTTATAGATTTAATGATCCCGAAAGCGGGTAAATTGGGCCAGTTGATGCAGGAAATCTGTATCACGCCCGATTTTACCCAAACTTTGCTGTGCACTTTGCACTAATTGATCGGCGTATTGTTGCGCATTTTCAAGCCCCATCAGCGCCGGGTAGGTGTTTTTGGCCATGGCTGCATCGGCACCGCTTTGTTTGCCAAGCTGTTTGCTGCTTTGGGTTTGATCCAGAATATCGTCCACCACCTGAAAGGCCAGGCCAATCAGACGGCCATATTCGTCAATTTTCGAAAGTTCCTGCGGCGTGATCGTGGGCGCCGCCAGCGCGCCCAGGCGCAACGCAGCACGGATAAGTGCGCCGGTTTTTTGTTCATGAACTGTTTGTAGTGCGGATTGATCCAGTGTTCGGCCGGTGGCAATAATGTCCAGCGATTGCCCGCCCGCCATGCCGGACAGGCCACTGGCGACCGCCAGTTGCTTCACCATTTGTAAGCGTTGTGAGGTATCTGGATGATCGCTTCCATCCGAGAGCACCTCAAACGCAAGTGATTGTAAGGCATCTCCCGCGAGTATCGCTGTGGCTTCGTCAAATTCAATGTGGCAACTGGGACGACCGCGACGCAAGTCGTCATCATCCATAGCGGGCAAATCATCGTGCACTAATGAATAGGCATGAATCAACTCCAGCGAAACAGCCGGGGCATCCAGGCTTTGCGGTGATGCACCAAAGCACTCTCCGCTGGCATAAACCAGCATAGCGCGAAAACGCTTGCCACCATTTAAAGTGCTGTAGCAAATGGCGCTGGCAAGCTTCTCGTTTTCTCCTGTTGGCAGGCCGGACAAAACCTGTTCCAGTTGCTGATTCGCGCGTGCACGGTAGCGTTCCCACTGTTTTGCAAAGGAGGGGTCAATCATTAGTCATCTGAGCTATCAAGAGCTTCGAATCGAAAGCCATCTTTGCTTTTAACCAGTTTTTCTACCTTAAGTTGTGCTGTATCCAGGTGCTGCTGGCAAAGCGTGGCCAGTTGCGTGCCTTTTTCATAATCTGCGATGGCCGCATCCAGGCTTTGCTGTTCATTTTCCATGCGCGCGACAACCTCCTGAAGTTGTTGTAGGGCGGTTTCGAAATCGAGCGCTTCCTTCGGGGGGGTGGTTGGTTTTTTGGGCATGATTCAGGTCCGGGATTGAGCGACGTGTCGGTTATTGGGCTTTTCTTTTGGGTGCGTATTTTACCGCTATCGGCTATCATTCACTAAGTATTTATTTCAATCGGTCCAGTCACCCAATATGAGTCAATCCAGCTACGATGCGCAATCCATAGAAGTTCTGTCAGGCCTTGATCCTGTTCGTAAACGGCCGGGAATGTACACCGAAACGGATCGCCCCAATCATCTGATTCAGGAAGTAGTAGATAACAGTGTTGATGAGGCAATAGCCGGTTTTGCCTCACAAATTGAAGTAACGCTGCACGAAGATGGCTCGGTCAGCGTCACGGATAATGGGCGGGGTATGCCTGTCGATACTCACAAAGAAGAAGGGGTTAGCGGGGTTGAGGTTATTTTGACCAAACTACACGCCGGCGCCAAGTTTTCAGATAAAGAGTATAGTTTTTCCGGTGGCCTGCATGGTGTGGGCGTATCAGTGGTTAATGCGCTTTCATCTACGCTCGATGTGTGGGTAAAACGTGGTGGTGAGGAATACCATATCGCCTTCGAGGGCGGGGATAAATCATGCGAACTAAGCGTAGTAGGTACGGTGGGGCAAAAAAACTCGGGCACCCGGATTCGCTTTAAACCGGATCCGCAGTTTTTTGATACCACGCGCATCAGCGTGAGCCGCTTAAAGAAGGTGTTACGCGCAAAAGCGGTATTATGCAAGGGCTTGATTATGGAGTTTCTGGATGAGAAAACTCCAGATAATAATGAGAGCTGGCAATTCGACAGCGGCCTGGAGGAATACCTGAGCATGCAACAGAGCACCGGCGAACTGGTACCCGAAAAACCGTTAACTGGAAATCATATTTCTGCTGAAGGTGAAATTGACTGGGCGTTGTGTTGGGTAGCCGATGCGCTGGAGTTTGCAACGGAAAGTTATGTGAATTTGATCCCGACTGCGCAGGGGGGTACTCATGTCGCGGGTTTGCGCCAGGCGGCCGCGGAGGCGGTGCGCGAATTTTGTGAATTTAGGGAGATGTTGCCGCGGAATCTAAAATTGAGCCCGGATGATATATGGGGGCAGTGTGCCTACGTGTTATCCGTACGGGTCAAGGAGCCCTTGTTTAGCGGCCAGACCAAAGATCGCCTGTCGGGCCGTGAGGTGACCCAGTTAGTGTATGTGCCGGCCAAAGACACGATTAGCCTCTGGTTGAATCAGCACGTCGTAGATGCCGAAAAAATTGCTCAACTTGCGATTGGTAATGCCCAGAAGCGTCTTAAGAAAACGCGAACGGTTAAGCGTAAAAAAATTACCACCGGCCCGGCTTTGCCGGGCAAACTGGCGGATTGTACGAGCCAGAACCTGGAAGAAACCGAGTTATTTCTGGTTGAAGGCGACTCGGCGGGCGGCTCAGCTAAACAGGCTCGAGACCGTAAAACGCAGGCGATCATGCCCTTGCGTGGAAAAATACTGAATACCTGGGAGGTTGATTCGGCCGAGGTGCTGGGCTCGCAGGAAGTACACGATATTGCAGTGGCCCTGGGGGTAGACCCGGGGGTGGCGGATCTTGGCGGCTTGCGTTATGGGCGAATATGCATACTGGCCGATGCGGATTCAGACGGCTTACATATCGCGACCTTATTGTGCGCCCTGTTTTACAAGCATTTCCCCTCTATGGTGCGCGAAGGGCGTGTATGCGTCGCGATGCCGCCTTTGTACCGTATTGACATAGGTAAGAATATTTTTTATGCCCTGGACGATGAAGAAAAACAAAACGTGCTGGCGCAGATTGAAAAAGACAAATTACGCGGCAAGGTGAATGTGCAACGTTTCAAAGGCCTGGGCGAAATGAACCCGGGGCAGCTACGCGAAACCACTATGGATCCCCGGACCAGACGCCTGGTTCAGCTAGGCGTTCAGGATAGCCAGAGCGCGGGTGAAGTTATGGATATGCTGCTGGCGAAAAAACGTTCTGCAGATCGCAAAATATGGCTGACCGAACGCGGGGATGAGGCAGACGTCGCTTAAAAAGAAACGAGGGCAAAACCTATACGAAAAAAAACCCGCAGAAGCGGGCTTTTTACGCTGCCGAATCTTAAGCTTAGTTAGCCGGGCAATCCGTGGTTGAGCTTTCAACGTCGCCGGTTAACAGCAAAAACGCGCCGAACGGACCCATATTGCTCATGGCTTCCATTTTAGGGCCCTTGAATTTCAGGCGGCCAAAGGTCATGGATTTCATGGCGCCATCTTTGCCTGATCCCATGCGTTCCCAGTTTGATGTTTTTGCAAACATGATGTAATCAACGCCGGCGTCCAGATCGCTTGATTTTACCGCGCCACCGTAGGTGCAGATCGCTTTGCCATCCTGATTCGAGATTTGAAGTTCTGCGGTAGGTGCCTCATTACAATCCATGCGGTAAACCTGCATGATCTTGTAACCCTTGCCGCCGTTATTTTCGGCCCAGGTTTCGCCGCCGAGTTCTTCCGTCAGCGTAACATTGTTATTCCAGGCTTCACATGCGGCTTCACCCCATTCAGAAGACATTAGAGGTGTGGCGGCCTGAACCGGAGTCATGCTGGCAAACAGGCCGATCAGGCCAATAGTGAGTAATTTTTTCATAGTGTGTTCCTGTATTTTAGATATAGATTACGTTTTCAGACGGGTGCTCAAATAGTAACCCCAGGCCTTTCGGTAAAACGATAAACCAGGCTTGACTGTATCCTAAACTGGCCGGGCTTAGCGAAAAAAGTTTTGATGGGGGTAACACCAGATGTCTGGCCGACGCTTGTTAATTCGATTCTTCTAATACGAAATCCCAGAACGCCTGTGCGGTTGCCGAAAGATGTTTACCGCTACGATGCCCGATATGCCATTTTTTAAGAATTGGAAAATGCTGGATATCCAGAGTGATCAGTCGATTGGCTTTGAGTTCCAGGTCTACGGTGTGAAATGATACTAGTGCCAGGCCCAGCCCGGCCTCAACGGCCTGCTTGATCGATTCGTTTCCTGACAACTGGGTGCTAACACTGGGTTTGACGTGGTGCTTTTCAAAAATTTCCTCCATCGCAGAACGCGTACCGGAGCCTTGCTCGCGCAGCACGAACTTTTCGCCTGTTAAGCGCTGTATTGGTATATTCGATTCGCTCGCCAGCGGGTGATGCGGATTGGCAATGATGACCAGCGGGTTATCCATAAACGCAGTAGAGGTGAGATCGGCACTGGATGGCGGACGACCCATTAGTACCAGATCCGGTTCGTTAGTATCCAGTCGTTTAAGCAGATCATGGCGATTGGTTACATCCAGGCTGATCTGTACGCTTGGATAGGCCTGACTAAACCGGGAAATCAGGCGCGTTGCGAAATAATTGACCGTGGAGGCAATACAGACCGTCAGGCGCCCGCCGTCAATGCCCTTGAGCTGTTCCAGATCGTTTTCGATAGATTTTAGCTTAGACGTGATTGAGATGGCGTGTTCCAGTACCACACTGCCAGCTTCGGTGAGATAGATTTTTTTGCCAATTTGCTCAAATAAATTTAAGCCAACCGATTTTTCCAGCTGTTTAATTTGCATCGATACGGCTGGCTGGGTCAGATGTAATTCTTCAGCAGCGCGTGTGTAGCTTAAGTGTTTCGCTACAGAGCCAAATACCTGCAGTTGCCGAATGGTGATATGCATGCTCATGAATAATACGCAAACAGGGTGAGTATGGTCGCACATTGAACCATAAATAAAACCTTATGTAAACAGGCTGTTTGTTCAGCATATATCTATGCAATTGAGGTATTCTTATCTGGACTTTGAACGGGCCAGCTTCTACTCTTTAAACCATGAAACGCATTTACCTGGCGCGGGATATCACGCAGGCACACCTGGTGGTAAATTTGCTTGAACAGCAATTGATACCTGCAAAAATAGAGAATTCTCACCAGGCTAGCGGTTTGGGCGAATTAGCCGTGAGTTATCCTGAAGTCTGGGTGGTTCGGGAGGCAGATGCGAAACGTGCACGCTCTGCTATCGATGCATTTGAAGCGCTGGGGCGAGCGACCGCCGATGATATCGCCTGCCCGAATTGCGAAGAACTAAATCCCGCCAATTTTGATCTGTGCTGGGCCTGTTCAGCAGATTTAGAATGAAGATTCTCCCGCGTAAAGACACGAAGCGTAAATCAACGCGCGCAACAAGTACGGGCACGAAACGCAAGGTTTCAAGTCGTACCACCACAAAGAAAAAGACTCCTGCACGAAAGAAAACGAAGAGCAAAAAAAGTACAGCGGTAAGTGCCACCACTCGTGGGGTTGGGAAAAAGCGATCGCGTTCCAGTCGCAAAACCCGACAATCTTCGCGTCGCCGGTCTTTCTCCTTGTGGCGTTTGCTGCTCAAGACCTTAGTGGTGATTCTGATCGGCTGCGCGGTTGCTTTTGCCGGCTGGGTCTGGACTCTGGATCGCCAGGTTCAGGCTCGATTTGATACACCCTTCAGAAGCATTCCCGCACATTTGTATGCGCGGCCGTACACGCTCAAGCCGGGCGATGCGCACACGGTATCGGAAATGCGAACTGATTTGCTGTCTCAGGGTTATAAACAGGCTAAGGAAATCACCCGCCCCGGCGATTTTGCATTTTCCGGGCAGGTCATCGATGTTCTACGCCCGATTTCAGCTACTCACCCGGTCCCTAAAGCGGTCCGCGTAGAGTTGTTCGATGGCCGTGTGGCGCGTCTTACGGATCATCGAAATGCGCAGGTACTCGATCAGTTTGAGCTTGCTCCGGAATTGATCGGTAACCTCATGACCGGGCCAATGGAAGACCGGATTTTGCTAAAACTGCACGAGGTACCGCAGTTGTTGATTGACGGTCTGTTTGTTATGGAAGATCGTCGTTTTATGAGTCATCATGGCGTGGACCCCTTCGGGATTATGCGTGCGATGGTGCAAAATATACGCGATGGCCGCGTCAGCCAGGGGGGCAGTACGCTCACCCAGCAATTGGTGAAAAATCTGTATCTGGATGATTCACGCACGCTCAAACGGAAAATCAATGAAGCGATAATGGCCGTGATCATCGAACTGCGTTATTCCAAAAATCAGATACTTGAGCGTTACCTGAACACTATTTTTCTCGGCCAGTCGGGTAATCGTGCGATACACGGTTTTGGGCTGGCTGCGCAGTTTTACTTTGGTCATAAGTTACAGGATTTAAATCCGGCACAGTTGGCGCTGTTGGTCGGTATGATTCCGGCACCGTCGGCGTATAACCCGTTTCGAAATATTGACCGGGCCACTGGTCGCCGGAACCTTGTACTGAAATCACTGCATGCTAATGGTTCGATCAGTGCCGGAGAGGTTGAGCTGTATTCGCAGACAGGGCTGGATGTAGTTCGCAACAAAAACATTGGAGCCAGCCGTTATCCGGCATACACCGATTTGCTCAATCGCCAACTGGGCGAGAGTTATGATCGTAGTTATTTAGAGAAGGGCGGTTTAAATATCTACTCCACCCTGGATGAATCGGTGCAGCAAATCGCGCAAACCCGGTTTAAGGCGGCTCTTGAAGCGTTGGAAAAGAAACACGCAATCAAAACCGACAGCTTGCAGGGAGCCATGATAATACTGGAACCAAAAAGCGGAGAAATCGTAGCGATGATCGGCGCTCGCGACGCAAAAACGGGTGATTTTAATCGTGCGCTGGACGCCAGGCGACCCATCGGGTCGCTGGTCAAGCCGGCAGTATATCTGACCGCCCTGCTCAATCCGGCGCGCTACTCAACCAGTACAATCATCGAGGATAGCCCGCTTAGTATACCTTTACAAACGGGTGAATCCTGGAACCCTGGAAACTACGACAAAGAATTTCACGGCGATGTCAGCCTGTTCGATGCCCTGATCCATTCTTATAATGTGCCTGCGGTTAAGGTTGGTCTGGATGTGGGGCTGGACCCGGTCGCCACCACGATACAACGTCTGGGCGTAAGTGAATCGTTTCCACGATACCCGTCAATGTTATTGGGCGCCAGCAATGTGAGCCTGCTGGATGTGGCGCAAATGTACCAGACACTGGCCAATCATGGTCGCTTGCAACCCTTGACCACGTTGCGTTCAGTGGCCAATAGCGATAACCAGGTGATGGTCAAATATCAGTCGGACGGCGAGCAGATGGTTAATGCTCGGGCGGATTTTCTGGTCATGGATATGCTTGGGGCAGTAGCGCAAAGCGGAACTGCCCGCGCCCTGAATCACCTGCTCCCCGGTATTCGCCTGGCGGGTAAAACGGGCACGACCAACGAATATCGGGACAGCTGGTTTGCTGGTTTTGGTAAAAACTATCTTGCGGTCGTGTGGATTGGGCAGGATGATAACTCGCCTACTGGCCTAAGTGGTTCTAGCGGTGCGCTGCGAGCCTGGGCATCGGTGATGTCTGAGCTGGATTTACAAAGCCTGGATCTGCTGCCCCCCGAAGGCGTTATAGAAGTTGAAGTTGACCTGGATGGCGGCGGCATTGCGATGGCGGGCTGCACGCAGCAAAGCGTGGTGCGTTATTTTATCTCCGGGTATGAACCACTATCGAATAATCGTTGTGAACCGTTGGATGATAACCTGGGAGGTTGGTTGAATAAGTGGTTTGGCAGCAGTTCCCGGAAATCAGGTTCGCCTAAAGTAAGCGCTCCCTCGATACCCGACAATTTGGAAATTAATAGATAAGATGATGAAATCTCACTATGCTGTCATGCTGGATGAAGCCACATTTACGCCCGGCGACCTGGATTTATCCGCCCTGGTCAATCAGGTGGATCACTGGGATCGTTATCCATCGACCACTACTGCACAGCGTCTTGAACGCTTGCAAAATGCCAGCATCGTCGTGACCAATAAAGTCAGGCTGGATGCTGAACTACTTGGCTCTTTGCCAAAGTTGCAATTAGTGTTATTAACCGGCACCGGTACGGATCATATCGACCTTGCTAGCTGCCAGGCTCGGGGAATTACTGTATGTAACGTGACGAACTACGGTACGTCGAGCATAGCCCAGCATGTTTTTACCCTGCTACTCGCCTTATCCACCAATTTATTGAATTATGCCAATGAAACGGTCAGCGGCGCCTGGTCAGAGGGCGAACACTTATTGCCCTTGCGCTACCCGGTTAGTGAGCTGGAGGGTAAAACCCTGGGGCTGATAGGATATGGCACACTGGCTAAAGGGGTTGAGAAACTGGCATTGGCTTTTGGGATGAATATCGTGATCGCCCAGCGCCCTGGCGGCGCGCCTCAACCGGGTAGATTGTCAATGGATGCCTTACTCGCAAAATCGGATGTCGTCAGCCTGCATTGCCCGCTGGTAGACAATACTTATCATCTAATAAACGCAGTCGCACTGCGCAAAATGAAACCAACCGCCATTCTGATCAATACAGCCCGGGGTGCGGTAGTAGATAATGCCGCATTGGCGGAGGCCCTTAAATCAGGTGAAATCAAGGGCGCAGGGATTGACGTTCTGGAGCAGGAACCACCTCCGGCCGATCATCCATTGATACAGCCCGATGTGCCCAATGTCATCGTCACGCCACACATTGCGTGGGGCAGTGTCGAAGCACGGCAACGGCTGCTGAATAAAATCGCAGAGAATTTACTGGCCTGGCTGAAGGGTGAGCCGATTAATGTGGTGTCTTGAGGCGATGATTGCTGATCAAATCCAGCGGCGAACCTGTGTTAGATATTTCTCGTATGGTTCACCGAAAGTCTCACGCAAAATCCGCTCTTCAGGAATAATTTGAAATCGGCTTATCAGCCGCACAAAGATCGGCAGGCAGGCGAAACTTGCCAGATTACCCAGAAAAAATGCCCAGCCGGTCAATACGATGAGCAGGCCCAGATACATCGGATTGCGCGAGTATTTGTACAGGCCATTGATAACCATGGTGCTGGCTTTTTCAGGGCTTAAGGGGCTAATCGTGGTATTGTTTTTGCGAAACTGCAGCAGGGCGACCACATCCAGGCATAAACCGGCCAGTATAATTACGATACCCACACGGTAAAGGTTGGAGGAAACCATGGACAGCGTAGGGAGTAATTGAGATAGCAGCCACATCATCAGCGCTGTAACAAGACCCAGTAATGGCGGTGGGATTTTGGTTTCAAGTTCGTTTTCTGTACTCATTGTGTGAATTCCCACTATAATCAAAAGTGTCGGTGCCAGCGCTTTGGGCACTGGCGTATTCGGGCAGACGATGTTTCGCTCATTATAGGTGAATTTGGTAACAGTAAGGAGTTACATATACGATGCGTGCTTATGTCGGTTTCCCACTTTGGGATTTCTCAGCATTGATGGATCCACCCGGTGCCTTGCATGAATAAGGAGCTCGCCAATTTTCTGGGTGTGCTGTTCAGGAGTCTGCGTGATCTGCTGCCCATCGTCCTGGTGATTATGTTTTTCGAGCTGGTGGTGTTACATCAGTCGGTTCCCAATTTGTCAGGCTTGCTGTTTGGAACACTGTTGGTGGTGCTTGGTCTTACCTTTTTTACCTTTGGACTGGAGATGGGTCTGTTTCCGATCGGGGAGTCGATGGCGCACGCGTTTGCGCGCAAAGGTAGCGTATTCTGGTTGTTGTCATTCTCCTTTACATTGGGTTTTGGTACCACGATTGCCGAGCCGGCACTGATTGCCGTAGCAGATGAGGCCGCAAAAATAGCTGCTCAGGGTAACATCATTGGCGCAAGTGAGGCGGCGCAGGAACGTTACGCTGATGGCTTGAGGATCACGGTAGCGGCAGCGGTCGGCCTGGCGCTTGTCATCGGAGTGCTACGCATATTACGCGCCTGGCCGATTCAGTATCTGATCGCCGGCGGTTATTCAATTGTTGTGATCATGACGGTCTTTGCGCCGGAATTTATTATCGGCATTGCCTACGATTCAGGCGGGGTGACGACTTCGACAATTACCGTTCCACTGGTCACCGCGCTTGGCGTGGGTCTGGCATCCAGTATCAAGGGACGCAATCCTATGATTGACGGCTTTGGTCTGATTGCGTTTGCCTCCCTGACGCCGATCATTTTTGTGCTGGTTTACGGGATGGTGGTTTCATGAGCTGGTTAATTGGTTTTGGGCTGGCCCTGTTCGAGACGGTGATTGACGTGCTGCCTATTGTGGCCATTATTTTTGGGTTTCAACTGCTGGTAATTCGCCGGCCGATTGTTAATTTGCGCAAGACGCTGATTGGTTTTGCCTATGTATTACTCGGCTTGACCTTGTTCCTGGAAGGGCTTGAGCAGGCCCTGTTTCCGATAGGACGGTTGATGGCCGGGCAACTGACCAATCCTGAATTTATTGCGTCCGGCTCAAACGCGGGTGTAGAATGGATCGATTATTACTGGGTCTACATCTTCGCTTTCCTGATCGGATTCAGTACCACCATCGCGGAACCCTCCCTGCTGGCGGTCGCGATGAAGGCCAACCAGGTATCGGGTGGCAGCATCAGCGCTATGGGCCTGCGTATTGCGGTCGCGATAGGGGTCGCAGTTGGGCTGGCACTGGGCAGTTGGAGGATCGTTGTTGGTTATCCGCTGCACTATTTTATTATCGCTGGATATATTGTTGTGATGATACAAACGTTCTTCACACCAAAGCTTATCGTTCCCCTGGCTTATGATTCGGGCGGTGTGACAACGTCAACGGTGACGGTTCCATTGGTGGCGGCACTGGGCTTGGGCCTGGCTGAAAGCGTGCCGGGGCGTAGCCCGCTCATTGATGGTTTTGGGTTGATTGCCTTCGCCAGCCTTTTCCCTATTATGAGCGTGATGCTGTACGCGCTATTGTCAAATGTGCGGGCTAACCGTACGAACAAACCCCTTTCTGGAATCTGAGGATAAATAACTATGCATTTTAAACTTATTATCGCTTTTGTTGAGGATAGCAAAACGGACAAAGTCATCGAAAAAGCCAAGACCGCCGGTGCGACGGGTGTGACGGTGATCAGTAATGCGCGAGGCGAAGGCCCGGAGGGCAGTCGTTCATTTTTTGGCTTGTCCCTGGAGTCGCAACGGGATATGTTGTTATTCATTGTAGAGGAACACCTGTGCCGGCATATTCTTGAGCTGATCGGTGAAGTCGGTAAATTTGATGCTGATCGCGGTGCCGGTGTGGCGTTTCAGATTGATGTGGAAGACGCAATTGGCCTAACCCGGCAGGTGGAAATGCTGGCGGATCGTGTTGAGGAAGCGCTATGAAACAAAAATCAATTATCCGTGTTCGGGATGTCATGTTACGTGAGTTTGATATGGTCTCCGGCCAGGAAACCATTAGCGAGGCCTTGGCCAAAATGAAACACGTGAAAACACGTTTGTTGATAGTGGATAAACGCCACGATGACGACGAATACGGTATCGTGCGACTGGGTGATATTGCCAGACAGGTCCTGGCCAAAGATCGCTCGCCGGGTCGTGTTAACGTTTATGAGATTATGAGCAAGCCGGTGATCAGCGTGCCGCCAACGATGGATATACGATATTGCGCACGGTTATTTGAACGATTTGGCCTGCAGCGCGCACCCGTTATTGAAGAGGGTAAGGTGCTGGGAATCATTGGTTATGATGAAATGTTGTTGCACTGGTTACATCTGGATGAAGCAGGCCACGATGAATAGCGAATGAGTATGCTGCATTAAAACGGATGGATTTGTTATTGATAAGAGTTTTTATTGCGGTCTCTATCTTGACGGGTTTGACTGCCTGTGTCACTAGTCCCCCGGCCTCGGCAGAGAATATCTGCAGTATCTTCGAAGAAAAAAGCGGCTGGTACAAGGCCTCGAAAAAGGCTGCGGATAAATGGGCGGGTAACATCTATGTGCCGATGTCAATCATGTACCAGGAATCATCGTTCCAGGCCAAAGCCAAACCACCAATACGCTGGTTCGCCGGTTTTATTCCCTATGGTCGGCCCAGCGATGCTTATGGTTATGCGCAGGCGCTGGATAATACCTGGGCGGAATACAAGCGCGATACGGGATCGCGATTTCGCAGTCGTAGTGATTTTGCGGATGCGATGGACTTTATACACTGGTATATGCAGAAAACGACTGCCAAAAACCGGATACCGAAGACTGATGCCTATCGCCACTATTTAAACTATCACGAAGGGCAGGGCGGGTATGCCCGCGGAACCTATAACAAAAAACCCTGGCTCATCAAGGTGGCGCGTAAGGTCGAACGGCGCGCGCAGCGCTATAAAGCGCAGTTGCACCAGTGTAGTGCAAAGCTGGAAAGCAATCGGAAGTGGTTGTTTTAGCGCCGCAAGGAGGCGGGATTTCAGTCTCGTATTTTTTCAACTGCTACGCAGTTGAATCCCCGTTTCCTTTATCTTTTTTCTCTGCAGGTCTGATTTTGAGGTCCGGGATGTTGGCTTTGCCCACAATGCTAAGCAATATACCGACAAAGGTAAAAAAGAATATCGAGGCCAGAAAGCTG
>JAUVBY010000050.1 GCA_030590945.1 Gammaproteobacteria bacterium | reverse complement strand
GTCATCGTCCAGTGAACGACCCGTTCATAGGTAACCGTTCTTTGTACCCGGTTGCCTGATTCGCCGCCTGGTATGCCAATTGAACGGCGTAGAAGCCAGAATGCAAGGATAGCCAGTAGTGTAGCGCCCAGGGTATAGCCGAAGTAGGGCATCAACAGCTCGCTTCTGAATTTCAGCCACGCCATTCCGTCAGTGTATATCAAGGTGCCGCCGTCAGCTGAATCAACCTGGCTGTTCAGTGGCTGGTTGTTACGGCGTACTGCCTCCCAAAACTCGGTGCCGGGTGCGTCAACTACGGCTCGGCTGCCATCAGGCGCTGTTTGAGCATAGCTGCTGGATATTTGGCCTATAAAAAACAGGCTCATAAATATCGTAACGAGGATAATTATTTTATTTTTTAAAATGCGCATAGCTCTCTCGTTTAGGGGAAATAGCGTAATGAAACAGGCGACAATGCCGGGCACTCAATTTGGACCCGAACATTGTCGACGCTTCATAAAGCTGGCGTAACTCGGGAGATTTATTCCGAGGACGTCGCCTTGCCAGACATGTCAGGCGTCGGTGAAAAACTTTCGGCCCGGCGCAACGATGCTGTGCCCAATGCAGCCGCGCTTCGATTCACTACCCGTTTACGATAAATATCTGAAACGACATCCGCATCCCCGGCAATCAAGGCCTTGGTGGCGCACATCTCAGCACACAGTGGCAGTTTACCCTCGGCCAGTCGATTTGATCCGTATTTACGAGTCTCATCGCTGCTGCCGGTTACTTCCGGGCCACCCGCACAAAATGTGCACTTATCCATTTTCCCGCGCGAAGAAAACGCCGCGCCTTCCGGAAATTGTGGTGCACCAAACGGGCAGGCATAAGAGCAATAACCACAACCGATGCAGATGTCCTTGTCGTGCAAGACAATACCGTTATCGGTAGTATAAAAGCAGTCAACCGGGCATACCGTCGCGCAGGGTGCATCGGAGCAATGCATGCACGCCATAGAGATTGAGCGTTCGCCAGGTTCACCATCTTTAATCGTCACCACACGGCGGCGATTAACGCCCCAGGGTACATCGTTTTCATTTTTACACGCGGTGACACAACCATTACATTCAATGCAGCGTTCTGCGTCGCAATAAAATTTCATTCTTGCCATTGTCTTATCCTCCTAAGCAATGCTAATGCGGCACAGGCTACACTTGCTTTCCTGCATCTGGGTGACTGAATCATAACCGTAGGTCATGGCGGTATTGGCGGCTTCGCCTAGTATGATAGGGTCGGCACCTGGTGGATACTTGTCGCGAAGGTCCTTGCCCATAAAATGCCCGGCGAAGTGGAAGGGTACAAAGGCCACGCCACTGGCAACACGTCGTGTCACCTGTGCCTTAACTTTAATTCTTGCACCTTCGGGTGTTTCCACCCAGACATCTTTTCCATCTCGAATGCCTGCGTTATTGGCATCACGTGGATGGATTTCGACAAACATGTCCTGCTGCAACTCAGCCAGCCATGGGTTTGACCGGGTTTCATCACCGCCACCTTCATACTCCACCAATCGCCCGGAGGTCAGAATAATGGGATAGTCCTTGGCATAATCGACGGCTTGAATCGACTCGTAGCGAGTCGGCAGGCGCCAGAACGATTTACGATCCTCATAGGTGGGGTATTTGTCCACCAGGTCGCGCCGACTGGTATACAGCGGCTCGCGGTGGATCGGTATCGGATCCGGGAATGTCCAGACGTTAACCCGTGCCTTGGCATTACCGAACGGGGCACAACCATGCGCAATTGCAACACGTTGGATGCCACCGGATAAATCGGTTTTCCAGTTCCTGCCTTCAGCAGATTTTTTCTCGTCAGCTGTCAGGTCATCCCACCAGCCAAGTTTCTTCAGTAGCTCATCTTTAAATTCCGGATAACCGTCTTTTATTTCTGAACCGGCGGAATAAAAACCTTCAGCGAGCAAGTTCACACCGTTGCGTTCCACGCCAAACCTGGCTCTAAATGTCAGGCCGCCATCGGCAACGGATTTACTGCCATCATACAGATTGGGCGTGCCCGGGTGATTCATCTCCGGCGTTCCCCAACACGGCCATGGTAAGCCATAAAAATCACCGTCGCAGACGCCGCCCTCAGCTTTAAGGCTGGTGAAATCAAAATCACCCCAGTTTTCCTGTTGTTTTTTCAGGCGTTCCGGGCTTTGTCCTGTGTAACCAATGGTCCACATTCCACGATTTATTTCGCGTAGTATGTCTTCGATTAGTGGTTCATCATTTTCGACTTTGATGTTTTTACATAGTTGATCCGCGATGCCGATTTTTTTCGCCAGTTTATACATGATCGTATGATCAGGCAAAGACTCGAACAACGGCTCAATGACTTTGGTTCGCCACTGAAATGAGCGGTTGGATGCAGTTACCGATCCATAGGTCTCAAATTGTGTCGAAGCGGGCAGCAGATAAACACCATCTGTACGGTCGCTCATTACTGCAGAGGCGGTGGGATAAGGGTCAACAATCACCATCATGTCGAGCTTTTCCATGGCCTTCTTCATCTCGCCGCCACGGGTTTGACTGTTAGGCGCATGCCCCCAGAAAATCATCGCGCGTAAATTGTCACTTTGCGCTATGTTGGCCTTATCTTCGAGCACACCATCGATCCAGCGTGAAACCGGAATGCCCTTGGTATTCATGACATGAACATCTTTGTCGCCTTTTTTCTCGTAGCTGCCGGTATCGAACTGGCCTTTGATCCAATCAACGTCTAGCTCCCATACGCGGGCCCAATGCTTCCAGGAGCCGGGTTTTAAACCATAATACCCGGGCAGCGTGTTAGCCAGGACACCCAGGTCTGTGGCGCCCTGTACGTTATCGTGGCCACGGAAAATGTTCGCACCACCACCGGACACGCCCATATTGCCCAGCGCAAGCTGGAAGGTGCAATAGGCGCGTGTATTGTTGTTTCCTACTGTATGCTGAGTGCCGCCCATACACCAGATAAAGGTGCCGGGACGGTGATCGGCCATGGCTTTAGCGGCAGCTTTCACCAGGTGCTCAGGTACACTGGTTACACGCTCAACTTCGTCCGGCGTCCACTTGGCCACTTCCTGCATGACTTCTTCCATGCCATACACGCGCTGCTTGATGAACGATTTATCTTCCCAGCCGTTCTGGAATATATGCCACAACATACCCCAGATAATGGGTACATCCGTTCCAGGGCGGATTTTGAGATAGTAATCGGCGTGTGCTGCAGTGCGCGTAAATCGTGGGTCTATGACGATGATTGGCGCGTTATTTTCTTCCTTGGCTTTCATGATATGCAACAGAGCAACCGGATGAGCTTCTGCCGGGTTGGAGCCGATCATGAGTATGGATTTGGAGTTATGAATGTCGTTGTACGAATTCGTCATCGCACCATAACCCCAGGTATTTGCTACGCCCGCCACTGTAGTCGAGTGACAGATGCGCGCCTGGTGATCGACGTTATTGGTGCCCCACATAGCCGCGAGTTTACGAAATAGATAGGCCTGTTCGTTGTTGTGCTTGGCAGACCCCAGCCAATAAACCGAATCCGGTCCGGATTCTTTTCGAATGCTGTTCAGCTTGTCGCCGATTTCATCGATGGCCTGCTCCCAGGAGACTTTCTCCCACTTGCCATTTACCAGCTTGGTCGGATACTTCAGGCGGCGTTCGCCATGCCCGTGTTCACGTATGGATGCACCTTTAGCGCAGTGTGCTCCTTTATTAAAAGGATGGTCGAAGGCAGGTTCCTGCCCCGTCCAGACCCCGTTTTCCACCTCTGCGATGACACCGCAGCCCACTGAGCAGTGGGTGCAAATGGTTTTAATCCGGGTCGCTGAGCCAGCGCCAGCCGTAGCGGCCTGGGCCTTTTTCATGCTTACCGGTGCAATTGAGGTCGCCAGTACGGCGCCTCCAGCCATCAGGCTGGAATTACGCAAAAATTCCCGGCGTGACTGGGCAACGCCCAGTTTGTTGGGCTGTGGTGAAACAGCCGTATCAGATCGTCTGGTTAATTTCATATTGATGCTCCTTACAGCTTGGCTGTTTTGTAGTATTCAGCGATATGGTCGGTCACCCTGTAGCTATCGCTTTTGGCTTCCTGCTCGGGTAATTCTTCCGCTGCCAGTGCCTGACCGGGTAAGGCTGCAGCTGTGGCAACACTACCACCGACTAATGCACCCTTGCGTAGAAACGACCTACGACTACTGCGTTTCTGGGTTTTATTTGATTGAGTTTGTTTCACTACTTCTCCTCCTATACGGGCATATTTAAATACTGTTTGTCTATGGATATAAAAGCTGAGCCAAAGCGGCCCACTGAACGGTAAAAGCTGGCCGATTCGGCCGTCTCTAAATCTCTAAAAAATCTTTCACACCAGGAACCGAGATGTGTTTCAAAGAACTGTGTCTGGGTGCGTAGATCAACTGAGTCACTAATGAGTATCGACATCACTTCGCACAAAGAAGCAATATGGTCTTCCGGTTCTTTCACCTGTGGGTCGCGTTCAATTCCGAGTTCGGTCAGATTGTCACGCAAAGCGCTCAAGGGCTGTTCCATTAAATAGCCGGTCAAATACCATGAGCCATAGGGCATCAGTTCACCTCGGCCAACGCCGATAAAAAGCTGATGATATTCATCTTTTATGGACTCCCGGTTTACGGCCTGCGCTGCCAGGCCCAGAGATGACATCGCCAGCAACATTTCATCTTCATCGATGGCGACCTGCTCAAAGGCAGCGATTTGTTGCAGAGTTTGCTTCTGGGGCACGTCTCTTAGCAGGGCTGCGATAATGCTGTAAGCAGAGGCACGGTATTGTTGTTCCTGTGATGAAGTCGGCTCCGTGATCTGCACAAGCCCCTCTGCACCAGGGGTGCTGGGCGAAGTCTGATGAAGTGCTGGTGATTGATTTGGCATTTTGTCCTCGTTATAGTGGGTTATATAGCAATTAACGTGCCATGTATTCGGGAAGAAAAGTTACCAATACGGAGTGGAATTACTACGCTGGTGGTTTTCTGTATTATCCCTGGGTCATAGATCGGAATTTGGATCTTCCATCATGTCCTTGACACGACAATCGCTGCACATCTTCAACCGTGACAGCGCACGATCGTCGGTGAACATGGGATGAAATGCCAGTTTGGATAAAATAGCCGTAATCCCGCTGGTGGTGGCAAATGCCTTGCCGCAGGAAATACAATGAAACGGAGATTCGGCATACAGAACCCGGGGCGTTGTTCGCGCAGCTTTATCCAGCAACAGGCGCGGTGAAATGTCGATGGCATCTTCGGGGCAGGTAGCAACGCAGGTGCCACATTGCAGGCAATTTGCCTCCACAAAGCCCAGTTGCGGATTTTCGCCGCCTGCTTGCAGTGCATTTCCCGGGCACGCGCTTACGCAGGCCATGCACAGAGTACAGGCATCCGGGGAAACGCTGGCCTCACCGAATATTGAGCCCGCTGGCAGGCTGATCATCGGTTTCACTTTTTCGGCCTGCTCGACCAGGTGATCCAGCGCCATATAGAATGCCTGGCGCTTTTGATCCAGCGCAGCATTTGTGGCGGGCTCTAATTCGGGCATCACGTCGATTGAAATCAGATCATTGAGATTAGATAAAACCGCTACCGCCCCACGGGGGTACTGCATCGCCTGGAGAATGGTTTCAACCATTTCAATATGCAAATCCAGTGCCTGGCGAGCACTTTTCGGCATCCCGTCAAGATCAAATAACAATATATTGCGCGCGCCCCATGCAAGCGCGGCTAACCATATTTCCGGGCCCACACTGGCGACTTCTTCAACGCAGATCACTAATGAACCGGGCATTGCCTGTTGAACGCGCTGCTGTTGCTCTTCATTCACAAAGGCAATCCCTGGCGCCCCGGCATCAGCTTTGTTGTAGGCCAGAATCAGCGCACGCACGTGTGCTGATAAATCTCCTGCCGTCGGGTAGGCATACGTGATGGCGCCTGAAGGACATACCGTTGCGCAGATGCCGCCACCGTGACAGCGATAGGCATCGACCTCAATCAATTCACCCAGAGAGCTGATCGCCTGCGCCGGGCAGGCATCGATACAGCGCGTGCAACCCTGTTTCCCGGAACGGCCGTGGGCACACAAGGAGGCATCGTAGTCAAAGTACCTGGGTTTATCAAACACGCCAATCAGTGACTCCAGCTCTCCTTTTACTGCCTCCAAATCATCGCCATCATTTGCGGCCAGATAACCCGGTGGTTTGAGCGCCATGCTCAGTATCGGTTGGGGTGAGATATCCAGCACCATGTCGGCCTTATAAACCTGCTGGCCAGCCTGTATTTCGAAATTGCCCAGCGCGCCGCTTATCGATATGGGTTGATTCTTTTTGAGGGTCTCCAGCAATATGGCCTCACTTGTTAAAGGGCTGCGGATTTTCCCCAGCAGAGACATGGAATGAGCGTTGCCTATAATGGCTACATGCCCTTTTGACTGATATTCGATGACTGATGTCGGCTTAAAAACGATGCGCTTAGCCGCATCATACGCGGCAGTTTGCGCCGCTATTTTTTCTGTAGATGCGAATGAATCGCTCATGTTTTATTCTCTCCAGTTATTTTTGTAGTAATACGGGCGTCAGATTGTTCGTGCTCTGCCTGTTGTGTTTCTGTTGGTACCTCCGCTGGCGTGTCAGAGTCCTGAGGCTCCTCGCTTGAAATTACCTCATCGTCTTCCTCAATCGGGGCGGCTTCATCAGGTGACTTATCGAGTTCTTGCTGTTTTGCAGAATCATCATCTGAAAGTGCCCGGGTTTGTTCCAGCCGCTCTTGTTCCTGTTGCGCTTTGAGTTTTTCAGCCTCCAGTTCCAGTCGGTGTCTCATATCAGCCGTAATGGTGTTGGGATCGAGTTTCTCGAAACTGGTGTAGTCTCCGTCATATTCGTCCAGGCCATCTCGCACATTATATGTCTTGCCCTGGAACAGTTTTCGTAACGCTAATTTGCGCAGTTCCTCGCTCACACTAGTCGACATGAACTGTGAAAAGTCGGAATTTTCATTCAGCGTTGCAATGTCGGGCATGTCCTCATCTTTAAGCGCGTTTAGCTGCGCAAGTTTTTCTGCCCGGATTTGTTCGATGTCTTTCGAAGTGGTGGCGGACACCCCCGCTTCGGTCTCTAAGGTGTTTAAATCGTCTGCATTCGCATCTGTTGCGGCTTGCTCGAGTTTTACCTGTTGCTTACGCCGCGACCATCTTGACGCAAAATTATCTTTTCCAGGATTGTTTTTAAGCTCTGTCATTCACCAGCCTTCCAGTCTTTACGTTTCCTTTTTTTGCGTTTCATCGGCGCATAGTGTTCGATGACATAGGCTTCCAGCCAGCGATACAACTCAGCGGGAATGGGCACTGAATAGACGAGGTCATCGCCTTCCAGGTAGGCGTGGGCCTCGTCAAAACTCATACTCACCAGAAAAGGTACGGGGCATCCCTTATCATCTTCTCGAGCAATGACAAAGCAACCGGGTTTTGGGGACATCAGGTTGTGGTAGTAACTTTCACATTCGTCGAGAAACAGGCGCAGCTCCAGGTTGCTGTAGATATACTGCTCGATATCACCTCGCTTTATGACCTTTTCATCATTTTGCAGTTGTGAATCGTCTGATCTACTGCATACGCCTACGGCATCCCAGCTCACGTCCTGCCAAACACTGTTAGATGGCCTGGATTCCATGATGACGGTAACCGGAAAATGTTCGGGCAGGGTTTGCAAATTTATCGGCTCGAGATCTGCTTGTTAAAGGGTGCGATACATACCCAAGCAATTTTCGTGCCATTACTCGCAAAGCCAAGCTGATTGAGGTGACGATTGTTTTACCGGTATAATTTGACCCGGACGCATGGAGGGTGGGTCAAAACATACCATATACCTTGCCTCAGCACACGCTAAGCGGTCCGCAAATTCTGGTATGAAAATTGCTTATGCATCTTCAATAACCAATTTCGAATCGTGTTAACTTATGTCAATTGAACTTTCGAACGAAGGGCTTGGCGCCACCATTGCTGTTACGGCGATGGATGAATGCGGTGAACAAAAGCAAGGTCACGTTGCGGCAGAGCGTGCATTAACGATCTACCTGGACCGTCGCGAGATCGTGACCGTGATGACGCTCGGCACTCAGCCTGAGTTGCTAACGCTGGGCTGGCTCAGAAACCAGAGACTAGTCGAAAGCCTGCATGATGTTAAATCGATCCTCGTCAACTGGGAAACGGATTCGGTGAACGTAAGTACACATCGGGTAATTGACGGCCTGGATGAGAAACTGAGTCGTAAGACCGTCACCACCGGCTGCGGGCAGGGCGCGATGTACGGCGATATGATGGCAGACCTGCACAGGATTAACCTGCAGGCGCCAATACTCAAGCAATCTCATATTTATGAGGTGTTGGCCGCGCTTAATGCACACAATGAAATTTATCGTCAGGCCGGAGCCGTCCATGGGTGTGCTTTATGTGATGGCACTGATATATTGAGCTTTGTCGAGGATGTTGGTCGCCACAATGCGGTGGATACGATTGCCGGGCATATGTGGTTAAATGACATTCAGGGCGAGGGAAAAATATTTTATACCACTGGGCGCCTGACATCGGAAATGGTGATAAAGGTCGCGCAAATGGGCGTGCCGACGTTGCTATCGCGTTCTGGCACCACGCATATGGGCTTAAGGCTGGCGAGGAAAGTGGGCGTAACTCTGTTATCCCGGGCCAGGGGTCGCCACTTCCTGATTTACAACGGTTCAGACAAGCTCATTTTTGACGCGAAACCAAAAACCGCGCATAAACCGAAACCCGGACGCAGGTCATGAACGCACCCGCGGGCCTGACTGCGCTGCCTTTCCTGAGCGTGAAGCAGGCGGCAGTCTATTTGCAGCTGAATGAGAAAAAAATTTATGAGCTTGCAAACCAGGGCGTTATACCGGCTACAAAGGTGACTGGAAAGTGGATGTTCCCACGTGAATTACTGGATCGCTGGATGCTGGACAGCTCACACAGCGGATTATTATCTGACCGGCTCATTCTTGCCGGTAGCGACGACCCGCTGCTCTATCGAGTGGTGGGTGAATTTGCGAATGAAATCGGTAACAAGGCATTGATCTCTTATTCTCCCACCGGTACCCGGCTTGGGTTGGACCTGCTTCAGGCGCATCGCGTGGATGTTTGTTGTATTCACTGGGGGCCGCATAATGAGAGTCGCACCCGGCACCCGGCACTGCTACAGCACTACTCACAACATGGAAATTGGGTGCTGATCCGAGCCTTCAAGCGCGAACTGGGGCTAATTGTCAGCCCTTCATTGCTTGAGTATGGCAACGAGCCGTCCGCGTTCTTTGACTCCCGGTTTCGCTGGGTCAGGCGTCAGCCAGGGTCGGGTGCGCTACGTTTTCTCCAGGACGTGTTGAGCGGTTATGGGAAAACAATAGAAAACCTGAACAGTGAAACTGAAGCGCTTTCAGAACGTGAAGCGGCTGCCGCTATCGTCATGGACCTGGCCGATATCGCGCCGGGTATCCGGGCCGTCGCCACAGAGTTTGGCCAGGGCTTTATCAGCCTGGGCTGGGAGACGATGGATTTCGTGTTGCCGCGCAATATCTGGTTTCGCCATCTGTTTCAGGATTTCATCCGACAGATGAAATCTGCACCAAGCCAGTATATTGCCGGTAATTTATCGGGTTATGATTTTAGCGGCGCCGGTGATCTGATTTGGGGAGGGGACTAGATATAAGGAAGAGTGAAAATGACTGCTTATCGCTGAGACTGTGTAAAAACGCGAGTGATAGTATAATTAGCCATACCCTGATGGCGATGAACAATGCCCCGTTTTATTCAAGGCGAGTCCCGAACGCAGGCGACGTTATTCCCCGAACGACTGGAAGATTATATCGGCGACGATAACCCGGTCAGAGTGATCGAAGCTTTTGTTGATGAACTGGATTTAGAGGCCTTAGGTTTTTGGAATGATTCCTAAGGAAACAGGAAGACCCGCGTATCATCCATCAGCAATGTTAAAGCTGTATATCTATGGTTACCTCAATCGTATCCAGTCCACACGTCGCTTAGAACGAGAAACCGGGCGTAATATTGAATTAATGTGGCTCCATCGTATAAGGGCTTTCGCGATTAAACATGCCGATCTTGTGCATCATCTTTTCCAGTGCCCCTTCAAATTTCCATCCTTTATCCGTTGGGTAGTAATAGTGTGGCGAAACGGCAACGGTCATATCGATATTCTTGGCGGCGTCAAACAATCTCCCCAGGTTGGCGACTGTATTGTGTTCGGTCACGCTGGCACCTACGACTCCCCAGGTCACACCATCTGGACTCAGAAAGTCAATTTGAGGGTCAGTTACAACCAATGCGGTTCGCTTCAGGTCAAGAACCATATCTGAAGGCGGCAGAGCCGGTTCAGCTGGCGGTGCATAGGCCTGGGTTGAGACCACTGGATAAGCCCAATCCGGCGGCTACGATTAACGTGGCACGGGCGATACTCAGGTTGAAATATCGACGTTTCTTAGAAACATTACTTTCATGTTTGTTTTTAATTCGCATTTTGTTCTCCTCGGTCAAATGACCTGTTCTGTTAATGGAGAAACCAGTTTGCTGACTTTCGGGTGCGAAAAGGTCTGTGAAAAGTACTGGATCGCACGATGAGGTGCGGTTACGTCCAGACATCGGTCGGATTCGTCCAGATTGATGTATGATTTCGCAACTTATTGAAGTAAGTGGTGTTTAATCGCGGTCTTATGAGGTATTAATGCTTTCACTAGATATTTTGTTTGAAAATCTCGACATTACTGTTCACCCATTCGTCCTGTGCTGCGCTGAGAACGAGGTGTCTCTTTCTCTCTGCCCCCGCAGTGTTGCGACCCGGTACGCTAATATTTTCCCCAGTGAGGTGATGCGTTTTGTGACACCCTATACGGGAAAAACGCCGTGCATTTCACTGGCCTGGAATATCGACTCCGAAGCCAAGCCGGGAGATGCGGCCCCTGGTGGCTTGCCGGGGTCTTAAACTGACCAGCGTGTAGCAAACATGCGCTGCGAAACAAGCGACATTTCAAAAAGGGTTGCGCAGATTTTGTCACCTCTATTCTGAGGGACTATATATTTTCTGCTGGTAGAGATAGCTAGCACACCCGAAACAGATTTGGAAATACACCTTAGAAAAATTAGGCAACTTGGTGATTAGGCCAGCTCCGCCAAGGTCAGCAGAGCTGTGAGCAGTCGTTCGTCAGAAATACCGATATATCTGCTGTGGCATCCTCCGCTTGAAACCGCCGTTCTAAGTAGCCATTATCTGTGGGTGTGAAGGGAGCGTCGTCTAGTATGGCAACTTGAATGTTTCTGTACCATGCCCAAAAAAGCGCAATTTAATGCATTGCGTGACGCAGTCGGGGTTCGTCATCAATACGACTTACGCTTGCTAATTTGGGGCTTCGTTTCATGAAATGTACGACAAATTCAGCTATTTCCCCGGGCTGCGCCAGGTCCAGATTCTCAATGCCGGGCCTGTTTACATTAAAATCTGAATCCTCAGCCAGCGCAATAATGTTCATATCGTTTGGGTAAAGATACGGTTTATTCAGGCTTTTTCGGTGTAACTCTATTTTTGGTATATCCTCCATCTTGAAACCTTCAACCAGTATCAGGTCAAGCTGATCGATCTGCAGCATGGATAATATGTCTTTTAAGGCGGGTTCTTTCTGATTGCCTGGTGTTTCACGCACGCTGGCAATACGATGTCTGGAAGCGATTACTACTTCATTCGCGCCGGCTTTACGTAAAATATGGCTATCTTTACCGGGGTGGTCAATGTCAAAGGTGTGATGAGCGTGCTTAACCAGTGCAACGCGTAGGTCTCTGGAATTTAACAGGGGTATGATCTGGCTTAACAGAGTTGTTTTACCGGTTCCGCTCCATGCAGCAAAGCCGAGTATAGGTACAGGGAAATCAATCATCAAAATTCTCCAACGTGCGCAGTTCTTCCAGTGTATTTATATAATGTGCCTGACTATACATCTAGCAAATTTCGTGCCAGATTTATCGGGCTTGAAGGATTCGACTTCCAGTTTGTCTGATAATTCGTGTGCTGCGTTAAGTGTTAACCATGAAAATAAGCACCAATAATTAGAAGATAGGTACAATAAACCTGAACATTAGTCAGAAATTATGGTCAAAATGACCCATAATTAGCCGTACACATGAGGCAAAAAGACTAATTGATCGCCGCCAGGCCCCATCCACCATGAATAAAATCCAGACAGACGACACCGCAAACAACGCCAGTTTGCATAATTACAAGCACAACTCTGTGCTGATCGTGGACGATGAACCTGGCATCCGACAGTTTTTAAAAAAAGGACTGACTCAGCATTTTGGTCTTGTTGAGGTCGCTGAGGACGTGCAGAGCGCTGAAGAATTGCGACAACGTTGTCATTTTGACCTCATTATTTCTGATATTCGTCTGCCAAATATGTCCGGTGTAGACTGGGTATCAGATATTCGTCAACAAGGTGGTACGACGTCGGTCATATTTATAACCGCTCATGCCAATATGGAAATAGCCATCGCCGCCTTGCAGGCCGGGGCATCGGATTTTATTTTGAAGCCCTTTCGTATGCAGCAAATGCTTGCGTCGATTCAGCTGGCGCTTTCGCAACAGAAAATCGAGCGCGAAAACCGGGTCTTGAAAAGACAGGTTGATCAAATCTTTGACAGCGGTATGATCGGGAAATGCGATGCGATGGTGGATATTTGCCATGTGCTGCAAAGGGTCGCGCCTATGCCCACTACGGTGCTACTTGAGGGTGAGTCAGGCACAGGTAAGGAACTTGCGGCACGCGCCCTGCATCGCTGGAGCAAACGTAAGGGCAGCTTTGTCCCGATTAATTGTGGTGCGATTTCAGCGGAGCTAATGGAAAGTGAGCTATTTGGGCATACCAAAGGCGCGTTCACCGGTGCCCAGCAAATGCGCGAAGGGCTGTTTACCTATGCGGATGGCGGCACCCTGTTTCTCGATGAAATAGGCGAAATGCCATTGCCAATGCAGGTTCATCTGCTGCGGGTACTGGAAGAGAAAACGATACGTCCGGTGGGTTCAAACCGGGAAATACCCATTGATGTCAGGGTCATTGCGGCGACCAACCGGAATTTGAGCAAAGAAGTTGAGCAGGGTAATTTTCGTGAAGACCTGTTTTATCGTATCAATGTGGTGAGTATTCGGATGCCGGCTCTGCGTGAACGAATGGAAGATATTCCTGTCCTGGTGCAGCACTTTGCTGAGCTTATCTCCAGGGAGCTGGGTGTCCCACTGCCAGATATATCGGACGATGATTTAAACTCGCTGAAGGCGTACGATTGGCCTGGCAACATTCGCGAACTCAAAAATATTATTGAACGGTGCCTGTTATTAAAACGAAGCCCCATGCAGTGCATCGACCCGCACACATTTAAGGGTGTGGGATCTGTAAGTGAATATGCAGAGAGTGGAGAGCGTCTCGAGGACGTTGAAAAGACGCACATTCTGAACGTGCTCGAGACCGAAAAGGGTAACAAATCTGCCGCAGCCCGACGCCTGGGCGTTTCCCGGAAAACACTGGAAAGAAAGGTTAGACGCTGGAATGAAGAACTCAGTGAGTGAGCGCATTTTCCGCTGATTCATGAGTGCTCGTTATAGCTTATTGAGGCGCATCTCCGATGTAATAAGGGGTAAGGTTCGCTATCGACTGCTGGTGCTGGTGTTGTTTCCCATACTGTTGATTATGCCCATCGCACTGGTAACAGCGATAAGTTGGGGCAAGGATTACACCTATAAGCAGCTCTATATTAAAGTTAAAACAGATCTGTCGGTTTCACACGATACATTCAATAGAATCCAGCAAAGTTATTTATCCAAACTCGAATCGCTGGCAGAGTCTTTTACCTTTCGCAGCGCCCTCGATCGTAATGACCGGCAGGCACTTGAGCAACAGGTAGCCCGGCTACATGAAGATGCAGATTTTTCCTACCTGAAATTAATTGAGACGAGTGCACCACATACCGCATTGCTAGAGTCACAACGCCTCTCCGTTGCCTTAACAGCAGCTTTAGAAGGTACGCCCGGGGTCAATATCGAAATATTTTCTTCTGCAGAGTTGGGGCGTGAATCTGCACAGCTCGCGGAGACGGTTCGTCTGCCATTGATTGAAACACCCAGGGCCAGGCCCACCCTGAAACGTATCGAAGATCGAAGTATGATTATTCGCGCCTTGTATCCAGTGAAAAATCAGACGGGAAACGTTATTGCCCTGCTCGAGGGTGGTGTGCTTTTGAATAGGAATTTTACCTTTGTGGATGAGATTCGGGATCTAGTCTATGCGCCTGGGAACCTCCCGGAGGGAAGCATCGGTACGGTTACGGTTTTTCTGGATGATACGCGGATCAATACCAATGTACCCTTGAAGGTAGGCGAAAGGGCGCTGGGTACGCGTGTATCCAATGAAGTGCGAACCCGTGTGCTCGAGGAAGGGCATATATGGATTGACCGTGCTTTTGTGGTGAACGACTGGTATATCTCCTCTTATGAGCCAATCATTGATGTCGATGGAAATCGCGTAGGCATGTTATATGCCGGTTTTCTTGAAGCTCCTTTTCGCCGGGATTTATGGCAGGCGCTCGGTGTATTAGTATCCATGTTCCTTGGCTTAATGCTGCTCTCAGCCTGGGTTGCCGTTCGTGGTGCTAATACCATTTTTAAGCCAATCGAATCGATGAGTAACGTTGTTCAGGCAACCCAGAAAGGCCAACCCGGCCGGGTTGGTGAAATATCTTCAAAAGACGAGATTGGTGTATTAGCGAAAGAGCTGGATTCGATGCTGGATTTGCTTGAAGTACGTAAACAGGAAGTACAGAATTCTGCCGACCAACTGGAAAATAAAGTGGTCGAAAGAACAGCTGAACTGCAGAAAAAGAATGATGATCTGGCGCGAACCATTCAACTTTTGCGCGAAACCCGTCAACAGTTGGTGGTAGCGGAAAAGCTCGCTGCGCTGGGTGGCTTGACCGCAGGCCTCGCGCATGAAATAAATAATCCAACCGCGGTTATTCTGGGCAATCTGGACGTATTGGCCGATAAGCTTGGAAACATCGATGCGCCGGTAAAGGAGGAACTTGATATCGCGATCGAACAAGTTTATCGCATAAAGGATATTGTCGATAGCCTGCTGCAATATGCTCGACCGGATGAGTACGCCGGTTATATCGCGCAAGCGGATTTGAATGAATTGATCCAGGATTCTCTTAAGTTAATTCGTCACCTGGAGAAAGAGAAAATTTTTAAAGTCGAACTTGATCTACAGGCAACAGAGCAGGTTGAAATTAATGCCCAGGAATTTCAGCAGGTGATTGTCAACCTGATGGTCAATGCTATTCATTCGCTGCCGGACTCCGGTGATGGCCTGATTCTGATTAAAACCCGTAACTGGGATGATAAAGGGGTCGTAGTCTGTGTTCGTGATAATGGAGGAGGTATCCCGGAAGAAGCATTGGGCCAGGTATTCAGTCCATTTTATAGCACTAAACAACCCGGGGAGGGAACCGGACTGGGGCTTTCAGTGAGTTATTCCATGATAAGACGCTTTGGTGGCAATATCACCGTAGAGCCCGGGCCTGAAAAAGGCACGCAGTTTTTTGTATGGATCCTGAAGGAGCCGGAGTTTATAAGCGATGAAGAATCCATTGCCGCGCAGCTTACTTCGATAGAAAATACGCTGTCGGTTGAGGCAACTTCAAACCAGGCTGCTATGGATGTAAATGGTTAGCCATGAATCACGTTGCATTATGTGAATTCGGTCGATATTTACACCTCGTACAAATCGAATAAAAGCGTAATATCGGCAAAATTTTCGACCAGGGCATAGGGGTTTTGAGTGCTAAGGTCAACGCCCTGGTTGTAGCCGTAATTAACAGCAATAGCGGGAATATTTGCGGCTTGTGCTGCGTGTATATCGTGTGCGGAATCGCCTACCAGCGCGCAGTCTTCGGGCTCCAGGCCCATTTCTTTTATGCCGAACAAAATCGGTTCAGGGTGTGGTTTTTTGTTGGTGCAGGTGTCCCCTGAAACAATGCTGGTGAAATAGTGATCGATTTTCAGCTGGTTTAACAAGGGCAGGGTGCAACTCGCAGCTTTATTGGTTACACAGCCAAGAATAAAGCCCTGTTCGTGTAGCGCCTTGAGTGTTTCAGGCACGCCTTCGTACATATAACTGTCAACGCAGACGTCCCGTTCGTAGTGCCGCATCAGTATCGGCATTGCTTTTTCAAACAAAGCCGCGTCTGGTTCGCCGTCAAATTCTTTGGTCAGGGCGCGCTTGGCCAACTTTGGCAGGCCGTTACCGATCCAGGTTCGAATCTGCTCGGGTGCAGCCGGTTCTTTGCCCAGCGTTCGGAGCATGTTGTTGGCTGCATTGGCGATATCCGGAGCAGAGTCGACCAGCGTGCCATCGAGGTCAAACAGAATGCCGCGGACGGTAAGGGGTGATGGGATCATTTCAGGGCATCACGCATCTGGCCTACGATCGTATCGTACTGGTTCGGGTCGTTATCATTGCCAAAAGCAAACAGACCGGAACCTGAAACGAAGGTATCGGCGCCCGCTGCCGCAATTTCACCAATATTATCGACTTTGACGCCGCCATCAACCTCGAGTCGAATATCCAGACCGCTATCATCGATAATTTTTCGCACCTGGCGCAGTTTATCCAGTGTGGCAGGAATAAAGCTCTGACCGCCAAAACCCGGGTTAACGGACATCAACAAAATCATGTCAACCTTGTCCAGCACATAATCGAGGTGTGAAAGCGAAGTCGACGGATTGAATACCAGTCCTGATTTACAGCCTTGCTCCCGGATCAGGCCCAGGGTGCGGTCAACATGCTCTGAGGCTTCCGGGTGGAAGGTGATATAGCTTGCGCCCGCTTTGGCGAAATCCGGAATAATGCGATCAACGGGTTTAACCATCAGATGCACGTCGATGGGCGCGGTTACGCCGTGATTGCGCAATGCCTCGCATACCAGTGGACCGATCGTCAGGTTGGGAACGTAATGATTGTCCATTACGTCGAAGTGTACAATGTCGGCACCCGAAGCCAGGATGTTGTCGACTTCTTCGCCGAGGCGTGCGAAATCAGCTGCTAAAATGGAAGGGGCGATTGCGAAGTTAGTCATGAGAAGGTCTCGGTAAAATAAACAGGGTCAATCTAACGTATCGGGAGGCGGGTGTCAGCCCTACTTTTGGAATAGTCGGGCTAGTAATTTGGGGCAGTTCGAACGAACGGGGTCCAGCCCGATTT
>JAUVBY010000166.1 GCA_030590945.1 Gammaproteobacteria bacterium | reverse complement strand
TCTTCCCGGGCTTCTTTGGCCGCCGATTTTTTTAGAGAAAGTCCCGGCTCCTTAATCCCTTTAGGAACAACCCAATGTTTCATTTTACTGGACGAAATAACAAGGATTTCAGGCTTTCCCTTTTTAATACGATAAGGGATAACGGATGACTGGGTATAGTAATAGGCAGGGCGGTCGCGTAGTTCTCCGCTGTCAGGTGTCAGGAAGGGGAATTGTTTCGGTAAACTTCCTGGTCGTGTGATGGATTCAAGCCTGGCGCAATCACAGCTCAGTTTTTTCCAGTTGGCAGGCATGGTTAGTCTGGCGAGTGTTGCTGTGGGTAGCAGCTTGCTTTCCTCCGGCAGTTTTTTGCTACTCCCCGCCAGATACAATAACAATTCTTCCAGCCCGGGATTGTGGCCAACGAGCATGACGCATTTCGCCTTTTTTGGGCAATCCATTAGCACCGCCAGCAAATCATCCAGGCTGGCAGCATAGACACGTTTGTCTGTGCGGATGATTTTGCTTCCCATGCCCATCACTTTACATGTTTTTTCCGCGGTTACCATGGCCCGTTCAGCAGGGGAGGCGACCACATGGTCAGGGACTAAACCCTGCTGCTGTAGCCAGACGGCCATACGTTGAGCACCCCGTTTGCCGCGCTCCTTAAGTGGGCGCTGGTAATCCTCAACCCCTGTCGCCCTGTACGATTTTCCGTGCCGTAAAAGTAATAGTTCCCGACTCATAATTGAAACATCCTCATATCTCGATTATATAAAAATTTTCGCATGGCAAAGCGCAATCAACTTCTCAAAATCGATCTGGCCGCTGGCCTCAAAGATCGTCACATCTTTGAGCTCATGTAAATAGGCATCTTCATCGAAGTCAGCCGTATCCTGTTGAAATGAACCATCGGGGTGCTGGTAAAATGGCCCCGGTGATTTCATGAGCGCGCCCAGCAGATCTCTACGTGAGTTCAAATCAACCTGCTCCATTGAGGTTTCATCATCACTGTTGCGTCGCCAGTTCAGAATCAAAAAACTTGAAATCGTTGCGCGGGGTATGATTCTGCCAGTGCCATAGATCTGATCAACATGTACATCGTATTTGTCTTCAAGATGCCAAAGTTTCTCTGGTGGCATCTGTAGGAAAGCTTCACGCTGTTTGCTGGAGATCAGGCTATGTAGCCTGGGATTGTGCACGATGGTGCCCGGGTTGATTCGCGGTAGCTTCGGTATGCCACAGGCTAGTGTCTGACCAGACTCGGCATGTACAAACAAACGGTCATTGGTTAGATAGGCCACCTTGTCATCATCCAGCATGTGTAACATCAGTGTCGATTTTCCACCGCCAGAAAAGCCGGCAATACCCAGGCACTGGCTGTCATATACCAGGCCTGAGGCATGGCAAATTAGCCATCCCCTGTGCTGCAACCAGTCCATATACTGTGAGTTAATGAAATTGATAATCTGATTGTTGTATTGCAGACAGGAGCCAACGGCGAGACGATAATTTTTACTTTGCAGGAACAGCATGCCGGTACGGACTTTATGCACCAGTCGGCCATCCGTGAGATCGGCGTAGGCATCCTTGCGGCCGGCCTTTCCCGGTTCCCGTTTCCAGTCTGTAAATTCGAGGCCCACCTGAGGCGCATCGCGCTCGATGGCAATCACTTCTATTGTTTCAGCAGTCGCCTTTATCGCAACATGTGAAAAGTAGCCTGTCAGCTCCCTGATTAGCGCGGGCGAATTTGAACGTATGCGCAAAACACACTCTCCAAGCCCGAGATATAGATCGTCTTCGCAGAGTATCGCATCTCCCCGCATTAGTTCGGCAATAGAACTTGAATTCTGATTCATTATATTTCCACCTTAAACGATTTTGTTAATGACATGATCAACATAGAGATCGGCCACATTTAAGCCGATGCCTTCTTGAGCGCCCCGAAAACCACCGAATGCCGATACTTCAAAAACAATCGGCCCATCTGCCGTTTCTGCTACATCAACAGTTGTAAAATCCATATTGAACGGGGCTTGTGCACGTTCGGCCAGATCAATAACTGACTGGTCGGGTTCATGGGCTTCGTAGCGGCCACCGCTGTGGATGGTTGTATTCCATGAATCGCCCGGGTTGACTCTCGCGTAGGTGCCAAGGTATTGACCTGCCAGAAAAATCATGCCGAAGTCCCGACCAGGAAGATCGATCTTCTTCTGGATATACATCATTGGGTTATCTTTCTGGAACGCGCGAATGTTGATATCAATGGCATCTGCGTCCATATCGGTATCAATCACACACATGCCCCGCGCCTTGGTTGAATACAATGGCTTGAATACCGCGCTACCAAAATCCCTGACAGCAACTTTGGCTGCATCAATGTCTTCTGTGACGCGCGTTGGCGGCATGGGTATACCCGCATTATGCAGGGTGATCGTGCAACTTAAGCGGTCAATCAGGCGCAGGATATTCACTGCGGGACTAAAAACCTGCACGCCGGCCCGCTCGGCCACGCGTAATAGCTCCAGACGATCCAATGTATTCGGACTATAGCTGGCGCTGATTTTCTTGATGATCAATGCGTCCAGCTGACATAAATCATGTTCGCGAAAATGCAGGCGCCCACTTTCCAGATCGAGGCTAACCTCGTTCATATCAATCACCAGACGAAACCCGGTTTTAGCTTCAACGGCATCTGCCAGGGTTTCGGTTGACCATTTAGAGGGAATGCCAACAACCCCTATTTTTATATCAGCCAACAAATATCTCCTTTATGGGTACGCGAAAAGATTGGGGTCGTTCAGGATCTGCTTCCAGTACCCTCTCTAGCAGATAGCGAGCGCGCAAAAACATGGTTCTTGCCAGTGTCTTGTCCAGAATAAAACGAGTAGAGGTCGCAAATGAGCGCGCCAGGCCTAATGCCAGTCGCAGCTCAAAAGTATCGTCCTTTGATTTTTTTGCATAGGATGCAGAAAAAGCATAAAAATCCTGTGTCATATCCAGTATTCGTTTGCGCAATGGTGCATCCATTACCTGCAGGCGATACATGGATACCATGAACACCGACACATCCTGAATATAATCCATGTAATTTGAGCGGTGTAAATCAATAAAATTAATTTTTTTCTCAAGCGGATCATAGATGATGTTGTCGACATTAAAGTCGCCATGAATGTATACCGAAAAGGGTGCACTGACTCTGGATTCAAAAACTTTTGCACGATTTAGCAGGGTATCGAATGCAGGAATCGTGCTTTTACCGATCCGTGCTTTGCTTCGCCTGAATTCCGGGTGAATATTATAGACTTCATCAAGACGTTTGGATAGTTGTACCATGTACTGCGCGGATACGGCTTTTTTTGTCAGTGTTTCTTTCCAGACCGAAGTTAAGGTTGTATTTAACTGGTCTAGTGTTTCTTTCAGTAATGGCCTGGGTTCGTGTAGTAGAATTTGTTCAAATGTCAGGCCGGCCAGGTGTTCAATCAATAGTGCGGCCGATTGACCACGCTTATGATATGACAGTACACGGGGAGCCAGCCCGGGGAAAATCTCTTGCCAGCTCTTTAGTCCCTTGCGTTCCTCACGTAGCTTACGTTTGATGCCATCCTTGAAAATGGCCATCTGACCATTTTCGGTCTTATCAGACGTACTAATGCTGGAAATTGCACTTCCAGACCGCGTTTCCGCGATTTGTTTAACCTCCATATCAGAAAGATATTCTTCACCATCCAGTTGTTCTACCGAGGCTCTTAATGAATGATATCGATCAATATTCATTGTTTGCCCAAGATTGTCAGAAATAATAGCCTGGCTAATATTGAGCAAAGCATCGCCCATTTGCTGAATATTGTGAGCAGCCAGAAAAACAGAAACAAAAGCCCTGGTATGTTTTTCGGTTTTAAGTCTGGCCGTGTATTTTTTCTGAATTTTCTTATAGTCTTTGTCCAGTTTCGGCTTGATTTGCCCAATTTTCAGCGCAAGCTGCGTATCACTTTTAAGAATGGCGCGCTCGATTCGCCGAATCCCTTTTATGATTCGATTGAGAGGTGACTCGAAGTCATGTGTCCTGAAACATTTTTTTTCGCACACTAGATCCATTTGTTCAACGCAGTCCCGGCAAAAAACTGTAATTTGCTCCAGGTTCGATGCAATTGACTCCAGCGCACGCAATGATGAGGCATCAACACTGGATTCCTTGCGCTTTGCCATCTGTTTCATGCAGCTGTTCTGGATGCGTATATTGAGATTATGCGCATAACCGCCGCGATCAAGGATACGCCGCGCTATCGTAGCAGAAGAGGTGTCGAAATAGTCCTGTAGGCTTGAGACCTGAGATGTCACTTCTGCAATCAGAAAATACAGGTTATCGCGATTGATTTTTGAAATACGCATGTCAGTGAACCAACCCCATGTACACTCGCGGGCTGAGCTTATCCGGGTTAACAATCCATGCCGCCATTGATTGGGGTGCCAGGGGCATACCCATGAGGTCATCCAGGCTTGCCCAAATGACTTCAAGCTGGTGACTATCCGGATGTGCACCACTATGTGGTATATATGAGTCCGCTACAGCGCAAGCGAATAAAAATTCTATTTGATGACGGGTGGTTGCCGGTGGGCCACTGCGTTGTCTGTGATAATCAGCCACATGGATCAAATCCAGAATCTCGACTTCTGCATCAATCTCCTCCATGCACTCTCTGAATAATGCTTGTTGCAGGGTTTCACCGGCATCTTGCGAGCCGCCGGGCAAAGCGTAACGTTCACCGCGCACATCACCGCCCTTACGCAATAAAAGGATATGATGGTCGCGTATGATCAGCGCACGGACTGCATTGCGAATGTTCGGTTCAATGTTTTCCATTCATACAGGCTGTTACTTAAGCGGCTTTAGTTATTGAAGTTTCGTATAGTATACAACCCAGACGTATAATAAAATATTGATATGACTCAAGTTAGAATTACTCGAAGCGTAAAAATGCCGGACCTCGTCCGATCGACTCGATATCGGAAAAACCCGGAACTAGGCCCTGGAATCCTGTTTTTCAGTGGGGGTTCCGCACTAAACGATACCAGCCGTGTACTCAAAAATTATACCCATAATTCAATTCATTTCGTCACGCCTTTCGATTCCGGTGGTAGCTCGGCCAAACTCCGCTCAGCCTTCGACATGCCATCGATTGGTGATTTGCGTAGCCGCCTGGTGGCGCTTGCAGACGAGAATATTACTGGCCACCCAGACGTTTATCAACTTTTCACCCATCGCTTGCCGCATGATAATGATAAAGATGAATTACTCCGGAAAATTGAGTCAATGGCCGGCGGCAAGAACATACTGATCTCCGATATATCCAACCCGATGCGCCGTCTAATCCGAAATCAACTGGGTTATTTTTACGATGCTATGCCTAAAGGGTTTGATCTACGAGGCGCTAGCATCGGCAATCTGATTCTGGCAGGCGGTTACCTGAATAATCATAAACACCTCGA
>JAUVBY010000130.1 GCA_030590945.1 Gammaproteobacteria bacterium | reverse complement strand
GGGCGCGTGCTATCACGGCCTGTCACTGAATGTGGATATGGATTTATCGCCGTTTGAGCGTATTGACCCTTGCGGTTATGCGGGTCTGAAGGTAACTCAGGTACTTGCGCAGGGCGTCAATACCAGCGAGTCAAAAATCACCGATCAGCTGATCGATTGCCTGATCGACTCGATATACGCACCAATTGATTTAGAGGCACGTGCCTGATTAAGGCGTTCCAGGGTTCCGATATCCGACCAGATGCCGGTGTGCACTTCTCCGGTCAATTGCCGTTCTTTAATTGCTGCTTCCAGTACCGGGCGCAGGGCCCGTTTTCCTGGTTTCAGTGGCTGGAACATTGTTTTTCTGAAACAGGCCAGACCGCTGAAGGTGTAAGCGGGTTGAGTATGCGTCCCGGTGCGTACCAGCAAATGGTTTGAATTATCCAGCAGGAAATCACCTTCAGGGTGATGGGCCGGGTTATCAACCATGATCAGATGCCCGCCCGGCCGGCTTTGCGCGTTCAGCTTTATATCTTGCATCGGGTAATCGCACAGCACATCGGCGCTGACAACGGCGAAATGCTCGCTTTCAATTAGCGTCAGTGCATTGACAATGCCACCGGCGGTTTCCAGTGCGGCATCCGTTTCTTCAGAATAAAGGATCTGCAAACCAAAACGCCGACCATCGCCCACACGTGCCTTTATAAGCGCCCCAAGGTGATGCAAATTAATGACGACGCGTTTAAAGCCGGATCGTGCGAGGCGAATCAGATGGATTTCAATAAGACACAGGCCATGTACGTCAATCAATGGCTTGGGTAATCGGTCGGTTAAGGGCTGGAGTCGGGTTCCTCTGCCGGCAGCTAGAATAAGCGCGTCCATAGGTTCAGAACCGGGTTGAAGTTGCACGGTGGTCACACAAAACTGGAAAGATTACAGGTTTTAATAAGAATGGAGTTATGACATGTGCGTCAAATATGAACAGCATAATCCACGATTGTATATTGGGGGCCATGATTTTGTTTAGCTTTAATCAGCGTTTCGCTATATTATAGCGCCCTTGAGTTTGCTATCATTCCAGCCGCGCTTCGTGCAGCGAAATGTTGCAACTATAATTCATAACGAAATCAATATTAATACGGGAAATACCGTGCCAGAAATCAGTCCGAAATCTCTTGTCAAATCCCTTCAGTTTTCTCTTTCTTCTCTGCTGGTTGTTTCTGTAGTCTATTTGCCAAACGCGTCGCTGGCTGCAGGCGATGAAATTGGTTTTGCAGATAAATCCGTATGCCTGGCTCCGGTCATTGAACTTCCGGAATTGTTAAAGGCCGCACCTGAAGGCCCGGCAGAAGATCAGGAAATCGGCCTGGAAGGCGATAATATGGATATCCAGGGGAGCAACAAAATCACCATGAGCGGAAACGCTCAAATTGTACAGGGCTCACGCGGTGTGTTTGCGGACAGTATTATTTACGATCAGGATAGTTATCACGCTGACCTGAAAGGTAATGTTATTTATTATTCTGAGCAGGGAGATGAGATCAAAACCGATTCCATGCAGTTGGATGTTGATACCTTTCTCGGTGAAACGGGGCCGGCAGAGATGCGCCTGGCTGATCGGGGTAGGGACCCCAGGCGAGCTAGCGTAAATTTTCTTGAAGATTACAGCCTGCTAGCGCCTTTTCGCCGACCGAGTGATGAACTTGGGCCGGATCCGGCGTCGGAGGATGGCCCGCGGGTAGAGAACCGTGTCTGGGCAGAAAAAATCGAAATCGAAGGAGTCGATTTCCAACGCTTTCATCAGGCCAGGTACACGGGCTGCCCGGAAGGGGAGGACGTGATGATTTATGGGAATGAAATTGAACTGGATCAGACAGAAGGCATCGGCCGTGCTAAAAACGTGACGGTTAAGTTTAAAGGCGTACCTATTTTGTGGGCACCGGCTTTTTCTTTTCCTTTGAATGATCAGCGCAAAACCGGTTTTCTGGCGCCGAGTATCGGTGAAGATGAAAATGCCGGTACGATAATCGCGGCACCTTATTACCTAAATCTTGCTGAAAATATTGATGCGACTTTGCGCCCGGCCTGGTATTCAGAACGCGGCGGACAGTTGTACGGGGAATTTCGTTTTTTAAATGAATCAGGAGACGGCGCTATCCGCGGGGAATACCTGCCCGGAGATGATTTGTTTGACGATGAAGATCGTTATGGTTATGCATTTGATTTACGCCAGAATTACTCCACCGGCTGGGGTCTTCAGGTGGACCTGGCGGATGTTTCAGACACCTCTTACCTGAATGACTTTAGGAACGATATTAATCTGACCAGTAGCACGCATCTACAGCAAAGAGGGCAGCTGAATTTCAATAATTCCTACGTATATTTCAGAGGCACAGGTTCCATCTACAATGAAGTAGCACCCGGCCTGGAGACGAGCAGCCCTTATGAGCGATTACCGCAACTGGAATTTGGCGTTCGTTCACAAAGCTACGGCCCGTTTGAACTGGCGTTTGATTCAGAATTGGTTACCTATGATCACGACGATAATTCCCGCGTTACTGCAACGCGCTTAAACATTATTCCTTCGATCGAGATGCCTTATGAGCCGATTTATGGCTTTGTAAAGCCCAAGCTTTCGTATCGTTTAATCGATTATCAGATTGACAATCCCGGCATAACAGCCGTGGATGACATCAACGCCGGTGCGCCCATTTTTACCGAGGACTCAACTAACGCCGGTGCGCCCATATTCAGCGTGGATAGTGGCTTGTACTTTGAACGCGAATCAACCTGGGCCGGTCAGGCAATGACCCATACATTAGAGCCCCGGGCTATGTATGTGTACGTTCCCGAAGTCGATCAGGACGATGCACCGGTATTTGATACGGGTGAGGGTAGCGTGAGTAGTTACAATGTTTTATTTCGTGAAAACCGCTTCTTCGGTGGTGACCGGATAGGCGATGACAATCATTTAGCACTTGGATTGACCAGTCGCTTGATCAGTGAAAAAACGGGTGAAGAGCGATTTCGCGCCAGCATCGGGCAGCTCTACTACTTTGCTGATAGAGAGGTAACCCTGTCGCTCGACGATGAACCTGAGACGGAAACCAAATCTGATATCTTCGCAGAATTGAACGCCGTGCTGACCAATGAAATAGATATCCGGTCTTTCCTGCGTTGGGATGAAGAGGAAGGGGAGTTATCGAATACCACACTGGGTATTGATTATTCTGTGGGCTTTCGCCGTGAAGTAACGTTTGATTATTTCAAGGATAATCAGAATGCTGAAGATGTACGCCTGCAGTTGGATTGGCCGCTCGGACCGCGCTGGCAGTTTTACACAGGGCAACGGTATTCTATTGAAGATGCCGAATTCAGAGAGAGCAGTTATGGCCTTATTTACGACTCATGCTGTTGGGCTGTTGGCTTAAGAGCATCTAACGTTCTCCAAAGCGATGGTGAGTTCAATTCAAGAATCGTGATTAGCCTGGAACTGGATGGTCTGGGGAAAATCGATACAGGCCTCTAAGCTGTGCGCCGCGTTTCATTTGTTATTTAGTGTAAGTATGAAGTATATCACTGTACATTCGCGCGCCCCTTTGTGGCGATGCGTGGCGACGTCTTTGCTTGGCGTAGGGATGTTGCTATCAGCAGTACACGCTCAGGAAATAGATGAAGTGGTCTTGATTGTGGATGATATTGCGATCACTCAACATGAATTTAACGTACTGTACTTCATACAGGCTCAGGCAGAGCGTTTTGAACCTGTTACGCCAGATCTTAGTTCCGTCGCCACTGAGTCGATCGTGGATGATATGTTGTTGACTGCTCACGCTCGACGAATCGCACCTGACGCGACGGTAAGTGATGCCCAGGTGGAACAGGCTGTTGCGTCGCTGGCAGGGCGAAACCAGCTCAGCGCGGATCAATTGCGTAATCAGCTTCAGATAAAAGGCGTGGATGCGAAAATATTTGAATCGAGTTTACGGCAACGATTGCTGGTACAGCAGGTAATCGGGCAACGCATCGCCAGCAGCGTAAACGTGTCGCTGACTGAAATCGAAGAATATATTCAAAATCGGCCGGAATTGCGCGACCAGGCTCGAAAGACGTTCCGGGCTTCGCATATCGTTATTTCGCTCGAAGATGGCTTAAGCAAACGTAAAAAGAAAAAACGTGCAAAGTTTGCTGAAGAGTTGCGTGCTCGCCTGTTGGCGGGGGAAGCGATGGCTGCGCTCGCAAATGAATATGAGAATGTTAGTGCCAGTGGAGACAAGGGCGATTTGGGTTGGAAAACAGCCGATGATTTGCCGGAACTATTCGTAAATGCGCTCGATAATCTTCGTGTAGGAGACGTTTCTGAAGTGCTTGAAAGTAGTAATGGTTTTCATTTGTTGCTTTTGACGGACATGCAATCGGCCAGTTCTGCGCCTCAGGAATACCTTGTAAGACACATTGCCAAAGGTGTTCAGGAAGGCACAGACGGGCGTGAACAGGCCGCATTCTTACAAAACCTTAAATATCAGATTCTCGCGGGCCTGGATTTTGGCGCAGTTGCACAAGCTCAATCAGATGATACCGGTTCTGCTCCCGGTGGCGGTGAACTGGGCTGGTTACAACTTAAGGAAATTGACCCAAATTTTGCCGGCGCAATTCAGACGCTTGAAGCTGGTGAGATAAGTGATCCGGTACGATCGTCGTATGGGTTTCATTTGATCCAACTCCTGCAAATGCGGGATGTGCCCGGCTCGGTAACGCTTGAATCTCAGGTTCAGCAACGGATTTTTGCGGAAAAGCTCGATGAGAAAATGCAAGATTTACTCAACAATTTAAAACAATCCAGCCTGGTTGAAGTGGTCGAATAATGAGTCAGAGTAGTCGTCTGCAATCTGCTATATTCTCGTTCTTACCACCGGCCCTGGGTGACGATATAAAAGACAGTATTGCGGCAGTGATACAAAGCCAGTTTGAGCAGATGAACCTGGTGTCGCGCAGCGAATTTGAAGTGCAGCAAAAAGTGTTGGCAAAAACGCGTGCTAAACTCGAAGAACTCGAAAAACTTATTAGCGAACTGGAAAAGCCGCAAATATAAGAGTATTGTCAGGCCAACAGGAAACGGAAATCATGGAGGATAAGGAATGTCACTCGCCATCGTTCAAAGCCGCGCCGAACAGGGCGTGTCAGCGCAGGAAGTCAGTGTAGAAGTTCATCTCAGCGGAGGGCTGCCGCGTTTTTCTATTGTAGGTTTGCCCGAGGCAGCGGTTCGTGAAAGCCGCGATCGGGTGCGTAGCGCGCTGATCAATTCTAATTTCGAGTTTCCGCGTAAAAAAATCACCGTCAACCTGGCGCCTGCTGATTTGCCAAAAGAGGGCGGGCGTTATGACCTGCCTATTGCTATCGGCATACTAACCGCGGCCGGCGTGATCCCGCAATCGTCGGTTGAAGGGAAAGTATTTATTGGTGAGTTAGCCTTAAGCGGCGCCCTGCGGAAAACTCGCGGCGCCTTGGTGACAGCGCTCTCCTTACGGAATCAGGGTTTGCAACTGTGTCTTCCAGCACAAAGCGCAGAACAGGCTTCGCTGGTTCCCGATGTGAGTTTGCTACCGGCTGATCATTTGCTTGACGTCATATCGGGTTTATCCGGAGAAACGGAATTTAAAGACGTAACGATGTCCGAACCTGTCTGCAACCAGCCGACAAAGGACATGAGCGATGTAAAAGGGCAAGCCCTGGCTAAGCTGGCGATGACCATTGCTGCGGCAGGAGGGCATAATACGTTGTTATACGGCCCGCCGGGCACAGGAAAATCCATGTTAGCCGAACGCTTTGCAGGCATATTGCCGGATTTATCGATAGAGCAGGCGCTGGAAGCTGCTGCAGTCGCTTCGCTCAGCAATGACGGTGTCGATATGCAAAACTGGCTTAAACGCCCCTACCGAAGCCCTCATCACAGTGCGTCGGCGGTTTCTATCGTCGGCGGTGGCAACAAGGCGATGCCCGGGGAGATTTCACTTGCGCACAACGGAGTTCTGTTTTTAGATGAATTCCCGGAGTTCGATAAAAAGGTGCTGGAAAACCTGCGTGAACCCCTGGAGTCGGGTGAGGTCAGCATTGCGAGAGCCGCCTATCGCGTCACCTACCCGGCCGGCTTTACGCTGATTGCAGCTATGAATCCATGTAACTGTGGCTACTATGGTGACAGTGGCGCTAATTCCGGTCGATGCCGTTGTACACCGGATCAGATTGCAAGGTATCGAGGCAAACTCTCCGGTCCATTGCTTGATCGTATTGACATGCACATTGAAGTGCCGCGAGTACCGCAAGATGTGCTGTCCGCACCAAGTCCAAAGGTTGAGTCGACCAGTGAACAAATCCGCGAACAGATTGAGGCTGTACAGGCGCTGCAAATCGATCGGCAGGGCGTGCTTAATAGCAAGTTGTCGGTTAAACAGATCGATCAGATATGTGCACTGGATACAGCTTCACAACAATTGATAGATCGAGCAATGAATCAACTAGGACTGTCCGCCCGAGGCTATTACCGAATTCTGAAACTGGCACGCTCAATCGCAGATTTACAGCGCAGTGAGAACATCAATAAGTTGCACCTAGGGCAAGCGATTCAACTCAGAAGTCTGGACAGGTCATAACACTCCTTTCTACGTTCTCAAGAATTTCCCAGAATATGTTTTGGCATGGACAGATTACTAATAATTGACAATTTACCCCATACGGCATATGCGATGGCATATACATAGATAGTAACTAAATAATCAATATGCATACTGAAAAACATATCCGCTTGTTTCGGAATGGTCGTAATCAGGCGTTACGAATACCTAAAGAATTTGAATTGGAAGGAAATGAGGCGACAATTCGTCAGGATAAAGGCCGCTTAATTATCGAGCCCATTCGAAAGGGTCGCCTTATTCATTTATTATCTTCTATGGAACCGATTGCAGATATTTTCCCGAATATTGACAAAGATTTAATCGCCCTGGATGAGGTCGAAATTTAATTGTGGACCTTCGTTACCTTCTAGATACTAATATTATTTCTGAACTGGTACGTAATCCTCAGGGCGAATTAAGCACCAAATTGATGCATGTAGGAGAGAACAAAATCTGTACTAGCATCATTGTAAGTGCGGAATTGCGGTTTGGAGCGGAAAAAAATGGCTCAGAGCGCTTGATTGAACGCATCAATTTGATATTGTCTGCAATAATAGTTCTACCATTGGATGGACCTGCAGACAAGGCATATACTGTTTTGCGCAGGCACCTGGAACAATGTGGAACACCCATCGGCCCGAATGATATGCTAATTGCTGCCCATGCAATTTCGCATGATTTAACTGTCGTAACCGCGAATGAAAAAGAGTTTAAGCGTGTGCCCGATCTAAGGGTCGAGAACTGGCTTGCATGAAGCATTAACTCGGGAAAGCCCTCGTCTATTGTACATTACCGATATTCATTGTAGATGGTGGCAACAAAGCTTCGCCAGGAGAAAATTCGCTCGCCCAAAATGGTAGTCTTTTAAGTTAGGTTTCTAAGTTTTTAAAAAAGCTTTGAAAAATCTGCGTGAACCATTGGAATCCGACCGGGCCTGTATTGCCAGAGCAGCATACCGCTAAACCTATCCCGCTGATTTCATTCTGATTGCGGCGATGAATCCGTGTTGTTGCGTTGCCATGTTGTTATCTTTTCCGCGAAGCTGGACATGGTGTTTACTCCTGTCTATTGGGTTAAGTAAGGAACTGGCTGTATGACAGCGGGTTTAGGAATATCGATATATTAATTTGCTTTTGCAAATGGTAAATAATGAAGATGAAGTTCTACTTCTTTATCATGAATAACAATTCTTTCAGTTACGAGTTCTACGACTTTAAGTTTGTCTTGTACAGGTAACTTAGACCACCTTGAATAAAGCCAGGATGTTTCTGATGCTATTTCTGTAGATGAAAGTGTGGTTTGTTCCATCGCTTTGATCGTTCCTTCAAGTGTTGGAAGTTCAGATTGTATTTGAATCAATCGATCTTCAAGTGGTGAATTTTTTCTTTCAAATCCATGTTTTCCAATC
>JAUVBY010000173.1 GCA_030590945.1 Gammaproteobacteria bacterium | reverse complement strand
TCGGCGCTTACTTCGCGCATGACGGGCCCAAACAATGGCTTAGTGCCGGCGTTACGAACTTTCGCAGCCTGTACTGGATAGTCGAACGCGATACTCTAATAGCCATTCCCCTGTTTATATTTATGGGAATTATGTTGCAGCGATCAAAAATCGCTGAAGACCTGCTGATCTCAATGGCGCGCCTGTTCGGTCCGGTACCGGGTGGTCTGGGTGTTTCGGTGGTGTTTGTCGGCACCCTGTTAGCCGCAACCACTGGTATTGTCGGGGCAACCGTCATCGCCATGGGCCTGATTTCGCTGCCCGCGATGTTACGCAACAACTATTCCAAATCCCTGGCATGCGGAACGATCTGCGCCTCAGGCACACTGGGACAGATCATTCCGCCCTCTATTGTGCTCATTATTCTCGCGGATCAGCTTTCCAGCGCCGCAGATCAGGCCAACACCATGCGTAAGGAGCTGTATCGAACCGCCACCGGTGAATACTCCATGCCTTCACATTTTGATGTGGTTTCCGCGAGCGCTGGCGATATGTTTATGGGGGCCTTTATTCCAGGTTTGATTCTGGTGGGCCTGTACATGGGCTACATCCTGATAAGGGCCTTTATTAACCCGAAAATCGCCCCACCCGTACCGTTTGAAGGCACGCGCGATTCTGCCTTTTACAAAGGGATACTCCTCTCCCTGGTTCCTCCCCTGGCATTAATCTTCATGGTTTTGGGCTCGATTGTCGGCGGCATTGCTACCGTCAACCAGGCTGGCTCTATCGGTGCAATTGGTGCCATGATCATGGCCGGTTATCGCCTGCATGAAGGCAAAAAATACGTCTACGTACCCGCCGCCATTGCCCTGCTTTCGATCGCAGTGATATTATACCTCTCCAGTAACTACAATCTAAATATAAAGAGCACCACCACGGCAAGCGATCAGATTGGCATCTGGATGGCAATTGTTGCTGTAGCGTTTTTACTCTATGCCATTGGCTGGAGCGCCTGGCGAGTATACAAATCGGATAACACACTTCACGGTGTTATGATCGACACGGTCAAAACAACATCGATGGTGTTTATCATTCTCATCGGTGCTGCCATGTTGACATCGGCCTTCCGTGCTTTTGGCGGCGAGGAAATCGTTAAGAATTTTCTCACCACGCTGCCTGGCGGTTTCTGGACCCAATTCATTGTCGTCATGCTGGTGATGTTCGTGCTGGGCTTCTTCCTCGATTTTATCGAAATCGCTGTGGTCGTGGTGCCTATTGTCGCGCCAATCTTACTGGCGAACCCGGAAGCGAATATTACGGCCGTATGGTTTGGCGTGATGGTCGGGCTGAATATTCAGACTTCGTTCCTGACCCCGCCATTTGGTTTTGCCTTGTTCTATTTGCGTGGTGTGGCCGATAAAGTGATTAAGACGCTGGATATATATAAAGGTGCAACTGCCTTCATCGGCCTGCAACTCCTGGGTCTGGCGATCGCAGGCTTTTATCCCGCGTTGGTGAATTACCTTCCCCTTAGAACACATTTAACCTCGGAAACTTCCCCTCCACCGGTAAACCCGAAGTTGCAGGCCTGCCTGGAAAATTATGCTGAAACTTCCTACATTGAGGGGGCTCAGGCATTACAGTCCTCCATCAAACGCGTGCGTGAAATTGATCTGAGCCAACTGAACAGCGATACCGCCGGGAGCTTAAATGATAGCATCGAAATGGTTGCAAACAGCCCGGCCCTGCTCACGGCACTGCTGGATGCCAAAGCCATGGTTAACGACTACGTACCGGAATACAAACCGGTTCTGGTCAAAGTCAGAGCGATTGAAAAAGATATGCGCGAGATACAGGAAACGATTTTGTTACGCGAAGATGATATCAAACGCACACGGGATCAGAAGGAAATTGATACCCTCAATGCGAAGATTGAAAAACTCAATACAGAACTACTAAGCTTGAAGCAAAGTATACCCGCTGAATGGGAATCGGTTTCCGGAGAATTTAAAACACGCAATGATGCGATGATCAAAGCACGCCGAACCTATCAGAACAACGTTGATACCGCGATGATTCAATTAGGCGATATACAGAACGTTCTCGCAGGAACCGACGATGCTGTCGCGCTGGGAGAACCGTTACAAGCACTGGCAGAACCCATGCAAACCGGTGAACTAGCGGCCACAATGGCACAAATAAAGAAATTGGAAAGCCGGATGTCCGCAATAACCGGGGTATCAAAAATAAAAACCCTGCTGTCTAAATCACGCCGGGCATTGAAAAAAGGCGAAGATCAAAGGGAAAAAGCCATCGCTCTGTATCAGCAGGCTGGCGCCCTGTATGAGCAGGACATCGCCTGGCGTAAAGCAGCCGAAATTAGAGTGTTACCTGAACTTTCAGTATTTACCAGCGGTCTCAGCGAAACCGTGGGCATCCGCTCGCAGAAAAAGCTGACTATTGGCCAGGCCAAATATGTTGCGCGTTGCCAGGCCGGGCATGAGGATATTTCGGTTTATTTTTAAAGGGCTTACGATTTCTCCCCTTTCAAAAAAGGCACGACGTAGGGTGTGATAAGCGCAGCGCATCCACCAGATATGGTTGTTCTATTTGCCAAATGGTGGATGCGCTATCGCTTATCACACCCTACGTCGTGCCCCATCAAATAAACACACTAATTTACTGGAGTTAATGTATCAAAGAAAAAATCTTTATCAGTGCCTGCCTGCTAGGAGACAGGGTTCGATACGACGGGAAAAGTAAATTACTCAACGACACCCGTATCGAACGATGGCAGGCCGAAGGCCGATTTATAAAACACTGCCCCGAAGTCGCTGGCGGCTTATCAACACCCCGACCCGCCGCTGAAATTCTGCTTGCTGACGGAGAACAGGTTTTGAGCGGTCATTCCAGCGTAAAAACCGCAGAGGGTACTGATCTGAGTGCCGCGTTTATTAATGGTGCTCGCGCCGCTCTGGCACTAATACATGAGCATGGTATTAAACTTGCGTTGCTCAAGTCAAACAGCCCATCGTGTGGCAATGAACATGTGTACAATGGGCGCTTTAACGGCACCCTGACTCAGGGTGTTGGTGTAACGACCGCTCTGATCCGACAAAACGGTGTACAGGTATTTAATGAATTTCAACTGGATGAAGTTGAGCAGGTTTTAAACATGCTGGAGAATAGCGCACAGGATATTTGATACGGTGCGCCAGGCTCACCACTTACTACAACAGATTTATAATATGAAAGTAATTACTGCCAACCTTAATGGCATTCGCGCCGCCGCGCGCAAAGGGTTTTTTGACTGGTTGCCTAAACAAGCTGCTGATTTTGTCTGCATACAGGAAACCAAAGCCCAGATTCATCAACTGGAAGACGAGGTATTTCACCCTGCGGGCTATCACTGTTACTACCATGATGCGGAAAAGAAAGGCTACAGTGGTGTTGCGCTGTACTCGAAACGAAAGCCCGATTCGGTTGTAGTCGGTATGGGAGATGAGCGCTACGATGTTGAAGGGCGCTATCTGGAAGTACAAATTGATAATTTGTTAATCGCCTCATTGTATATGCCCTCGGGCTCCGCCAAAGAAGAACGCCTGGCGTATAAATATACGTGTATGGACTATTTCCTGCCCAAAATGCAGGCGATGCTTGAGACCGGCAAAGACATCATCATCTGCGGCGACTGGAACATCGCGCATACCAAAGCGGATATTAAGAACTGGCGGGGAAATCAGAAGAACTCCGGCTTTTTACCCGAAGAACGTGCCTGGCTGGACAAGGTGTTTGACGAGGTCGGCTATCTTGATGCATTCAGACAAATTGAGCAGCCCGAACACAGTTATACCTGGTGGTCCAATCGTGGGCAAGCCTGGGCAAACAATACCGGTTGGCGCATTGATTACCATATCACCTCACCCGGCCTGGCTGGTAAGATTAAGTCAACCGAGATCTACAAAACCGAGCGCTTTTCAGATCACTCGCCTTTGATTATTGATTACGATTATTCTGTTTAGAATGCGGTGGATGCGCCTTCAGCTTATCCCCCCTACATCGAGCCCCCGAAGTAGGGGGCCCATAAAATTATAATGGCGTAGCGCATCCACCATTTTTGATAGTCAGAACCAGAGGATTAACTGCAAACAAACGTTCGCAAATATCCCCGCGATCACGTCATCGATCATAATCCCAAACCCGCCATGTACCCGTTTATCCAGATAGCTGATGGGCCAGGGTTTCAAGATATCAAACAGGCGAAACAAAACAAAGGCTATTATCAGGGTGCTAAACGATAGCGGCACCCAAAGTAACGTGATCCACATGCCAATAAACTCATCCCAGACGATGCCGCCGTGATCATGCACACCGAGTTTTTCAGAAGTGCGCTCACAAAGCCAGATTCCGGCGATAAACCCGACTACACATATTACTAATAGTGGCCAGGTCGTGTCCTGCACAAAGAGAAAAAGCAACAGGGAGGCCAGGGTGCCTGCGGTGCCGGGGGCGACGGGGCTCAGGCCAGAGCCAAAACCGGTGGCTAGCAAAGCAGGCGGATAGGTCAGTAAGCGAGGAGGAATTGTAGGCATTAATTATTTAAGAAGGTAGAAACCAAAGGGCTCACTCAGGCTACTAAAAAGCACACAATTGCTCAGAATAAATGTCATTCCCGAGTAGGCGGGAATCTATAAGCCTGTCGCTAACGGCATTATGGGTACCCGCCTTCGCGGGTATGACGCTCAACCAGGGTAATTGCGTTATGCTTACCCGGCTTCAAGTTGTGAGCTTTTTCTGCTCTTTCACCACTTTATCCAGCACACCATTTACGTATTTGTAACCGTGATCTGAACAAAACAACTTGGCGATCTCAATCGCCTCATTGACTACTACGCCAGGTGGCACATCGATCT